>NZ_JBEFST010000001.1:0-376233 GCF_053483675.1 Mycolicibacterium sp. XJ1819 | reverse complement strand
TGAGTGACGCGCGGTTGACCGCCGACACCACGGCGCGCAGCGAGGCGGTGGTGATCGACGTCGCGATGCCGACACCCCATACGGTCTTGCCGTTGATCGACGCCTCGACGTACGCGGCGGCCTTGGCCTCCTCGCCCGCCGACATCGCGTGCTCGGAGTAGTCCAGCACCGATACGTCGATACCGATCGCACCCAGCGCGTCGACGAACGCTGCCAACGGACCGTTGCCCGCGCCGACGATCTCGTGTTCGACGCCGTCGAGCAGCACGACCGCCTCGATGGTGTCGGTGCCGCCGTCGACCTCTGCGGCCGTCACCTTCTGCCGGATCCGTTCCAGCGGACGTACCGGCGCGAGGTACTCCTCGAAGAAGACGTCCCACATCTCCTTCGGCGATACCTCGCCGCCCTCGCCGTCGGTGATCTTCTGGATCGCCTGGGAGAACTCGATCTGCAGGCGCCGCGGCAACGCCAGGCCGTGGTCGGCCTTCATGATGTAGGCCACCCCGCCCTTGCCGGACTGCGAGTTCACCCGGATGACGGCCTCGTAGGTGCGGCCGACGTCGCGCGGATCGATCGGCAGGTAGGGCACCTGCCACAGGATGTCGTCGACGTCCTCGCCGGCGGCGTCGGCGTCGAACTTCATCGCGTCCAGGCCCTTGTTGATCGCGTCCTGGTGGCTGCCGGAGAACGCGGTGTAGACCAGATCGCCGCCGTACGGATGGCGTTCGGGCACCGGCAACTGATTGCAGTACTCGACGGTGCGGCGGATCTCGTCGATGTTGGAGAAGTCGATCTGCGGGTCGACGCCGCGGGAGAACAGGTTGAGCCCCAGCGTCACCAGGCACACGTTTCCGGTGCGCTCGCCGTTGCCGAACAGGCAGCCCTCGATGCGGTCGGCGCCGGCCTGATAGCCCAATTCGGCTGCGGCGACGGCAGTTCCGCGATCGTTGTGCGGGTGCAGGCTCAAGATGATGCTGTCCCGACGGTTCAGGTTGCGGTTCATCCACTCGATGGAGTCGGCGTAGACGTTGGGGGTGGCCATCTCCACCGTGGCGGGCAGGTTGACGATCAGCGGCCAGTCCGGTGTCGGTTGGATGACCTCGGCGACGGCGTCGCAGACGTCCTTGGCGTATTCGAGTTCGGTGCCGGTGTAGGACTCCGGCGAGTACTCGTACCGCCACTGCGTCTGCGGAAACTTGACGGCTTCCTGCAGACACAGGCGGGCGGCCTCGGTGGCGATGGCCTTGACGGCCTCGCGGTCGGCCTTGAACACCACGCGGCGCTGCAGGATCGACGTCGAGTTGTAGAAGTGCACGATCGCCCGGGGTGCGCCCGCGCACGCCTCGAACGTCTTCTCGATCAGTTCCGGCCGGCACTGGGTGAGCACCTGGATGGTGACGTCGTCGGGGATCGCGCCGTCGGTGATGATCTCGCGCACGAAGTCGTAGTCGGTCTGGCTGGCCGACGGGAAACCGACCTCGATCTCCTTGTAGCCCATGCGCACCAACAGGTCGAACATGCGGCGCTTGCGGGCCGGGCTCATCGGGTCGATCAACGCCTGGTTGCCGTCGCGCAGGTCGACCGCGCACCACATCGGTGCACGCTCGATGACCTTGTCGGGCCAGGTGCGGTCGGGCAGGGTGACCGCCTCCACCTCGTCGGCGAAGGGGCGGTAGCGCCGCACCGGCATGGCCGAACCCCGCTGGGTGTTCCAGCCGGGCTGGCCGGGGCTGGGTGGGCCGGATGGCTTGGTGATGGTTCGTACAGACGCGAACGCGTCAGGCGCGTCCGAGGAGGGTGTGGAATAAGTGGTCACGGTGTTGCTCCGGGAGTTGGACGGGACTCGACCGGCGCAACGCGAACACCCGCGACGGGAAGCCGGTCTGGATCAGACCCCGTCGCGGCGTCCGAGAAGGAGCACCCGCTGCACCGGACCACTGTACCAAGCGGGCCGGGTCGGCCGAAACCCGCGCCGACATGCGGCGAGGGTGGAGGCGGACCGTAGAGTTCCTGCGATGAGGCTCGATCGGCGGTGGTGGCTGGCCATCGGCGTGGCCGTCGTGGCAGTGGTGGCGCTCGGCTACAGCATTCTGCGTCAACCACCCGAGGAGTGCGGCCCGGTTCAAGACCTCCTGGACTTCAACCGCTCGCAGGGCGAACTCATCGGGTCCAAGGGCGGCGACGGGCTGGTGAGCGAGGCCGAGGAGACCGCCTACCGCGAGTGGGCCGACGGTCTGGCCGAGCGCGCCCACCAGGTCGACAACCCCGATCTGGCCGGCACCAGCGCGCAGGTCGCCGACCTCGCCGATCAGTTCGTTGACAAGCTGCACCGATTGCGTGCCGAGACGCAGGCGCGTGCGCCCGGCGCGCCGGCGCCGCCGGTGCTCTACGAGATGTCGGCGCTCAACGACCAGATTTCGCACAAGCTCGCGGAGCTCGCCGACGCCTGCTCGGGCTGATCGGACGTGAGCAGCGCCTAAGGTTGCTGTCGTGTGTACGCGAGTGGTGTATCTGGGCACCGGTGAACGCATCGTCACCGGGCGGTCCATGGATTGGAAATACGAGATCGAAACGAACCTGTGGGCGCTGCCGCGCGGGGTGGCTCGCAGCGGCCAGGCCGGGCCGGACTCGGTCGAGTGGACGTCGAAGTATGGCAGCGTGGTGGCGACCGGCTACGACATCTGCACCACCGACGGGGTGAACGAGGCCGGTCTCGCAGCCAATGTGCTGTGGCTGGCCGAATCGCAGTATCCGGCCGAAACCGCAGGCGGCCCAGCGCTTTCCCTGGCGCTGTGGGGTCAATACGTGTTGGACAACTTCGCGTCGGTGGCCGAGGCCGTCGCCGCCATGCGCGCGACACCGCTGCGGATCGCCACCACCCAGGTGCCCGGACAGGACCGGTTGGCCACGCTGCACCTGGCGATGTCGGATGCCAGTGGCGACAGCGCGATCGTCGAGTACATCGACGGCGAGCAGGTCATCCACCACGACAAGCAGTACCAGGTGATGACCAACTCGCCGATCTTCTCCAAGCAACTCGCGATCGCCGAGTACTGGAAGGAGATCGGCGGGACGGTGATGCTGCCCGGCACCAACCGCGCCGCCGACCGCTTCGTGCGCGCGTCGTTCTACATCGACGCCGTGCCCAAGACCGACGATCCGCTGTTGGCCGCCGCGGCGGTGTTCAGCGTGGTGCGCAACGCGTCGGTGCCGTGGGGCATCTCCACCTCCGACGAGCCCAACATCTCCACTACGCGCTGGCGCACCGTCATCGACCACACGGCCCGCCGCTATTTCTTCGAGTCGGCGCTGTCGCCGAACACGTTCTGGGTGGAGCTACACAACCTGGACTTCTCCGAGGGCGCGCCCACCCTGCGCCTGCCGCTGGGCGAGGGCGAGAAGACGATCTACGCCGGCGATGCCAGCGGGTCGTTCGAGAAGGCCGAACCGTTCCCGTTCCTCGGGGTTACGTAGGTCGCCGACCGGCGGATCAAATGACGTGCACCGAACCCTTATCCTGGGTGAGGTCCCCCATCCAGCAGTCGAAAGGCTTGGTCAGTGGCGCTCGTCGTGCAGAAGTACGGCGGATCCTCGGTGTCGGACGCCGAGCGGATCCGTCGCGTCGCCGAGCGCATCGTCGACACCAGGAAGCAGGGCCACGACGTCGTCGTGGTGGTGTCGGCCATGGGCGACACCACCGATGACCTGCTCGATCTCGCCCGGCAGGTGTGCCCCGCACCGCCTGCGCGCGAGATGGACATGCTGCTGACCGCGGGCGAGCGGATATCGAACGCGCTGGTCGCGATGGCCATCGACTCGCTGGGCGCGCAGGCGCGGTCGTTTACCGGATCGCAGGCCGGGGTGATCACCACCGGCACCCACGGCAACGCCAAGATCATCGACGTCACGCCGGGCCGGGTGCGCGACGCGCTCGACCAGGGTCTGATCGTGCTGGTCGCCGGGTTCCAGGGCGTCAGCCAGGACAGCAAGGACGTCACCACGCTGGGCCGCGGCGGGTCCGACACCACCGCGGTGGCATTGGCCGCCGCGCTGGGCGCCGACGTCTGCGAGATCTACAGCGACGTCGACGGCATCTTCACCGCCGACCCGCGCATCGTGCCCAACGCCCGGCATTTGGACAACGTCACGTTCGAGGAGATGCTGGAGATGGCGGCGGCAGGCGCCAAGGTGCTGATGCTGCGCTGTGTTGAGTACGCCCGCCGTTACGACGTGCCCATCCACGTGCGCTCGTCGTACTCGGACAAACCCGGCACGATGGTGACCGGATCGATAGAGGACATTCCCATGGAAGACGCCATCCTGACCGGAGTCGCCCACGACCGCAGCGAGGCGCGGGTGACCATCGTCGGCATCCCCGACATCCCCGGCTACGCCGCCAAGGTGTTCCGCGCGATCGCCGATGCCGACGTCAACATCGACATGGTGTTGCAGAACGCGTCCAAGGTGGAGGACGGCAAGACCGACATCACGTTCACCTGCCCGCGCGAGCGCGGGCCCGCCGCGGTGGAGAAGCTCACCGCGGTGCAGAATGAGATCGGGTTCACCCGGGTGCTCTACGACGACCTCATCGGCAAGGTGTCGCTGATCGGCGCGGGCATGCGCAGCCATCCCGGCGTGACCGCGAAGTTCTGCGAGGCGCTGGCCGAGGTCGGCGTGAACATCGACCTGATCTCCACCTCCGAGATCCGGATTTCGGTGCTGATCAAGGACACCGAGGTGGACAAGGCGGTGGCCGCGTTGCACGAGGCGTTCGAACTCGGCGGCGACGAAGACGCCGTGGTCTACGCGGGGACGGGACGGTAACCATGGTTTCGCTCGGTGTGGTCGGCGCGACCGGCCAGGTCGGTCAGGTGATGCGCACGTTGCTGGAGCAGAGGAATTTTCCCGCCACCAGCGTGCGGTTCTTCGCGTCGGCGCGTTCGCAGGGCCGCAAGCTGCCGTTCCGCGGCCAGGAGATCGAGGTGGAGGACGCGGCGACCGCCGACCCGGCCGGGTTGGACATCGCGCTGTTCTCGGCGGGTGGGGCGATGTCGCGGGTGCAGGCGCCGCGGTTCGCCGCCGCCGGCGCGGTGGTGATCGACAACTCGTCGGCCTGGCGCAAGGACCCCGAGGTTCCGCTGGTGGTCAGCGAGGTCAACTTCGAGAGAGATGTCGCCAACCGCGCTCAAGCCCTTCCGAAGGGCATCATCGCCAACCCGAACTGCACGACGATGGCCGCGATGCCGGTGCTCAAGCCGCTGCACGACGAGGCGGGCCTGGTGCGGATGATCGCGTCCACGTATCAGGCGGTGTCCGGCAGCGGGCTGGCCGGTGTGGAGGAGCTCTACACCCAGACCGACGCGGTGGTCGGCGACAGCAGGCAGTTGGTGGCCGACGGCGGTGCGGTGGACTTCCCGGCGCCAAGCACCTACGTCGCCCCGATCGCGTTCAACGTGGTGCCACTGGCGGGTGCGCTCGTCGACGACGGATCCGGCGAGACCGACGAGGACCAGAAGCTGCGCCACGAGACCCGCAAGATCCTCGGCATCCCGGACCTCGCGGTCAGCGGGACGTGTGTGCGGGTGCCGGTGTACACGGGACACTCGTTGTCGATCAACGTCGAATTTGCCCAGCCGCTCACGGCGGACCGGGCCCGTGAGCTGTTGGCGTCCGCGCCGGGGGTGAAGGTCGCTGATGTGCCGACGCCGCTGGCCGCCGCCGGGGCCGACGAATCGTTGGTCGGCCGCATCCGTCAGGACCCCGGGGTGCCGGAGAACAAGGGCCTAGCGTTATTCGTGGCTGGGGACAACCTGCGAAAAGGCGCGGCGCTGAACACAATTCAGATCGCCGAACTGCTGGTCGCCCAACTGTAGACCTTGCGTCGAAACGGTATTCCAGCAGGCATTCTGTCGATCTTTCTCTGCTGGAATGCCGTTTCGGCGGGGCTCGCCTTCGCCGACCCGCCCGCGCCGAGACCCAGCCCTGTGCTGCCGCCGCTGGCGCCCGGTCAGGTGTTGCGCATCGGGCCGACCGCCGGAACCGGCACGCCCACCCGTGATTACGGCATCGGCGCGACGGACCTCTGTGAGTTCATGGAGTTCCCCAGTGGCGTGCTGCAGGTCTGCGGGGACAGCTTCGCCGGCCAGGGCGTGGGATACGGGGGCTGGTATTCGCCGATCGCGCTGCACGTCGACATCGATTCGGTCAACGACGGCGGGGGTGTGCGCTACGCCGGCGTCATGGGGGTCGACGAGCCGCTGCTGGCCGAACCCACCCCGCCGGGCGCGTCGCAGTTGCCCGCGGGCGTCGTGCAGATCAACCGGACGAACTATCTGATGGTCACCACGGTCCGCGACCTGGACCCGCAAACCTCGCGGTTGGTGAAAGCCGATCCCGCACAAGGTAACTGGCCGACGATCCCGGGCTCGCAGCGTGACGCGTCCTACGAAGAGTTCCGCCAGTCGCAGATCAGCGGCTACTACGATCCGATCCCGAAGCCGGATTCCGAGACCGGCTGGGTGTACATCGTGGCCAACAACTTCGACCGCAGCGGCCCGGTGGTGCTCTACCGCGTCACACGCGAGGACTTCACCGACCGCGGCGCCTGGCAGGGGTGGTCGTCGACACTGGGGTGGGGGCACCCGCCGACACCCTTGTGGCCGGACCGAGTCGGGGAGATGAGCATCCGCCTGATCGACGGCAAGGCGGTGCTGTCGTACTTCAACGCCACCACCGGCAACATGGAGGTGCGCGTCGCCGACGAGCCGACCGCGCTGGGCTCCGCGCCGGTGACGACGGTCGTCGTCGCGACCGACTGGCCGGAGCCCGCCGAACAGCTCGGCCCGCCGGAGAACAACCGGCTGGCCCAACCGTACGGCGGCTACATCTCACCGGGTTCCACGCTCGACGAGGTGCGGGTGTTCGTCAGCCAGTGGAACACCACGCCGCGCGGCGGCACGCCGTACCGGGTGATCCAGTTCGCGGTCAACCCGCTGCGAAGCAACCACAGTTAATTGTTAACTGATTTGCTGACGGAGGCCCGGCGTCGGCGGTGCACGCCGCTAGTTTTGCGTGAATCCGCTCAACCTGTAGTTGACATACGCCTGCGCTCAGTCGTCGAGAATACTTGCAGGCACAACTAGCTGCGGCCGCCGTAATGGTAGCTGTACTGTACAGATCACCCGATCTCGGGTTATAGTTCGCCGTCCGTACGGGTCGGGGTGTGAAGGAAGATGCTGGAACATGACTGAGCATTCAGTAGCGCGCTACCGGCGGGCACGGATGGCCGTGATTGCGGCATTGGCGGCCGGAGGGCTGTTGCTGGCGGGTCCTGCAGCGACTGCGATTGCCGAGGACGACAGTGGCAGCGCCACCGAAAGCGGCACGTCCTCGGGGCCCAAGTTGAACCTGGGTCCGGGTCCGAAGCTGAATCTCGGCCCAGGTCCGAAGCTGAACCTCGGCCCAGGTCCGAAGCTGAACCTCGGCCCAGGTCCGAAGCTGAATTTGGGTCCGGGTCCGAAGCTGAACCTCGGGCCTGCGCCCAAGTTCGATCTGGGCCCGGCGCCCAAGCTGAACCTCGGCAAGCTGCCGACGTTCTGCTTCTTCGACTGCAACGGCTGAATCCGCGGGCGAACACGCTGAGGTACCAGCAGGACGGACCGACGTCAGCGACGGTCCGTCCTGGCCTCAGGCCACGCTGACGTGCTCGGCGGATTCGCCGATGGTGGCGCCGTCGTCGCCGATGATCGTGCGCATCAACGCCTGTTGCTCGCGGTCGCCGCGCGACGCCGCCCGGGCGATCCCGCCGGGGAGCGCCACCGCCGCCACGCTGCGCGCCAGGTTCACCGGCAGGCGCAGCAGCGGATACCACGGCGGAACGTAGGCGGGCAGACCCAGGGCGCGCATGGTGCGTGGCCCCAGGAAACCGCTGGCGACCGACAGATGCTGGGCGCGCGCGATGCGACGGCGCAGCCTCGCCATCCGGTCGTAGTGCCAGATCAGCGGGTCGTCGGCCATCGGCATCGCCAACTGCTTGGACGACTCGTCGGGTTCGGCGAGCGCGCCGAGGGTGTGGTAGAGCACCCGGATGCTGTCGCGGAAGTCGCGCGGCAGCCATTCGTCCTCGACGCCCATCAGCCAACCGACGTAGCGGGTCAGGTGCGCGACGGCGGCATAGTCCTTGGGCCGCAGCAGAACTCCCATGCCGGCCACGCCCACCGACGGGGCGACGAGCGCGCCGACGAGTGTCGCGGCCATATCCGTCTGGTTGACCGGCACCCCCCATTCGTCGGCCCTCCAGTCCGGCAGCGCGCCGACATGCCTGCGCACCAGCGAGTGGATGAACCGAACCCGAAGCGTGGCCTGATATCCGGCGCCGAGCATTTCCAGGCCGTCTTCGCAGATGACGTCCATCGCC
Source organism: Mycolicibacterium sp. XJ1819 (assembly GCF_053483675.1). Classification (NCBI taxonomy): domain Bacteria; kingdom Bacillati; phylum Actinomycetota; class Actinomycetes; order Mycobacteriales; family Mycobacteriaceae; genus Mycobacterium; species Mycolicibacterium sp. XJ1819. The sequence goes on along the minus strand of NZ_JBEFST010000001.1, from coordinate 367,817 downwards.
CACTGCATAGTCTCGGCGAACCGCTTGTTGGAGCCCTTCTCCAGCGCGCCGGTACGCAGCAGGGTCTTGTTGAACCCCGAGAACTGATAGCCGCCGAGCAGCGAGACGTCGCGTGCCACATACATCCCGTCGGCGCCGCCGCGCCGCAGCGCGCGCTGGCCTCTGCGCAGCGTCGTCGGATCGACCCACTCGGGAAGGGCCTCGACTCGGTCGAAGAAGTCCCGCAACGGCTGCGGCGCATCGGGCACCGAGGCGATGCCCTCGGCGAGTGCCCGGTCGAACAGCGGTCGGGTCTGCTTGAGTCCCACCCCGGACATCCACTCCACGAGTCGGTCCATCGGTTCGTCGCCCACGGTCAACCGCTCGCCCAGCCGTCGCCACTGCTGGGGCGTGGGCGCGCCGATGCCCAGCGCGAGCGCCATCGCGCGGATCGCGGCGGGGACCGGGCGAGCCCGCTGCGGATGGCGCGTCGGGATGGCCGTGTCCATGGGCCTCTGTCCTCCAACCAATTCTGACAACGCGTGTAGTCAGAAGTTAGGCCGCAGCAGCGCCGTTGTCAATGCACAGCGGATTCACAGGAAGATCATCACCGGCAATCTGTTATCGCACGCAAGATGGTCACCATGAGCGAATCAACACCCGAGCCACAGCCCTCACCTGCCGAACCCGCGCGGCGGTCGCGGCTGTCCACCGTCGCCGCCTGGGTCGGAATCGTCGCGGGCATCGTCTTCATCGTGGCGGTCATCTTCTTCGGCGGCTTCGTCCTCGGCTCCCACTCCAGCGACCATCACCGCGGTGGTCACCACGGCGACCGGGAGTTCGGGCACTTCCACCGCGGCGGCCCGCCGCCGATGTTCCCGATGGGCCCGCGCGGCGAGTTCGAGCGCCCCGGCGCGACGACGGCGCCGGCCCGCCCCTGAGCGACACGTTTGGAACCACGCTCGATCGGGGGACTCACCGGACAGGCGGCGGAACCCCTAATCCCTGCCCGAGGAGAGATGAACCCAGATGACCGAGAACTACACGACCAACGACGCCGGCAACCCTGTGCCCAGTCTCGAGAACTCGCTCACGGTCGGCCCGGACGGTCCGATCCTGCTGCAGGACCACTACCTGATCGAGCAGATGGCCAACTTCAACCGGGAACGCATACCGGAACGCCAGCCGCACGCGAAGGGCGGTGGCGCGTTCGGTCAATTCGAGGTGACCCACGACCTCAGCCAGTACACCGACGCGGCGTTCCTGCAACCCGGAACCAAGACCGAGATGATCGCGCGGTTCTCCACGGTGGCCGGCGAGCGCGGCAGCCCGGACACCTGGCGGGATCCGCGCGGCTTCGCGTTGAAGTTCTACACCGATGACGGCATCTTCGACCTCGTCTGCAACAACACCCCGGTGTTCTTCATGCGGGACCCGATGAAGTTTCAGCACTTCATCCGCAGCCAGAAGCGCCTGCAGGCCAACAATTTGCGGGATCACCACATGCAGTGGGACTTCTGGTCGCTGTCACCCGAAAGCGCCCACCAGGTCACCTGGTTGATGGGTGACCGCGGCATCCCGAAGACCTGGCGGCACATGAACGGCTACTCCAGCCACACCTACAGCTGGCTCAACGCCGCCGGTGAGTTGTTCTGGGTGAAGTACCACTTCAAGACCGACCAGGGCATCGAGTTCCTCACCCAGGAGGACGCCGACCGCCTCGCCGGGGAAGACAGCGACTACCACCAGCGCGACCTGTACACCTCGATCCAGGGCGGCGACTTCCCGAGTTGGACGCTGTTCGTGCAGATCATGCCGTTCGAGGAGGCCAAGACCTACCGGTTCAACCCGTTCGATCTGACCAAGGTGTGGCCGCACGGCGACTACCCGCTGCACCAGGTCGGCACGATGACGCTGAACCGCAACGTCGTCGATTACCACACCGAGATGGAGCAAGTGGCGTTCGAGCCGAACAACCTCGTGCCCGGCACCGGTCTCAGCCCGGACAAGATGCTGCTCGCCCGCGGGTTCTCCTACGCCGACGCGCACCGCGCGCGGCTCGGGGTCAACTACAAGCAGATCCCGGTCAACGAGCCCAGAAACGACGTGCGCGCGTACTCCAAGGACGGTGCGATGCGCATCCACAACGTCACCGACCCGGTGTACGCGCCGAACTCGATGGGCGGCCCGGCGGCCGATGCCAAGCGGGCCGCCGAGGTGCGCTGGGCATCCGACGGCGAGATGGTGCGCACGGCTTACACCCTGCGGCCCGACGATGACGACTGGGGGCAGGCCGGCACGCTGGTGCGTGAGGTGCTCGACGACGACGCGCGGGAACGCCTGGCACACAACATCATCGGGCATGTGTCCGACGGTGTGCGTGAACCGGTGCTGTCGCGGGTCTTCGAGTATTGGAGCCGCATCGACCCCGATCTGGGCAAGCGAGTCGAGGAGGGGGTGCGGTCCAAGCCGTAAAGCGCCGGAGGCTAGCACCCAGAGGCGGTCTTGTCGGAAAAAACGCGAGTGGCATGATCGGACCATGAGCATCGAAGTCGTTTTCACCCAGGAATCAACTGCTACCGGTGGCGGCCGCGAAGGCCACGTCAAGTCCTCGACCGGCAAGATCGACTTGGCCACCAACCATCCGGAGGAAATGGGCGGCAGCGGTAAGGGCACCAACCCCGAGGAACTGTTCTCGGCTGCCTACGCCGCCTGTTTCCTGGGTGCGCTGCGCCTCGTGGCCAAGAACAACGACATCAACCTCGACGACGCGACCGAAATCACCGCGCAGGTCGGCTTCGGCAAGGACCCGGCCGGCGGCTTCGGCATCAACGCCCACCTGACCGGCTACATCCCCGGCCTCGAGCAGAGCGCCGCCGAGGACCTGATGAACAAGGCCCACGAGGTGTGCCCGTACTCCAAGGCCACCCGCGGCAACATCGACGTCAAGCTGTCGGCGAAGGTCTAGCGGGTGCGGATCGCCGCCCTTGCCGGCGTCGGTCTGACCGCGGGTCTGTCGTTCGGTCTCACCCTGGCGGCGCCCGCAGGCCAAGCAGTGGCCCGGCCGTCTGATCCGGGCGTGGTGAACTACGCCGTGCTGCCCAAGGGGTCGGTGGGCAACATCGTCGGCGCCCCAATGAGATTCGAGTGGACGTTCACCGCGCCGCTGCAATCGTTCTACGTCGACAACCCGGCGTGCAACAACTGGGCGGACATCGGCCTGCCCGATGTCTACGCCGATCCCGATCTGGCCTCGTTCAACGGGGCGGTGGCGCAGACGTCGCCGTCGGACACGACGCATTTCGTCAAGCAGGCGGCCGGCGTCTACGCCACCGTCGACGCCGCGGACCGGGCCTTCCGCCGCGTGGTGGACCGCACGGCCGGATGCAACGGCCAGACCACCGCGATGCATCTGGACACCCTCACCACCCAGGTGTGGACCTTCACCGGCGGACCCGCGACCGCGACCGATGCCGACTGGGTCAAACAGGAGGCGGGCAGCGACCGACGCTGCTTCAACACCACCCGCAAGCGGGAAAATGTTTTGCTTCAGGCGAAAGTCTGTCAATCCGGCAACGGTGGTCCCGCGGTGAACGTGCTGGCCGGAGCCATGCAGAACACCCTCGGCCAATAACTCCGCGTCATCTTTCGTGCGGCGTCATCAACGCGTCACGAAAAAGACACGGAATTTGTCGGTGTGCTCACCGAAGATGGGGAACGGCGCCGCTCGTCGAATACCCGGAAGAGGTGGCTGAGATGGCTTTCACCATCACGCCGGAGGTGGATGACGCACGTTCGGCCGCTCCCGCGTCGGCCGAACTGGCCAGCGCTCACGACGCGGCCGAGCACATCCACGGCAGCTGCCTGAGCGACGGGCCCGTCGGCCGGGTGGGGCTGGAGATCGAGGCGCACTGCTTCGACCCCGCCGATCCGATGCGCCGCCCTGACTGGTCGGAGCTCTCGGACATCATCGCGGGGCTGACCGCCCTGCCGGGCGGCAGCGCGGTCACCGTCGAACCCGGCGGCGCGGTCGAACTGTCCGGGCCGCCGCTGGCGGGACCGCTGCCGGCGATCGCCGCGATGACCGCCGACCGGGCGGTGCTGTGCCGGGCTTTCGCCGACGCGGGCCTGGGCCTGGTGCTGCTGGGCGCCGATCCGCTGCGGCCGGCCAGACGGGTCAACCCCGGCGCCCGGTACCGGGCGATGGAGACGTTCTTCACGGCAAGTCGCACCGGCACCGCGGGTGCGGCGATGATGACGGCGACGGCGTCGGTGCAGATCAACCTGGATGCCGGGCCGCGGCGGGGCTGGGCGGACCGGGTGCGGCTGGCGCACGCGCTCGGGCCGACGATGGTCGCGGTGTCGGCGAACTCGCCGCTGCTGGCCGGGAAGTTCGCCGGCTGGCGTTCGGCGCGGCAGCGGGTGTGGAGCCGGCTGGACTCGGCGCGCTGCGGCCCGGTGCTCGGCGTCAGCGGCGACGATCCGGCCAGCGACTGGTCCCGGTATGCGCTCAAGGCGCCGGTCATGCTCGTCAACACGCCCGACCCGCTGCCGGTGACAAGTTGGGTGCCGTTCGCCGACTGGGCCGAGGGGCGGGTGCTGCTCGGCGACCGCAGGCCCACCGCCGCCGACCTGGATTACCACCTGACCACCTTGTTTCCGCCGGTGCGGCCGCGACGCTGGCTGGAGATCCGCTACCTCGACAGCACGCCCGACGCGGTGTGGCCCGCGGTGGTGTTCATGCTCACCACACTGCTCGACGATCCGAGGGCCGCCGAGATCGCCGCCGAAGCCACCGAACCGGTGGCCACCGCGTGGGACCGCGCAGCGCAGGTCGGCCTCGGTGACCGCAGGCTGCACACGGCCGCCCTCCGGTGTGTGCACGCCGCCGCCGACCGGGCGCCCGTCGAACTGACGGAATCGATGCAGCGGTTGGTGCGTTCGATCGAGCGGGGAAGGTGTCCGGCCGACGATTTCGCCGACCGGGCCGTCGATCACGGGATCGCATCCGCGGTCACCGAACTGGCGCAAGGGCAGACGTGAGGGCAGGCGAACATCTCGCGCGTGAATTGTGCAGGGCCCGCGACCGCACGCTTGCGCTGGTCGACTTCGACGACGTCGAACTCACGCGGCAGTACGACCCGCTGATGAGCCCGCTGGTGTGGGATCTCGCCCACATCGGTCAGCAGGAGGAGCTGTGGCTGCTCCGCGGCGGTGATCCGCAGCGGCCCGGCATGCTGGCGCCCGACGTCGAACGGCTCTACGACGCGTTCGAAAACTCCCGCGCCAGCCGGGCCAGCCTGCCGCTGCTGCCGCCCACCGACGCCCGCGCCTACTGCCGCACCGTGCGCGACAAGGTCTTCGACGCGCTGGACTCGCTGCCCGCCGACGACGACGGGTTCACCTACGGTCTGGTGATCAGCCACGAGAATCAGCACGACGAAACCATGCTGCAGGCGCTGAATCTGCGCACCGGTCCGCCGCTGCTCGACCGCGGAACCCCGCTTCCGGCGGGGCGGTGTGGCGTCGCGGGCACCTCGGTGCTCGTCGAGGCGGGCGAGTTCGTGCTCGGCGTGGACGCGGCCACCGAACCGCACTCGCTGGACAACGAGCGGCCCGCCCACATCGTCGACGTGCCGGCGTTCCGCATCGGCCGCGTCCCGGTCACCAACGGCGAGTGGCGCCAGTTCGTCGACGACGGCGGCTACGATCAGCCGCGCTGGTGGTCCGAACGCGGCTGGGCGCATCGGCAGCAGGCGGCGCTGCGGGCGCCGCAGTTCTGGAATTCCGCCGCGCTGGAAGGCACCCGCACCAGGTTCGGCCACGTCGAAGACATCCCGGCCGACGAGCCCGTTCAGCACGTCACGTTCTTCGAGGCCGAGGCGTACGCGGCCTGGGCGGGCGCCCGGCTGCCGACGGAGGTGGAATGGGAGAAGGCCTGCGCGTGGGATCCCGCGGTCGGTGCGCGGCGCCGGTATCCGTGGGGGAACTCGCAACCCACCGCGCACCTGGCCAATCTCGGCGGCGACGCGCTGCGCCCCGCGCCGGTCGGCGCCTACCCGGCGGGCGCGTCGGCCTACGGTGCCGAACAGATGCTCGGCGACGTGTGGGAGTGGACCACCTCGCCGCTTCGGCCGTGGCCGGGCTTCACCCCGATGATCTACCAGCGGTATTCGCAGCCGTTCTTCGAAGGTGTCGGGGCCGGCGACTACAAGGTGCTGCGCGGCGGGTCGTGGGCAGTCGCGCCGAGCATCCTGCGGCCCAGCTTCCGCAACTGGGATCACCCGATCCGGCGCCAGATCTTCGCCGGTGTGCGGCTGGCATGGGATGCCGACTGATGTGCAGGCACCTGGGCTGGCTCGGCGCACCCGTCTCGGTGGCCTCGCTGATGCTGGATCCGCCGAACGGGCTTCTGGTGCAGTCGTATTCACCTCGACGACAAAAACACGGGTTGATGAACGCCGACGGCTGGGGCGTCGGCTTCTTCGACGGGAGCGTCGCCCGCCGGTGGCGCAGCGCCGCCCCGCTGTGGGGTGACGGATCGTTCGCGTCGGTGGCGCCCGCGTTGCGTAGTGGGTGCGTGGTGGCGGCGGTGCGCTCGGCCAGCGTCGGCATGCCGATCGAGGCGACGGCGTCGGCTCCGTTCACCGACGGTCGGTGGCTGCTGTCGCACAACGGCCTCGTCGACCGGGCGGCGTTACCGTTGTCCACGTCGGCGTTTCGGCGTGCGGAATCGACCAACGACAGCGCACTGCTGGCGGCGCTGATCTTCGAGCGCGGGTTGGACAGGCTCGGGCAGACGGTTCTCGAGGTCGCCGCCACCGACCCCGAGGCGCGATTGAACATCCTGGCCGCCAACGGGTCTGCCCTGCTGGCCACCACGTGGGGAGACACCCTGTCGGTGCTGTCACGCCCCGACGGTGTGGTGCTGGCCAGCGAACCCTACGACGACGACCCGCACTGGCAGGAGATCCCGGATCGGCACCTGGTCGAGGTCGAGGGTTCTCGTGTCCGCAAGACTCCCCTGAAAGGGCCCACATGACGATCTCGCTGGCGAACTATCTGCCCGCCGACTTCGCCGCCGACGCGCTGCGCCGCGATGTCCGCGACGGTCTGCAGTCTTCCCCGAAGTCGTTGCCACCCAAGTGGTTCTACGATTCGGTGGGCAGCGATCTGTTCGATCAGATCACCCGGCTGCCCGAGTACTATCCCACCCGCACCGAGGCGCGCATCCTGCGGGCGCGCTCGGCCGAGATCGCCGCGGCCTCGGGCGCGGACACGCTGGTCGAGCTCGGCAGCGGCACCTCCGAGAAGACCCGCATGCTGCTCGACGCGTTGCGCGACGCCGGGGCGCTTCGCCGCTTCATCCCGTTCGACGTGGACGACAGCGTGCTGCGCAGCGCTGCCTCGGCCATCGGCACGGAGTACCCGGACATCGAGATCGAGGCGGTGTGCGGTGATTTCGAGGAACACCTCGGCAAGATCCCGCGCACCGGGCGGCGGTTGATCGCGTTTCTCGGCTCCACGATCGGCAACCTGACCCCCGGACCGCGCGCCGAGTTCCTGGCCGAGCTGTCGTCGACCATGCAGGCCGGCGACACGCTGCTGCTGGGCACCGACCTGGTCAAGGACACCGACAGGTTGGTGCGCGCCTACGACGACAGCGCCGGGGTCACCGCTCGGTTCAACCGCAACGTACTGGCCGTCGTCAACCGCGAACTCGACGCCGACTTCGACCTCGACGCGTTCGAGCACGTCGCCAGGTGGAACGCCGACGAGGAGCGCATCGAGATGTGGCTGCGCGCGAAATCGCCGCAGCGGGTGTACATCACCGTCCTCGACATGACCGTCGAGTTCGGTGCCGGCGAGGAACTGCTGACCGAGGTGTCGTGCAAGTTCCGGCGCGCCGGGGTGGCCGCCGAACTGGCCGCCGCGGGCCTGCACTGCACGCACTGGTGGACCGACGACGCCGGCGACTTCGGCCTGTCCTTGTCGACGAAATGAGTCTCGCCGAGCGGTGGCGCGCGGCCAGGCCCAAGGTCGCCGGCCTGCATCTGGACAGCGCGGCGTGTTCGCGGCAGAGCTTCGCGGTCATCGACGCCGCCGCCCGCCACGCCCACCACGAGGCCGAAGTCGGCGGATATGTGGCCGCCGAGGCCGCATCGGCGGTGCTGGACGCGGGCCGGGCCGCAGTCGGCGCGCTGACCGGGCTGTCGGACGGCGACGTGGTGTTCACCACCGGTGCCAACCATGCGCTCGACACGCTGCTTTCGGCCTGGGCCGGTGAGCGCACCGTGGCATGCCTGCCCGGCGAATTCGGGCCGAATCTGGCCATCATGGCCGCCAACGGTTTCGACGTGCGGGTGCTGCCGGTGGACGGTGACGGCCGCCTCGCCGTGGACGCCGCCGCCGCGCAACTGGCGGCCGACCGGCCGGCGCTGGTGCATTTCACCGCGCTCGCCAGCCACCGCGGGGTGGCCCAGCCGACGGTCGCGCTGTCGGGTGTGTGCCGAAATCTGGAGCTGCCGCTGGTGATCGACGCCGCCCAGGCACTTGGGCACCTCGACTGTGCGGTCGCGCCCGACGCGATCTACAGCACGTCGCGCAAGTGGATCGCCGGCCCGCGCGGGGTCGGCTTCCTCGCCCTGCGCGCGGAGTTCGCCGAGCGGTTACGCCCGCGGATACCGCCGCCGGAGTGGAACCTGCCGTTGTCGGTGCCGCAGCGCCTCGAGCACGGCGAAGCGAATATCGCTGCGCGCGTGGGCTATTCGATCGCACTGGGCGAGTATCTGGCCGTCGGGCCGCAGCCGGTGCGTACCCGGCTTGCCGAGGTGGGCCTGCTGTCGCGGCGGGTGCTTGCCGAACAAGCCCGCTGGCGGGTGGTCGAAGCCCCGGAGGAGCCGACGGCGATCACCACGCTGGAACCACTCGACGACACCGACCCGCAGCGGGTGCGGGCGTGGCTGATCAGCGAGCGCGGCATCGTCACCACCTGCGCCGAAACGCAGCGCGCCCCGTTCGAACTGACCAGACCGGTGCTGCGGATCTCACCGCACGTCGACACCACCGCCGAGGATCTCGCGCAGTTCGCCGAGGCGCTGGCGGAGGCCACCGATGTCGTCGGCTAACCGGGTTTGTGCGCGCTGAGCAGAAACGCCGGGAACTTCATCCGGCCCTTCGGGTCGGTGTCGTGTGCGGGCGCCTCGAACGGGGCGTCGGGGATCTGCATGGGGTTGGCGTGGATGAACGCCGGCCGGATCTCGTCGACCTGCCAGTGCGCGGACACCGCGTCGCGCAACTCGTCCTCGTCGAGTTCGTGGGGCTTGACCTCCAGCTCGGCGGGGAAGGCGCCCTTGGCGAACACCAACATGTAGAAGACGGCGCCGGGCGCGGCTGCGCGGTGCACCGCCCGCAGGTAGGGCTCGCGGCTCTCGATCGGCAGCGAATGGAACAGCGTGGAATCCACGACGGTGTTGAACCTGCCGTCGTATCCGGTGAAGGAGGTGATGTCGTCGACGACGAAGGTGGCGCCGGTCAGCCCGCGCTCGCGCGCGGCGTCGGAGGCGGCCGCCACGGCCGTGGCGGCCACGTCGATGCCCACCACGGTGTAGCCGTCGGCGGCCAGCGCCAGGGACAGCTCGGCGTGCCCGCAACCGGCGTCGAGCACGTCGCTGCGGAATTTGCCTGCCCGGTGCAGTGCGGCCAGTTCGGGCTGCGGCTCGCCGATGTTCCACGGCGGCGGGCCGGAGAACGGGCCGGCGCCGCTGTAGGTGTCCTCCCAGTCGGGCAACCCCTCAGATGTCATGGCAATCAACCTAGTCCGTCCCAGGTATGCACGGGCTCGTTGCTGTGCATCCGCTCGCAGTACAGCCGCAGCATCTCGGCCAGCGCCTCCGGTCGCGCCATTCCGCGCTTCTGCAGCGCGTGCACGGTGTCGACCTGCCAGGTGGCGCCGGTGCGGCCGGTCTTCGCGCGGCCCTCGATCACGCCGAGGTAGCGGTCACGCACCTCGGCCGCCACCTCCCAGCGGCGCAGGCCCTCGTCGGCCATCGGCAGCAACTGCCGCAGCAACAACTCGTCGGGCGTCACCGACCCCAGGCCGGGCCAGTACAGCCGGGCGTCCATCCCGGCGCGGGCTGCTTCGACGAAATTATGTTGTGCCGCAGCGAAACTCATCTTCGTCCACAGCGGCCGGTCATCCTCGGACATGGTACGCAGCACGCCGTAGTAGAAGGCGGCGTTGGCCATCATGTCCAGCACGGTGGGCCCGGCGGGCAGCACCCGGTTCTCCACCCGCAGGTGCGGTCTGGCGACCCCGTCCTGCTCCACCACGTCGTACACCGGGCGGTTCCACCGGTAGATGGTGCCGTTGTGCAACCGCAACTCCGAGAGCCGCGGTGTGCGGCCCGCGGCCAGTTCGGCGGCCGGATCCTCGTCGGACAACTCCGGCAACAGGGACGGGAAGTAGCGGACGTTCTCCTCGAACAGGTCGAAGATCGAGGTGATCCAGCGTTCCCCGAACCACACCCGCGGCCGCACCCCCTGCGACTTGAGCTCCTCGGGGCGGGTGTCGGTGGCCTGCGCGAACAACTCGATGCGGGTTTCTGCCCACAGTTGGTGACCGAAGAAGTACGGCGAGTTGGCGCCGACGGCCAGTTGCGGACCGGCCAGCACCTGCGCGGCGTTCCAGTTGTCGGCGAAGTCGGCGGGGGAGACCTGCAGGTGCAACTGCATGCTGGTGCACGCCGACTCCGGCGCGATCGTCTCGGTCTGCAGGCTCAGCCGCTCCGGCCCGGTGATGTCGATCAGGATGTCCTCGCCGCGCGCGGTGAAGATGGAATCGTTGAGCGCCTGATAGCGGGCCGACTCGCTCATCCACCGACCGGTGAGGTGTTCGGGCATCAGCGTGGGCAGGATCCCGATCATCACGATGTGAGCATCGCGCTGGTTGGCCTTGGCCTCGGCGGCGTTGAGGCTGGCGCGCACCTCGTTCTCCAGTTCCAGGGCGGCACGGCCGGGCAGCCGCCGCGGCGGCACGTTGAATTCGATGTTGTAGGCGCCCAGTTCGGTTTGATAGGCGGGGTCGGCGATGGCCTGCAGCACCTGCTGGTTGCTCATCGCGGGCTGATAGGCGGAGTCGACGAGGTTGCACTCGATCTCCATGCCGGTCAGCGGCCGCTCGAACTCGAAACTGGACTGGTTGAGCATGGTTTCGAAGACGTCGAGGCACTGCTGCACCTTGCGCCGGTACTGGCGGCGGTGCGCATGGGACGCTTCGGTGCGCTTCAGCTCTTCGCCCACACCGCCGATGCAACATCGTCGGTGCCACTTGCGCAAGATAATCGCCGACTTGGTTCCAGCCGAACGGGTGATGACCGGGGGCGCACCGGTTTGGGTCGGTGCGCCCCGGGTATGTCGATCTTGTGACCCGCCTGAGCCAAGCCTTCGTCGCGGTGCTCGTCGAGCACCCCAGGGTGTACGACGTGCTGGACGCGCTGATCGGTCTCGCGATGGACCGGGCACCGGTGTCGGGCGCGCAGGCCGGCGGTCTCGATATCGAACGCGGAGTGACCGCGACCGGTTGATACTGACCCGGTGGCCGACGGGTGGTGGAGAGCGTCACCGGAGGACGTGGACACCGGCGGTCTCGAGCAGGTCGCGACCACGGACCGGGTGCCCTCGCTCACCGGGGTGCGGGCGGTGGCCGCGCTGCTGGTCATGGCCACCCACGCCGCCTACGGCACCGGCGCCTACAACCGCGGCTACCTCGGTCTGATGTTCGCGCGCATGGAGATCGGCGTCGCGATCTTCTTCGTGCTCTCCGGGTTCTTGTTGTTCGACGCGTGGGTCAGGGCCGCCGCCTGGCGGGCCGCCCCGCCCAGCCTGCGTCGGTATGCCCGGAGCCGGGTTCGTCGCATCATGCCCGCCTATCTCGTCACGGTGCTGCTGGCCTATGTCGTCTACGAATTTCGTGACATCACACCCAATCCCGGCCACACCTGGGGTGGTCTGATCCGCAATCTCACGCTGACGCAGATCTACGGGGCGAACTACATCACCGCCCAAGTGCACCAGGGGCTGACCCAGATGTGGAGTCTGGCCGTCGAAGTGGCGTTCTACGCCGCGCTGCCGGTGCTCGCGTACCTGCTGCTGGTGGTGCTGTGTCGGCGCAGATGGCGGCCCCGCCTGTTGCTGGCGGGCCTGGCCGCGCTGGGCGCGGTCAGTCCGGTGTGGGTGGTGCTGTTGCACTCCACCGACTGGTTGCCCACCGGTGCCGGGCTGTGGCTTCCGCACTATCTGGTCTGGTTCGTCGGCGGCATGATTCTTGCGGTGTTGTCCGCCACCGGGTTTCGGTGTTATGCCGCCGCCACGCTGCCGGTGGCCGTCGGCGGCTATCTCGTGGTGTCCACCCCGATCGCCGGAACGGTGGACACCCCGGCGCTGTCCATGGCCGAAGGGGTGGCCAAGGTGCTGTTCTACGGGGCGGTCGCCACCTTGGTGGTCGCCCCGCTGGCCGGCGCCGACACCGGCTGGTACTCGCGGCTGCTGGGCAGCAGGCCGATGGTGTGGTTGGGCGAGATCTCCTACGAGATCTTCCTGGTGCACGTGATCGTGATGGAGATCGCGATGGCCTCGGTGCTGCGCTGGCCCGTCTACACGGGCTCGGTGGCGGGCCTGTTCGTGGTGACCTTGATGCTGACGATCCCGGTGGCGTGGCTGCTGCACCGGTTGACCCGCCCGCGAATCACCGTGCGGCGATGACCACCTGCGGGCTCAACAGTCCGCCGCGCAGTTCCACCTCGATCGCCGGGTCGGCGTGCGCGGCCAACGCGCGCAACGCCGACGGGCTGTAGGTGCGCAGCGAGCTGATGACGCCGTCGTGCAGGAACGGGACGAGCGGCGCCAACGGCAGCATCGTCGCGAGACGCACCAGATGCAACGGCGACGGTGGCCGCGGCAGGTCAATGATGACCAGCTTGTCGGCGACCCTGGTGCCCTCGGCGATCGCACGCGCCGCGTTCGCCGGGGACAAGTGGTGAAACGACAGCGCGAACACCGCGAGGTCGAATTGGCCGTCGGACGCGTCGATCGCGGTGGCGTCGATATGCCGGACACGCGCGCGCGGATGCTCGCCGAGATCGCCGCCGGCCATCGATTCGACCGAGGCGATCTCCACGTCGCTGACCGTCAGTTCGGCGGTGGGATGCCAGTCGAGCAACCTGCGCGACAGTCCGCCGTGTCCCGCCCCGAGTTCGAGGATTCTCGGGTCGGCGACGTCGGCGACCTCGGCGAGCACGATCTCGGCGAACCTGTCGGTGTTGCCGAACCGTTCGCCGGTCCACTCCAGCGCGCGCAGCACGCTGCGCTTGACGTGGTTGTCGACGTCATCGCGGTCCAGGTATTCGAGCCGGTCGGTCTGCAACAGCCGGTCCAGGCACGATGCGTCCGGGCCGCCGCGCGGCATGCGGTCGATGTCGACGATCGGGCGGGTCATGTAGACCATGATGGACGACAGACCGCCGTGGAGGAGGGGAGTGACAGGTTGGCCGACAACCGCGAATTCGTCGCCGCGATCGATCAGGGCACGACGAGCACCCGCTGCATGATCTTCGACCACGACGGCGTCGAGGTGGGCCGTCACCAACTCGAGCACGAGCAGATCCTGCCCAGCGCCGGGTGGGTCGAACACAATCCCGTGGAGATCTGGGAACGCACCGCGGCGGTCATCATGTCGGCGCTGAACAACACGAACCTGTCTGCCACCGACCTGGCCGCGCTGGGCATCACCAACCAGCGCGAGACGACGCTGGTGTGGAACCGCAAGACGGGCCGGCCGTATTACAACGCGATCGTGTGGCAGGACACCCGCACCGACCGCATCGCCTCGGCCCTGGACCGTGACGGCCGCGGCGACGTCATCCGGCGCAAGGCGGGCCTACCCCCGGCGACCTACTTCTCCGGCGGCAAGCTGCAGTGGATCCTGGAGAACGTCGACGGTGTGCGCCGCGACGCCGAGAACGGCGACGCCATCTTCGGCACACCGGACGTCTGGGTGCTGTGGAACCTCACCGGCGGCGCGCGTGGCGGGGTGCACGACATCGACGTCACCAACGCCAGCCGCACCATGCTGATGAACCTCGAGACGCTGGACTGGGACGACGAACTGTTGTCGTTCTTCGACATTCCGCGCCAGATGCTGCCGCAGATCAAGCCGTCGTCGCATGCGGAGTCGTTCGGCATCACCCGCGACGACGGCCCGGTCGCCGGGCAGGTGCCGATCACCGGCATCCTCGGTGACCAGCAGGCGGCAATGGTGGGGCAGGTGTGCCTGGCCGCCGGTGAGGCCAAGAACACCTACGGCACAGGCAATTTCCTGCTCCTCAACACCGGCGAGAAGATCGTCCGCTCGCAGAACGGTTTGCTGACCACCGTCTGCTATCAGTTCGATGACTCCAAACCCGTTTACGCCCTTGAGGGTTCGATCGCCGTCACCGGTTCGGCCGTGCAGTGGCTGCGCGACCAGTTGGGCATCATCAGCGGCGCCGCCCAAAGTGAGGCGCTGGCCCGACAGGTCCCCGACAACGGCGGGGTGTACTTCGTGCCCGCCTTCTCCGGGCTGTTCGCGCCGTACTGGCGTTCCGACGCGCGCGGCGCGATCGTCGGGCTGTCGCGGTACAACACCAACGCGCATCTGGCCCGCGCCACACTCGAGGCGATCTGCTATCAGAGCCGCGACGTCGTCGACGCTATGGAAGCCGACTCCGGTGTGCACATGGAGGTGCTCAAGGTCGACGGGGGGATCACCGCCAACGACCTGTGCATGCAGATCCAGGCCGACGTGCTCGGCGTCGAGGTGGTCAAGCCCGTCGTCGCCGAGACCACGGCGCTGGGCGCCGCCTACGCCGCGGGCTTGGCCGTCGGGTTCTGGGATGGTCCCGACGACCTGCGGGCCAACTGGCAGGAGGACAAGCGCTGGACGCCGGCGTGGAGTGAGGACCAGCGCCAGGCCGGGTACGCCGGCTGGCAGAAGGCCGTGCAGCGCACGCTGGACTGGGTCGACGTCGAGTGATTTGCGTGCGTTTTGTCGCGCTGCGTGCGCGCTCCTAAACGCACACAAATCGCCGAACTCAGTAGACGGGGTTGAAGAAGTCGACACCGCCGACGGGGCACTCGACCTTCGCCTTCCACGTCGTTCCGGTCTGGATGCCCGGGAACCACAGCCGGTGACTCTGGTTGGCCTGCAGGTAGAACGGAACCTTGTACACCGGCAGCGGTTTGACGCTCGTCCATCCGAACCACGGTTCGGCACTGTAGAAGCACAGGCCCTGGCTGCCGGTCGACTGGATCTCGACCGTGACACCCACCGCGTCACTGGCGGTGTTGATGGTGGTCGCGGCCTGCGCGGCGCCCGTGCCGAGAATCAGCACGGCGGGCGCGGCCACCGCGGCGGCGGCCGCTGACAGCGCGGCGGCGATCGACTTCTTGCGGATATCGGTGGTGGTGCTCATGACTTGCTCCTTTTGCTCGTTGCGGCTCGGGTGAGTCGCTTTCACAGGTAGGAGCGGTCGAGGTCGGGAGCTGTCACACTTTTTCGCGAGAATTCTTGGCGGTGCGGCCCTGTGCTGCGCGCGCGTCGATCTCGTCGACCACCCATCGCGCCCACTCGGCGGTCATCGCGTTGGTCCGCAGCCCGTACTCGAGGGCCGCGCGCCCGTACGACAGCGACTCGTCCCACTCGATGGAGTCACGCAACTCCTCCAGTCGCGCGTGTTCGGCCTCGGCGCGCTCGGCCATCGTCACCATGTGCGCGCGCGCGTGTTCGTGGGGCAGCTGGCCGAGCAGAAACACCCGCAGCAGGCTGGCGCTTCGAAACGGTTGATCGTCCTGAGGTTCGGCGACCCACCGCCGCAGTTCCTCGCGACCCGCCCCGGTGATGCGGTACTCCTTGCGGCCGCGCGGTCCGATGTCGGACACCTCGATCAGGCCGGCATCGGCAAGCCGGTTCAGCTCGCCGTACAGCTGGCTCTGGGTCGCGGGCCAGACGTTGCCCAGCGACCTCTCGAACTCCTTGAGGAGGTCATAACCGCTGCCGGGTTGCCGGGCCAGCAGGCCCAACGCCGCAATTCGCAAGCTCACGGCACGCATTCTATATCCCACCATTGACATGTCATATCTGACATGTCAGGGTAGGCACCTCAGACGTGAGGAGGGTCAGATGTCCCAGGATTCGCAGACCTCGGCGCTGTTCGGCGCCGGAGAGTTCTTTCGCACCGGCAATTACGCACCCGTCGCGGACGAACTGACCGAGTCCGACCTACCGGTCGAGGGCGCGATACCGGCCGAACTCGACGGCTGGTATCTGCGCAACGGGCCCAATCCCCGTCAGCCGCAGGCTCACTGGTTCACCGGCGACGGCATGATCCACGGGGTGCGGCTGGAAGGCGGACGGGCGAAGTGGTATCGCAATCGCTGGGTGCGCACCGACAGCTTCGAGTCGGATCTTCCGCTCTACAACGCCGACGGCACCCGAAACCTTCGGTCCAGTGTGGCAAACACCAACGTCGTCAACCACGCCGGTAAGACGCTGGCGCTGGTCGAGTCGTCGCTGCCCTACGAGATCACCAACGATCTGCAGACGGTGGGCGCCCACGACTTCGACGGCAAGTTGGTGAATTCGATGACGGCGCACCCGAAGATCTGCCCGACGACCGGCGAACTCCACTTCTTCGGCTACGGCAGCATCTTCGCGCCGCACGTCACCTACCACCGTGCCGACGCGAACGGAGAACTGACGGTCAACCGGCCGCTGGATGTGCCGGCGTTGACGATGATGCACGACTTCGCGGTGACCGCCGACCACGTGGTGTTTCTGGACCTGCCGATCGTGTTCGACCTCGACATCGCGATCAAGGGCGACGGTGACATGCCCTACCGGTGGGATGACGACTACGGTGCGCGGCTGGGCGTTCTGCGTCGCGACGACCCGTTCGGCGAGGTGCGCTGGTTCGACATCGACCCCTGCTATGTGTTCCATGTGGTCAACGCATACGACAGCGCGGACTCCATCGTGTTGCAGGCCGTGCGCTACTCCGAGCTGTGGCGTGACACAGGCGGTTTCGAAGCCGACGGGGCGCTGTGGAGTTGGTCGATCGACCTGCGGCGTGGCACGGTGACCGAACGTCAAATGGACGACCGGGCGGTGGAGTTCCCGCGCATCGACGACCGGCTGGCCACATTGCCCGCGCGCTACGCCGTCACGGTCGGCGAGGGTGCGTTGTTGCGCTACGACCTCGGCACCGGCGACGCGGTGCGCCACGGCTTCGGTTCGGCCGAATCGCCGGGCGGCCCGGGCGAGGCGGTGTTCGCCCCGTCGACGTCGGACCCCGCCGGCGAGAGCAGCGGCTGGTATCTCGCGTACGTCTACGACCCGGTGCGCGACGGCAGCGACCTGGTGATCATCGACGCCTCAGACTTCGCGGGCCCGCCGGTGGCCAGAATCGGTTTGCCCCAACGGGTTCCGTACGGCTTCCACGGAAACTGGTTGCCCAGCGCGGGCTAACCCGGCGGGGTGAACCCGCCGGTGTGCGGCGTCGACGGTTGGTGCGCGGGCGCAGCAGGCCACGACGTCGGGGGTGGTGGCGGCGCGACCGGCGGCTGCAGTTTGGCCAGTTCCCTGCGGTGGCGCTCGGCCAGCACGGCGGCCAACACCAGCTGTGGCGGTGCGCCGGGCGGCGGAGGCGGTGCGATCTGTGCGACGACGTCGCCGGTGATCCGGTAGGCCATCTGATCACGCAGCACAGGATCCAGTTGCGGTGCGCGGGCGAGAAACTGGCGCGCGAGCTCGGCCTGCTCGGAACGCAGCCCGGACAGCTGCAGCGACGAGGCCCACCAGGCCAGCTGTGGGGGCATCGGCGGCGGCGGTGACATCCGCGGGGCCCGCTCGCTGATCACCACGGTGCCGGCGAACACGTCGCCGATGCGTTTTCCCTTGGCGGACAACAGGCTGCAGATCACTGCGGGGCCACCGGTGAAGATGTAGATCTCGATGACCGCGGCCATCGCCCGGAACAGGGCCTGCCGGAACCGCTCCGGACCGCCGTCGTCGGAGACCACCCGCAGCCCCATCGCCATCTTGCCCAGGGTCCGGCCGCGCGTCGCCGTCTCGAATACGACGGGATAGCCCACCAACGTCAGCACGGTGAAGATGATCAGCACCGCCGCGGAGAACGACGCGTCGAGTTGGAGCAGCGTGGCCGCCCACAGCAGCACTCCGACGACGTAGGCGATGAGCACCACGGAGATGTCGATGATCGCCGAGACCGCCCGCACCGGTAACTGGGCGATCTGCACGTCGAGGACCACCGCATCCCCGGTCACAACGGGTTCTTGCTGGCGGACCATGATTGTCACGCTACTAGAATCCGCAGGTGTGGATGTCGACGCGTTCGTGCTCGCGCACCGCCCCACGTGGGACCGACTCGAGCAGTTGGTCAAGCGGCGTCGGCAGTTGACCGGTGCGGAGGTCGACGAACTGGTCGACCTCTATCAGCGGGTGTCCACGCATCTGTCGATCCTGCGGTCGGCCTCCACCGATCCGGTGCTGACCGGTCGGCTCTCGGGCTTGGTGGCGCGGGCCAGATCGGCGGTCACCGGCGCACACGCCCCACTGTGGCGTGAGTTCGTCCGGTTCGTGACGGTGTCGTTTCCGGTGGTCGCCTACCGGTCCTGGCGGTGGTGGCTGGGCACCGCGATCGCGTTCTTCTTGGTCACCGCGTTGATCGCCGGTTGGGTGGCGGGCAACCCCGAGGTGCAGGCCACGATCAAGACGCCGAGCGAGATCGAACAACTGGTCAACCATGACTTCGCCTCGTACTACAGCGAGAACCCGGCGGGCTCGTTCGCGCTGCAGGTCTGGGTGAACAACTTCTGGGTGGCGTTTCAGTGCATCGGGTTTGCGATCCTGCTCGGCATCCCGATCCCGTGGGTGTTGTTCCAGAACGCCGCGAACCTCGGCGTGATCGCGGGGCTGATGTTCGACGCAGGCAAGGGCGACATCTTCCTCGGGCTGCTCACCCCGCACGGCTTGTTGGAACTGACCGCGGTGTTTCTGGCCGCCGCGGTGGGGATGCGGCTGGGTTGGACGGTGATCTCGCCCGGCGACCGGCCGCGGCTGCAGGTGCTGGCAGAGCAGGGCCGGGCGGTGGTCGCGGTGGCCGTCGGCCTGGTGGCGGTGCTGCTGGTGTGCGGGCTGATCGAGGCGCTGGTGACGCCCTCGCCGCTACCGACGGCGGTGCGCGTCGCGATCGGGTTGGCGGCCGAAATCGGTTTTCTCGGCTACGTTCTGCACTTCGGCCGCCGGGCGGCGCGGGCGGGTGAGACCGGCGACGTCGCCGACGCGCCGGACGTGGTGCCGACCCGTTAGAGCCTGCCGCCGGCCTTCATCGCCAGATAATGGTCGGCCAACGCCGGAGCCAGCTCGTCGGGCGGGGCGTCCACGACATCGACACCACCGGTGCGCAACCGCGCCGCGATCGAGCGCCG
Source organism: Mycolicibacterium sp. XJ1819 (assembly GCF_053483675.1). NCBI lineage: Bacteria > Bacillati > Actinomycetota > Actinomycetes > Mycobacteriales > Mycobacteriaceae > Mycobacterium > Mycolicibacterium sp. XJ1819. The sequence continues at coordinate 348,296 of NZ_JBEFST010000001.1, read as the reverse complement.
CTCGTTGCGCGCACGTTCGGCCGCGGCGGCGTCGTAGACCTGCGCCGGGTCGGCGCGCCCGGCCGCGAGCCGGTCCACCCGCGGATCGGCGACCGCAGCCAGCAACACCTGATGCTTGCCCGACAGTTGCGGCAGCACGGGCAGCAGCCCCTCGTCGAGCGCCGACGCGTTGAGATCGGTGAGCAGCACCACCAGCGCGCGGCGCCGGACACGGCGCTGCACGGCCGCGACCATCGCCGTGGCGTCAGATTCGATCAGCGCGGGTTCCAGCGGCGCCATCACGTCGACCAGTTGGGCCAGCAACTCGGTGCGCGAGGCGTTGAACACCGCGGCCCGGGTGACCCGGTCGTGGGCGAGGAAGTCGACGTGGTCGCCGGCCCGCGATGCCAGCGCGGCCAGCAGCAGCGCGGCGTCCATCGACCAGTCCAGCCGGGGCCAGCCGTTGGGGTCGGTGGCGGTGGGGTCGACGCCGATGCGGCCCGCCGACGTCCGGCCGGTGTCGAGCACGATCACCACCCGACGGTCCCGCTCCGGGCGCCACGTCCGCACCACCACATCGGCGCGGCGGGCCGTCGCGCGCCAGTCGATCGACCTGACGTCGTCGCCTACGACGTACTCGCGCAGCGAGTCGAACTCCGTGCCCGCACCGCGCACGAGCACCGGCGTATTGCCCTCGAGCTCGCGGAGTTTGGCCAGCCGCGACGGTAAGTGCTTGCGGGACAGGAACGGCGGAAGGATGCGGACTTCCCACGGCACCTGATGAGAGTTCTGCCGGCCCGCCAATCCCAACGGTCCGAGCGAGCGCGCGGTGACCATCGCCGAGCGCTGATCGCCACGGCGCACCGGACGCAACTGCGTGACGATCTTGGTTTGCCGCCCCGCGCCGAGGTCGACTCTGTGCGTGCGCGGTTCGGCTCGCGCGCTTGGCGCCCAGGCGTCTCGCACCACACCCCGGAACCGGCGAGCGCCCGCGTTCTCGACCACCAGCACGGCGTCGACGGGCTGTCCCAACCTCGCCGCAACGTCACCGGAACGGTCGAATCGCAACCGCCGCGTACTCGCGGCCAGAACCGCATCTGCGGTGATCGCCACCGCCAGTGCCGCCAGCCAGACGGTGAACGCGGTTGCCGGCCAGGGTGATACCGCGATCGGTAACACACCGATCAGGGCGAGCAGGCCGACACGACCGGTGAGGACCACTAGCGGGGCACCGGCACCGCGGCCAGGATGCCATCGAGGATGGCATCGGGGCTGGCGCCCTCGAGTTCGGCCTCGGGCCGAAGCATCACCCGGTGTCGCAGCGTGGGGCGCGCCATCGCCTTGACGTCGTCGGGGGTGACGTAATTGCGCCCCGACAGCCACGCCCAGGACCGCGACGTGGCGAGCAACGCGGTGGCTCCGCGCGGGGACACACCCAGCTGTAGTGACGGGGAACGCCTTGTGGCGCCGACGATGTCGACGATGTAGCCGAGGACCTCCTCGGCGACCAGCACCTTCTGCACCGCTTCGCGTCCGGCTGTCAGCTCGCCGGCGCCGGCCACCGGCCGCACCTCGGACAGGTCGCGCGGGTCGAACCCGCGGGCGTGGCGACTCAGGATCGCGATCTCCTGGTCGCGCGGCGGCAGTGGGACATTGAGCTTGAGCAGGAACCGGTCCAGTTGCGCCTCGGGCAGCTGATAGGTGCCCTCGTACTCGATCGGGTTCTGCGTGGCGGCGACGATGAACGGGTCGGGCAGCATCCGCGCCTCGCCTTCGACGCTCACCTGTCGTTCCTCCATGGCTTCCAACAACGCGGCCTGCGTCTTGGGCGGGGTGCGGTTGATCTCGTCGGCGAGCAACAGGTTGGTGAACACCGGACCGGCGCGGAACTCGAATTCCGCTGTGCGGGCGTCGTAGATCAGCGAACCCGTGACATCCCCGGGCATCAGGTCCGGGGTGAACTGCAGACGCTTGAAGTCGAGTTGCAGGGCGGCGGCCAGGGTGCGCACCAGCAGGGTCTTGGCGACCCCCGGCACGCCCTCGAGTAGGACGTGGCCGCGGCAGAGCAGTGCGATCACCAGACCGCTCACCACCGCGTCCTGTCCGACCACGGCCTTGGCGATCTCGGTGCGCACTGCCTGCAGCGCCGCGCGCGCCTGCTCGGGAGTGGGCGCTGAGGTGGGCTCAGTCACGACTGTGCGACCTGCCTTTCGATGTTGTCGAGTTCATGTGCGAGGTTGACCAAGTCGTCGTCGGTGGACGGCGGCGGTCCGAACAATGTGTGCGCCACCGCCTGGGTGGGCGCGGTGCAGTGCGTGGCGACCGCGCCTACCACGGTGGCCGGGGTGGCGTCGGGGCCCAGGCCCAGCCGCGGCCGCATCCGTTGCAGCGCTGCGGTGCGCAGCGCCTCGGCGGCGCGGTCACGCGACCGATGCGACCGGTACAGCCGGCCCCGGCCCTCCACAGTCTCGGACGCCCGGACCACGACCGGAAGCCGTTCGGCGACCAGCGGACCGATGCGCCTGCCCTTCCACAGCGCCAACAGCATCACCGTCACGACGAGTTGCAACACGATCCAGGACACCCGGTCGGGGATGAGTTCGTCGATGGAGGCCGCGCCGTCGGATGCGGCTTCGGTGAATTGCGGTGCGTACCAGATCATCCGCGGATGAGTGCCGGTGAGGTTCATGGCAAGGGCGGCGTTGCCCTCGTCGAGAAGCGCACCGTTGGTCATGAACTCGGCGGTCCCGACCACCGTCATCTCGCGGCCGTCGTCGAGGTAGCGGACCAACGCTCCGCCGTAACATCGGGTGACCGGTGTGTCGCCGGCCGCCTCGAAGGCCTGGGTCAACCCGAGTTGGACCGATCCCGCGCGGTTGGCCTCCCGCAGGTCGCAGTCGGGTTCGGCGTCGCTGAACATCGCCGACTCCGCGACACGTAGTGCCGGGGCGAGTTTTTCCCGTGTCCGCGACGTCGGCTCGACCAGCAGCCGATCGCCCGGGAGGTCGGCGAGGCGTTGAAGTATCGCCTCGTCGAACAGGTGGTAGGTCTGCACGACCACCGTCAACGTGTCGGGCCGCGCGGCACGTTCGACCGCGGCGATGTCGGTGGCCTCGACGACTTCCACGCCGTGCTCTCGCAGCAGGGTCACCAGGGCGTGCGCCCCGTCGGCGGAGGTAGCCGTCGGGTCCATCCGTGCGCCGGGCCGCGGCGCGGTCAGATAGGTGATCACCGCGGCCATCGCGACGACGACCGCGATCGCCAGCACCACGTATCGCGAACCGCGAAGTCGCTGACCGACGGTCGGTTCCACGGCCGAATCGACGCTCACCTCAACTCCGCCCAGCCGTCGGTCGCCGGAGCGGATGGGGAGGCGGCCATGGCGGCCGCGGGGTGTGCCCGGACGTGGTCGTCGAGATCGGCGATCATCCGGTAAGAACCCTCGGTGCCGGGGCGTTGTCCGTACGTCACGTCATTGAAAGCGACTGCGGCCGTAGTGAACTCCTCGGCGACGGTAGGCAGTTTCCGGCCCGCTTCGCGGGCCAGTTCGGTGGCCGTGCGGCCCGGAACCGGATCGAGCACCGCGGTTTCCTCGAGTTCGCGCGCCACCGCTCGCAGCCGGTGGCGAATCGCCGCCGCCCAGTCACCGGAGGCGGCGAACTGTTCGGCGGTGGCCCGGTGCTCGGCGGCGCTGAGCGCACGCGTGTCGAAAAGTGCGTAGCGGCCGTCCCGGCTGGTGCGCATGGTGTTGCGCGCGATCCGGGCGGCCACCACGATCGCGGCCGCGAGCAGGAGCAGCAGAACGGTGATGGTGAACCAGCCACCAGGGACCGAGGCGCCCTCCCTGGCGAGCCGATAAAGCAGCTTGTCGATCAGTTCGACAAGGTAGTCGGTCCAGGAACCCTTGGGATAGATGGGCTTTGCGAGTTCGGCCTGCGCGGCATCACGTGCGGCGTCGCGGCCGATGTCGATCGTGGTCATGTCATGCCGGGCGGGTCAGCCAGAGGTGGTCGGTGGAATCCGGCGGTGCGCCGTGACCGAATGCGACGCCGGTCTGCAGCACCAGGTCGAACGCCTCGGTGCGGATGCGCATGTCGGTGTACTGCAGCACGACGACGCCCGCGGTGAACGGCGCCGTGATGATCTGGCCGATCGCGCTCCCGACGGCCAGCATCACCAGCGACAGCAGCGTGATGACCGCCGACGACCCCGCCACCAGCAGGATCTGTCCGCCGACGCTGAACGGGATCGCCACCGCGGTGGCGATCACCTGGGCGACGATGAACGCGAGCAGTCGGATGCCGAACACTCGCCAGAAGTCTCGTCTGACCAGCTTGAACGATCGTTGGATGGCCGTCAGGACGCCGACGCGTTCCAGCACGATGGCCGCCGGCGCGAAGGTCAACATGGTGGCGAGGTAGACCAGCAGCGCGATCAGGACGAACACCAGTGGAATGCCGAGCACCGCGGCGGCGGCACCGCCCGCCGCGACCGCGATCCAGACCACCAGACCCACGCCCGCGGCGAACAGCAGGACACCGCCGACCGCTTCGAGCAGCGAGAACCCGATCAGCGCCCACAGCCGGCCCCGAAGGCGTTGCCACGCATCGCTGATCGTGATCGGGGCGCCGAACACCGCCCTGCCGACCACGACGGTGAGCAGGCCGCTGAGGATGATCGACGACAGGGCCGTGGCGAAGGCGCCGGCCAGGCTCGATGCCGTCGACCCGAGCACCAGGCCGGGCGGCAGTTCGTCGCCGGTCAACGACGGTTCCAACTGTCCGGCCACCGCGAGCGGGCCGACCGAAAGGACCAGCGCCAGCAGTTGTGCGCACACCACGACGATCGTGGTGAGGCCAAGGGTGGCCTTCGGATTGGCCCGGATGTAGCCGACGGCGCCGTTGAAGATGTCGGTCAGGCTCAGCGGACGAAGCGGGATGACGCCGGGTTTGAGCGCCGCGATGGGCCCAGGTCCGTACCCCGGCGGGGGTCCGTACCAGGGCGGCGGGCCGTAGGCCGGCGGGTAGTACGACGACGGCGGGCCCGCGGGTACCGGCCCGCCGACGTCGTTGCTCATGGCCACCATCCTGTCGATGACCGCCGAAATTGACAACGTTGCGCCCAGCGTCGCAGATCACGGCGGGCGTAGGTTTACGTCATGTCCGAACTCAAAGACCGGCTGCGCGCTGACCTGACCGCCGCGATGAAATCGCAGGACAAACTGCGCACCGCGACGCTGCGGATGCTGCTCGCGGCGATCAGCACCGAGGAGGTGTCGGGCAAACAGTCCCGCGAGTTGTCCGACGCCGAAGTTCTCAAGGTGCTCACCAGAGAGGCCAGGAAGCGCGCGGAATCCGCGGAGATCTACACCCAGCACGGCCGCGGGGAACTGGCGGCCACCGAGCACGCCGAGGCGCGGGTCATCGACGAGTATCTGCCCACCCCGCTCACCGAGGCCGAAGTCGCCGACGTGGTCGACACCGCGATCGCTCAGGTGGCCGAACAGATCGGCGAGCGACCAGGCATCAAGCAGATGGGCCAGGTGATGAAGGCTGCGACCGCGATCGCGGCTGGCAAGGCCGACGGCGCGCGCCTCTCGGCGGCGGTCAAGGCCCGGCTGTAGTCGTTTTCGCCGGTGAGCACCCGGGTATGCAGAAGCCATGACGCGCTTCGGCTACACCCTGATGACCGAGCAGAGTGGACCTAAAGACCTTGTCCGCTACGCCGTTTCGGCAGAGCAGGCGGGGTTCGACTTCGAGGTGTCGTCCGACCACTACTTTCCGTGGCTGTCCGCGCAGGGCCACGCACCCTATGCGTGGTCGGTGCTGGGTGCGGTCGCCCACGCCACCGAACGGGTGGAGTTGTTCACCTACGTCACCTGCCCGACCATGCGCTACCACCCCGCAGTCGTCGCGCAGAAGGCCGCCACCATGCAGATCCTCGCCGACGGCCGGTTCACGCTGGGCCTGGGCAGCGGCGAAAACCTCAACGAGCACGTGGTCGGCAAGCGCTGGCCGACCGTGGCACGACGCCAGGAGATGCTGCGTGAGGCGATCCAGATCATCCGCGAGTTGTTCACCGGTGAGATCGTCGACTGGAAAGGTGAGCACTTCGAGGTGGACTCCGCGCGACTGTGGGACCTGCCCGACATCCCGGTGGCCATCGCGGCGGCGGTCTCCGGCGAGCGGTCCGTCGAGATGTTCGCGCCGCTGGCCGATCACCTGATCGCCGTGGAGCCGAACAGCGACCTCGTCGACGCGTGGCATCAGGCCAGGCGCGCCACCGGACTGCCGGGCGAGGTGCGGGTGGTCGGACAGATCCCGATCTGCTGGGATCCCGACCGCGATGCGGCGGTACGGCGCGCCCACGATCAGTTCCGTTGGTTCGCGGGTGGCTGGGCGGTCAACTCGGATCTGCCGACCACCGCTGGATTCGACGGCGCCACCCAATACGTGCGACCAGAGGATGTGGCCGAAACCATCGCGTGCGGGCCGGATTTGGACGCCATCGTGGATGCGGTCGGCAAGTACTGGGAGGCCGGGTTCACCGATATCGCGATGGTGCAGATCGGTGACGAGAACCAGGAGCTGTTCCTCAACGAGGCGGCGGGTCCGCTGCTGGAGAAGTTGCGGTCGGTATCAGCCTGATCAGTGTTGATCGGTGCGTTTGGCGGGTACGGCCCCGGGTATGCCGCCCTGACCACCCACACAATCAGCCCTGGGAGGCAATAGTGTTCATTCACAACAAGGACCTTCAATTCGAGGTACGCGTCGAGAAGCCAGACCCCCGGTTCGCCACGCTGCTGCAGGAGCAGTTCGGCGGCGCCAACGGCGAACTCAAGGCCGCCATGCAGTACTTCACGCAGGCTTTCGTGCTGCGCCAGAAGAATCCGAAGATGTACGACCTGTTCATGGACATCGCGACCGAGGAGTTCAGCCACCTCGAAATGGTCGGGTCGATGATCACGATGTTGCTCGACGGCCTCAACGACGATCTCAAGATGGCCAACGAACGCTGCGACTGGATGCCCGCCATCGCCAGCCGCGACGGGCGTGAGGACATCATCCACAGCGTCGCGGTCAATCCGCTGTTCTTCGCGCTCAGCGGGGGCGGGCCCGACGTGAAGGACTCCGCGGGAACACCGTGGCAGGGCACCTTCGTCAACGCCAACGGCGACCCCACCGTGGATCTGCGCAGCAACCTGGCCGCCGAATCACGGGCGAAGATCGTCTACGAGTACCTCAAGCAGTTCACCGACGATCCCGGTGTGCAGGACACGCTGACGTTCCTGATGACCCGGGAGGTCGCGCACTTCCAGCAGTTCACCGCCGCACTCAACGAGTTGCCGGTGAACTTCCCGCCCGGGCAGTTGCCCGGCGACGACCGCTTCCAGAACGTGGCGTTCAACATGTCCAACGGCGCGGGATCGGTACGCGGACCGTGGAACGAGGGTCAGGGCCCGTGGCCCGAAGGCATGAAGTGGGATTACGTCGAGAAGCCCGAACAGCAGTGGCTCGGCACCAAGAAGCGGGAGAACAAGGGCGCCCAGCGGTCCCCGGACGGCCAGCCGGCCGTTAAGGGCGAAAAGCCGTTCACCCACGAGCAGCACACCGCCACAACGTGATCCGAAACCCGGAGGCCGGCGCCTTCTCCGGACGTCGGCCCTTCGGGGTGGCTATGTCATCTGGGGGTCGGGCGGGTTGTCGGCCTCGCGGCCGCTGATCACGTCGCGGACGTGGTCGAGCAGTGCGGCACCGGCCCCCATCGTCTTCTGCACCAGGGAGTGCGACGGGGTGTCCGGGTGCGGGCGCGTCGGGGCCACCTTCTTGGCCGCCTCGAGCTTGTCGCCGAGCTTCTCGGAATCCTCCCGGCTGATCGCGGCCTCGAATTTGGGCCAGACGACATTCTGCTCGTAATGGATGTGCTCGCGGCTCACCTTGACGAACTCTGCGAGCGCGTCGTGATAGTCCGGTTCGCCGGGTGAGCCGTCCTCGAGCCGTTGCAGCAGTTCCTTGCTGGCCTGTTCCTGGGCGATCGCCTCGTCGGCCAGCGCGTCGCCGTCTTCGAGGGCGTCTCGTACCGCGGGCCAGAAGAACTGCTCCTCGATCGCCTCGTGCTGGGACTCGGCGATCACCAGGTTTGTCACCATGGTGGCCAGGCCGCTGCTGTGGGCGCCACGTCCGGTGGGAGCGCCGTCGAGCACTTCGAGCATGCCCAGCACGCTCTTGTGGTCCTCACGCAGAAACGTCAACGCGTCCATCGCCCGTGCCCTTTCAGTCGTCGTCTTCTTTTCGGCAGTCCGCTGCGCATACCCCGGGCCGGCCGGTTGAAACGGTGCGCCCGCGGGTAGATCGTTGGGATGCCACGAGGAAAAGCGATCTACGACAACGAAGGTGAGTCCGACGCCGACAAGCCGCGCCCCGGCCCGACCGATCAGGGCCGCGACGGCGGGATGGCGACCAGGGAGAACGCCCCCGACGTCGCCGAGCCCACCGAGGAGCCGACGGCCTAGTCGGCCTCGTCGCCGGCGCGGCCCTGGCGGCTGCGCAAATAGGCGGCCCGCCGAAACTCGCGCAGCCACCGCGGCGCCAACTCGACGTCGTCGTGGCTGTGCAACACCGGATCGAACGCGATGTCCTGACGGCTGGGGTCGACGAAGCGCAGCGTCAGTCGCGCCAGCGGCAGAAACTCCCCGGAGCCCGCGGCCTGCTCGACGTCGAAGACGACGCCTCGGGATGCGATCTGTTCGGCGATGCCCTCGACGGACAACCCGGCGGCGTCGACCTCCGATACCAGCCGGGCGCGCACCCACCATGAGGTGCCGCGATAGCGCAACGGCATGAGGCTGGACAGGCTCAGATCGGACCACGAGGCCACCGGCGCCAGCAGGAAGCGGTTGTCGGCGATCGTCGACGCCAACAGGACATCCCACGGCCCACACGAGCTCAGATCCTGTGGCGGCGGAATGCGCCACGCCAGACCCGCCACATCGGGGACCGCGCCCGGTAGGCCCACGCCCTTGGAGACCCGCGCGATGACATCGCAGGAGGTCATCGGCAAACCCTCGTCGGGGGGCGCCACCCGGTCGAGGACACCCTCCGCGAGCACACCCGCGGGATGGAACAGGCGACGATGCCGAACGGCGGCGCCGAAACGGACGGGCAGAGCCGCGATGTCGGAGATGTCGGAGACGTGCACGCCCACGGAATGCCCACCGGACTGCATCGCAAAACGACAACAGGCGGTTTCGGGGCGCCGAATTGGGGGCATTAATTCACGGCAGTGCTGCGACGGCGCAGCCAAACCTGTCGAAAGGCCGACGTGACAAGCGCATATACCGCCGACCCGAATCCCGTCATCTCCGAACAGGGCGTCTATACCCCACAGGAAGACTCGCAGTTCCTCATCGAGGTGCTGGAGAAAACCGGCCTGGCGCATGGGCGCCGGGTCGCCGATCTGTGCACCGGCAGCGGTGTGGTGGCGATGGCCGCCTGCGCGCAGGACGCCGCCGAGGTCACCGCGTTCGACATCTGCCCGCGGGCGGTGCGGTGTGCGCGCCGCAACGCCGTCGCCGGCGGGTTCGACGCGACGGTGCATCTGGGCTCGTGGGCGCGCGCGGTGGAGTTCGGCCCCTACGACCTGGTGTTGTGCAATCCGCCCTATGTGCCACACGATCCCACCGCCCCCAACGGGGGAGCCTCGCCGCTGCCGTCGACGATCGGCCCGGCGCGTGCTTGGGACGCCGGTTACGACGGGCGGATGGTGCTGGACCCGCTGTGCGAGGCGGTGTCGGATCTGCTGGCGCCCGGCGGCACCCTGTTGCTCGTGCAGTCGGAGTTCGCCGTCCCGCGACAGACCCTGGCCGCGTTGGCCAGCGCCGGTCTGGACGCTGAAGTCGTTGCCTACCAATGGATCCCGTTCGGACCGGTGATGTCGGCGCGCGCGGAGTGGCTGGAGGAGACCGGACGTCTGGAACCGGGCCGCCGCGAGGAGGAACTGCTGGTGATCCGGGCGGACAAGCCATGAACGACAACGACGCGCGGGTGGTCCGGGTGGTTCCGTCCGGTCCGGTGATGGTGCAGGGCCCTGTCCGCATCGAGATGCCCGACGGCAGCGTGGTGGAATCCGACCGGTTCATGGTCGCGATCTGCGCGTGCCGGCGCTCCAAGAACTATCCGTTGTGCGACACCAGCCACCGTTGCAAGCGGCGCGGCGAGCCGTCAGTCAAGCGGCCTGCGTAGCGACGAGACACCTTCTGTCCAGCACTTCATCAGGTGGTCGGCGAGGCGGTTCTCGACGACGTCGCGCGCCCTGATCCCGAACACCACGTCTGGGTCCAGGTGCGGTTCCCGCGTGAGCAGATCACCGACGACGTCGACGCGCACCACCTGTTCGTGCACCGCGTCGGCCTCGACGTGCTCGCGGTAGAACGCCGCGCACGGTTCGGGCGCGCCCATCCGCTCGAGCGCCTCGACGAGGCGGCGCGATCCCGGCGAGGACGTGATCTCGGTCGAGGCGAAGTGCCCGATCGTGGCGCCGCGCAGTTCCCGGTGCAGTCCGAACAGCGACATCAGGTTGACCGAGGCCAACGCTTCGGCGGGCACGTCGTCGAGGTAACGCAGATAGGTGGCGTCCAAGCCGGCGGCCTGCATCAGATCGGCGAACAGCTGCTGGTGAACGTGTTCGCCCCGGCCACCGCCGAATTCGTCGAACTCCACGGCGACGAACGCCGCCTTGGCGTGCCCGGTCAGCCGGGGGATCGCCCAGGCGTGCGGATCGCCCTCCTTGAGGTGATAGAGCGAGCGCTGCACGAAGTACTCGCGCATCTGCTCCCAGTCGCCCTTGTCGCGCAGGTAGTACGACGGGCCTTCGCCGTCGACGGGTTCGACCGAGATCGCGGCCATCTCGGCGGCGGCGGTGTCGTTCGGACCGATGTAGGCGACGTCGCGACGGACTGCGTCGAGAAAGACCTCTTCGAGGCGGCCGCGAAGGTGCAGCAGCGACGGGTTCCACTCCCAGCGGGGGCTGACCCCGGCGAAGCCACGGTAGTGCAGTTCGTAGCAGACGTAGAGGGCGAGCTGCAGGTCGAGGCCGTACGGATCGGCCTCACACAGCGAGACGTCGATGCGCCGCACGTGCATGGCGGGGCGGCCGCGCTGCAGGGTGTCCAGGACCGTCACGCTCAGCGGGCCGACGGGGCGGGGCAGCGCGGGATCCACCCAAGGCGACGAAGCGGGGGACGGCAGTGAAGAAGACAGTGTCACGGGCAGATAGTTCCCCGCCGGGATGCGGGTCAAACCGCCAGGCTGTGCCGGGTAGGCCTTGAAACTTACGACACCGAAAATTATATTCTCCATATCCGCCTGCGTTCGGCGGCGGTGGTTTAGATTTACGCTTCATGGGCAAGTCGGCTTACAGCGCGGTAGGTCGAGGGGGGTTTACATGGTGTACGAACTGGTAGTGATCTATCTGGGCGGGTGGTTCATCGTCACGATCGGGCTGTGTGCGGTGGGCAGGCATCTGGCCGACCGTCGTGCGCCCACCGCGCATCCTTTCGGGCTGAGCTTCTTCGCCGCCGCGCTGTGGCCGGTGCTGCTGCTCGGGATGATGGAGCTGACGTCGGCCGCCGTCTACGCGAGGACCCGGTCTCGGCCCGAACCCAGCGCCGAGGTGCTCGTCTAAAAGTTTTAGGGGGAAGAATCAGCCGGCTGAAACGCCGGCTGATTTCTTTTTCACTGTCGGGGTGGCGGGATTCGAACCCACGACCTCTTCGTCCCGAACTCTACGTCCTGGGCGTTTACAGATACCGACGTTGTTGGCGTTGTTGAAATATGCAGGTCAACGGTGTTGGGGCCGTTGGTGGTGCTGATGGTTGTAGACGCTACTGCGGACGAACTGCGGACGGCACAAATCTGGGCGTCAAGTTGTAGCCGACCGAGGGATCGTTCGCCCGGTGCTCCAAGATCAGCTTGACCTCCATCGCGCGCACCTCGGCGTCGGTGGCCGTGTCCGACTCCCAGAGGATTTCCTTGCGCGCGGTCAGGTCGAGGCGATGCTCAGCGAGGTCGGCGGCGATGCGCTCCTTGGCGCTTGGGCTCCCGAAGTAGGTAATCGATCCGGTGAGGTCCATGCCGACATAGATCTTCCCGTTCGGGTACGTGATCTTGTAGACCTGCTTAGGCCGCGGCATGCTGCAAAAGCGTAGCGACCGGCACCAACGCCGCCGACAACTTCTTAGATGCAGAGAAGTAGGACGTTTTCCAGAGCAGCGTCAGCGGTATCGTCTGCGGTACCGCTCAGCCGAATCGTCGCGGACGGCGGTTGCGAAGTCTAGGCGCTCATCTTGCAGGTAGCCCACCACGCCAAGCGCGGTGGCGAGGGCACCAGCCACCCAGGCCGTCCATGCGAGGTTGTCCCCGGTGAACCCAGCCACCCAGGGCGACAAGAACAGTGCGAATCCCGTGATGGCGAGTGTCAGGAAGTTGTGGGTGGGCTCCGAGGCGAGCAACGACCAAACGGCGACCACGGCGATCATCCCACCCAGACCGATGGTGACTGCGGTTCCTGCTGCCGTCGAGTGGAACGCGATACCCAGAACTACGCTGGCGAGACCGATGATCAGCGCCAGCCGCCCAATCCAGTAACTCCAAGGGTGTCGCAGCCGTTGGCTGTCTCCCAACTCGGTGATGCCGTACTCGGTCGGCATCCGGTCATGCAACCAGGCGAAGCCACCGAGAATTATCGCGAGGCCGCCAGCCACCCAGCACGTCCAGGAGGCCCCCCGGTCGTAGTTGTAGGCGTTGCCCACGAACGGAACAGTGAACATCGCCAGGCCGACGACGACCAAGCCCCAATGATCGGGGGTCCGATTGTGAGCGAGGACGGACAGCGCCCCGAAGAAGGCGATGAATGCGCCGAAGCCGAAGGCGAATCCCTCCCCGACCTGAGTCGAACTGAACGCGAGCGCCGACACCACGGCGCAGACGCCGATGGCAACTGCGGCCCAGCCGATCCAGGTCTTCGAATTCACAAATAATACTTAACACCGTTGTCATCAGAACTCTAGGGCCTTACGGGGGTACCTCTCGCCGTGCTCGCGGTCGGCACGTCGCCGACGGCATCGAACGGCTCATCGGGTGTGTTGAACGCTTCCTCGATCGGCGGCAGTTCGTACTGCTCGAACCAGACACGCCGCGCAGCAAGGTGCCGTTGATACGCGGCCGGCGCGTCGTCGTGGGCGTCCTCACCGGGCTCAAGCCACATGCCGAGATCGAAGATTTGCAGGTGCTCGGGCATGTCGGCGACCGGCTTACTCGGGGCCGGCGGCGGGGCCTTGCGCCAGCTCACGAGTTCACCGCATACACGCCACGAACACCCGCACGGCGCTGATCCGGCCGCCCTGTGTCCTCGCTGGGCAGCCGCAGCGCAGCGGCCAGGCGGGCGACCGCGAGGCGGCCTTGCCTCAGCTCAGCCACGGCGGGATTGAGTTTCGTGCCACCGGATGAGCTCGGGATCATCACACCATCAGCCTTGACCGCGGCGGCCAGGGCGTCGACGAGGTCAATCTGGCGGCACAACTCGACCAGCACCTGAACCTCGGCCGGATCAAAGCCGAACTGGTCGACTATCTCGCGCCACAGCTTGCGGCCACCAGAACCGAGCCCGCCGGGCATACGGGGCTTATCAGCCACCAGGAACCTCCTTGGTTTCCGTCGTTTCAGCTCTCAAGGGAAAGACGTGTCGCAATGCCGTCGAGGGCGATGCGGCGGGGGTCGAGTCCCCTCCCCAGGGTGTTTGGGCTGGTCATGGGGTCCATTTGCGGCGGGTGATGAACGCGGCGCGGCTGCCGGGCGGGAAGTGTGTGCCGTTGCAGCGTTTGCAGGGGCCGAGTGTGCAGCCTTCGGGCAGCTTGAACGGATCGGTGTTGGCTGATGGTCGGCGGGGCTGGACTGGTGTCGTCGTGGTCCTGGTCCTCGTCGACGGCTGGCGGGCGTTGAATGGGTTAGCGCCGGCATCAATGGCGTCTTGGTCGATGTTGTTGGATCGGGCGCGGTTGCAGCGCCTATGGCTACTACGCGCATTCTCTAACGTCTTGCGGCCGCCGTGACTGATTGGCAACACGTGGTCGACCTCGAAACTGTCGGGGTGACCGGCGGGCAACGTGTAGTCGATGGGCTGACCGCAGAAGCAGTCCTCGGCGCGGCGCTTGAGTATGTTCCTGATCTGCCTGTCGGCGTGTTGGTATTGGCGTCGGCCGTGCCGGTCGTATCGGGCTTTCGTCACTGCGCTGCTGTCCTGTCGGTGAGGTGTACTTCAACTGCAGAAGTTCTGGTTCTCCCACTGCAGAAGGTGGTGCCTGCGCCGCCGGGCTCGATCACCGGAGAGTGAGGTCGAGCCCGGCGGGCGGCGCGACAGGCAGGCTCCCCGATCGGGAGAAAGGAGTTAAAACCGGCCGGTCCTGCCGGCCTGCCGCTGCTCATTGGGTTAGACCGCAACGAACCCCATGCCGTGCTCGCGTTCACGTTTCTGCTGGGCCTTGCGCTCGTGCTCGGCGACGAGCGGGGCCAGGGCTTCGAGCTGCTCGTCGATGTTGGGGAACCACAGCCGGCCGCCGCGCTTGAGGCCGTCCAACAGCACCTCGGTGGGTGTGGTGCCGTGACCATGGGCGACTGCCTGCGGGTTGCGCCACCGGGACACGTCGAGGCCGTACGGGCGAACGTCGACACCTTCTGGTGTCAGCGCCAAGTCCCTGATCTGGTACAGCTCTGAGAGTGTCTGCCCGGTGATGCTGGCGTCGGCCAGGAGCCGGGCGTCGTCGGTGCGGCCCTCCCTGATGAGGGTGTCGAGCGGTGCGCCGTCGAGCGCGTTGATCTGTTCGAGGCGGTCGATGCAGTCGTGGGCGTGCCCGGCGAGTTGGGCGTGAATGTTGTCGCGGTCGTCGAGGATCGCCCGCAGCACCTGCACGGCGGCGGCGAGCCGGGCTTGCTCGAACGCGGTGCGGATGCGGTGGGAGCCGAGGTCGTCGAGGACCAGGGCATCGAGCTGCTCGCGCGTTGCGCCGGCCACGATCGCGTCGCGCAGTGCCTGCGGGTGTGGCTCGGGCGGTTTCTCGGCCTCGATGCGGTCGAGGTTGTTGACGGCGTCAAGCACCTGGGCGTCGAGCTGCACGTCGAACCCGTCGAGGTCGGCGAGTAGCTTGCGGGCGCGGAATGGTGCACCGTCGAGGCGGTTCCATGCCATTAGTGTTGTCTCCGTTCAGTTCTGGCGTGAGCCGTTGCCGTACTGCCTGAGCGCGGCCGCAGCGGATTCCTTGGTGGCCTTGCCCTTTCGGTCAGCACCTCGGGCGCGCCGCAATGCCCTGGCGGCGCGTTCCTTCGGGTCCGTGGACTCTGGCGGCGGCCTGAGTCGGGCGAGCAGCACGTCCACGTCTTGTTCGGACATGTCCGCGATCGCCTGCTCAGCGGCCGGGTCGAGCTGTGTCATGCATCAATCTCCTTGTGGGGTTTCATGTCTCGAATCGTGCGAACCGGGAACCACCAGCGTCCGTTGATCTGACGGCCGTCGAGGCTGCGTCGGCGACGCCACACAGCGCGCGGGCTGATCCCGAGAAGCTCTGCGGCCTGTCCGCTTCCGATCCATGCTTCTGATTCTCCCGAAAGGTCTACGCGCGACTGGCATGTAGATTCCTCGACACCTGTTGTGTGGTGGATGGTTTCGAGGCGGCGTAGCAGCGCGAGGATCAAGGCCGGGACGGGGCGGCCGGCGGCTGCGTGTCCACGCCGGTAGGCGTCGACGGCGTGCAGCGCGGCGCGTACCTCGTCACGGTTCAGCTCGACGGCGGTCACGATGCTGCCTCGGCGGCTTGCTGCTCGGGCGTCGCGCGGGCCGGGCTGATTGTCCTGCTGTCGATGTAGAAGGTTGCGCGGCGTTCTCCATCGGCGAGGGTGACTTGGCGGCGCGGGGTGCGGCGGCGGCCGCGCTCAGTGTGGGTGACGGGGCGCAGGATGCGGCCGCCGCGCCAGCCGTTGGCGTACCGGCGCACTGACCGGACACGGCCCCGGCCGTCGACCTGATACAGGCCCTCCCAGCCGGGAATGTCGGCCCATCCGTCGCTGTTCTCGGTCTCCGTGTTCATCACGATGCCCTCATTGGGTGCACCAGCGTCGGCCACGAGCGCCGATATAAGCCGCCACGTACGTCGACCCTCGTCCTGACACCACTGGCGGCAGCGCCGGCCACAGACGAAAGCATCGCCTGCTCTTGCGGTGTCGGTGGCCTCGTGAAGGTCGGGACGCCGATCCAGTGGGCGCGGTCGCGGTCTCGGCGTTCCTGTAGGCGTTCGATGCGGCTGCGGGGGTCGAGCAGTCCTGCGATGCCGACGCGGGCGAGGTGCGCGGCGCGGGACAACGGCGGCGGGGCGTCGTGGTCCCGGTCCTCGACGACGCCGAGCGAGGAGGAGAACTGAGTGTCAGTCATGCGTGGGGTGTTCCTTCGGTTGAGTGGCTGACAGAACTGACAGAACTGACAGAACCTCGAGGACGGCATTGAGTTCTGTCAGTTCTGTCAGTTCTGTCATGGCGTCATGCGGTCGTGTCGATGACGCGGTAACGAGGTGACGGTGGCCGACCACCGGCGGCCCGGTCCTGCTCCTGATCCAGCGGGATGAGGTAGCCGTGCTCGACGAGCCGGTCGACGGCCGCTAGAACGTCCTGCTTCGTCTTGAGGCGCTGCGCGGCGCGCTGCATGTCACGCAACGACACCTCGGCCGCCCCGATCGCCTGCACGCGGTCGAGTAGATAGCGGGCGTCGCGGGTCACCGGATCGGCGCCCATTTCGGCGAACGTGTTGATCGCGCTCGCCTTGAAGTAGTCGCCGATGCGGGCGGCCGCCAACACGGTCTCGGCCGTGACGGCCTTGCGGTAGCCATGCTCGGGGCCGTGCTCGGCCAGGTGCAGAATCCCGGCGATGCGGGCGACAGCGCCCACGTATTTGGCTCCCCAATCGGCCAGGGCGGCGAGTTCCCCGTTACCGGCGAGGGTGGGCTCCACGGCGGTCTCGATCGCCTGCACGGCCACTTGAGCCTTGTCGGTGAGGGTGAGCACTGCGGGGTCACCGGACCAGCCGACCAGCCCGCGCGCCAGTGCCTCGACGACGTTGCCGTAGGCGTTCTTCGTGTCGTCGCTGACGGGTGGCGGCGCGATCTGGCGGTGTCCGACCATCGACACCGGCGCGGAGTACAGGAACCGGGCGAGTAGGCCCCGGCCGCGAAACTCCGCGTTGCTGGCGATCGCCGTCAACACTTGCGGCTGAATCATCAGGCCAAGCGTCAACGCCGGCCGCGGAACGTACTCGGGCGGGCGGCCTTTACGGTCCACCTTCATCGGGTCGCCGGCGTGACCCTTGAGCCACAAGTCCATGTTGATCGTCTTGCTGTACCGCCCGGCGATCATGTCGAAGATGCCGCCCTCGGCGCTGACGATCGCAAGGCGGCCGCCGTGGTCGGCGAGCAGCGAACCGGCGGCCTCGGGTGTCACGTCGTCGGCGACGAGCCGGGGAATCGGTGGGACGGTGATGGATTCGGCCAACTGCGCGGCGCTGATCGCGTCGGCGATCGCCTTGTCTTTGTCGTCGGCGATCGACGCCTGCGCGCGGGCCCGCTCGGCGTCCTTCACGGCGATTTGCTTGCGGGTGTCAGCTTCGAGCAGCGCGCCGGCCCCGGCCTCGGCCAACGCGGCCTCGACGTTGAGGATTGGCCGCAGCATCGAAAGTTGAACGGATGACTTGCGTTCGCCGGGCCCGGCGATCGTCGCGGTGTACAGGTTCAGCGGTTCGCGCCAGCCGGGCCGCACCTCGATCTCGGCGTGGCCGCCGGTGCACGCTGACAGCGCCGACAGTGCGCTCGTGCCGGCCATCGCGGGATCGGTTTGGGTTGCCTCGGCGACAGCGCGCACCATGTCGGCGATCGGCGCGGGCATCGAGTCGATCGGGAACGGTGGCAGCTCGACCACGCGCGCCAACGGAATCGGGCCGTCGTCGGTGCCGGGCTGGTGCCCGTTGACGCCGTGGTGCTCGGCCTCGTCGAGGGCCGGCGCTGGCGAGATTTCGTTGAACTGCGGAATCGTCATGGTGTGGTGCTTGCCTTTCCGGCGAGTTGGCGGGCTGCGGTGCTCATGTCGCCGTGATGGTTGAGAATTGCATAAGCGTGAAACTTGCTGTGCCCGTGTCGGTCTCCCGTTTCGGTCACATCGAACGGGGTATTCGGCGAGTAGACGTAGAGCCGGCCGCCTCGGACGGACGCCGATGTGGCGCTGGTCGCGGTCGGATGTAGCCAACGCGAGTTGTCGCTGTCACCGTCGCCGCCGACGAGCCGCCAACCGTGCGGTTCGAGAACCTCAGGCCATGTGGTGTTCGCGTTGAACTTCTCGACGATCGACGAGCCAGTGTTAAAGAATCCGCGCGGCCTCGTGGTCCTGGTCCTCGACGACGGGACCGGCTGCGGTGGCTGAGGTGTCAGTGCTCGCGTGAGCCAGCCGGGCATCGGGCGGATGCGGCCCTTGACGATCGTGTACGGCTTGCCGCTGACGGGGTGAATCGACGGTGGCAGCACGACATAGCCGGTCTCGTGGGTCTTTACGTCGATGCCGGCGAGCAGCTTGCTCGACAGCTTCACGCCGGGCGGCTTGGCGAACCAGTAGTGGCGGCCGCCGTCGCCGCGTCCACTGACCGAGCCGAACACCTCCGGCAACGGGCCGTGACGGCGCTCAAGCTCGGCGAGGGCCTTGTCGCCGCCGTGACGCGGGTCAATGTCGACGACGACTACGTTCTCGGGTACGCGGCCGCCGATGTTCAAACCGCGGAACCGTCCCGACCACCACGAGACCACCGTGGCTAGGTCTGTGGTGGCGTCGAGGAATCCATGCCGCAGTACGGGACTCTTGTCGGGCTTGACCGGCATCACCGGGACGCCGCGCAGCGCCCACAGGACTGCCCAAGTGCCTATGTCGGTGGCGTCGACCACGTGGGCGTTGAGCATTTTGATCGAAGTGGCCTCGGCGATGAGCAGCGCGGCGTGTTCGAAAGCGCCGCCGTCGGGGGCGGGCGCTAGGCTGGGCATTCTGGTTTCTCCTGTTCTCGTTCAACAGGCGGGGCGGGGTTGATATGCGAAGCGCCGGGATGCTGGTCCCGGCGCTTCCGCGTTCTCTAACTGGCCTGCTGGTGAGCGGCACCGCCTCGTCCGGTGGCCTGCTCCTGGGCAGTGATCCAGCGTTCGACTTCATCCCGGCGGTACACGACGCGGCGGCCAAGCGTGAAGCTGGCCGGGCCGGTGTCGGCGTGTCTCCAATAGCGCAGGGTCGCGGCTGGAATGCCTGTCTGTTCGGAAACAGCCCTGGTGTCTAGGTACTCGCACATGGCGCAACAACCTCCCGTTGTTGATTGGTTACAACAAAAAAGAGTACAACATGAACGTGTTGTCGAGACACAACGCAGCGTTGTAGCGTTGGCGGTATGGAGGATGAGGTCGAGTTCGACAAGCTCGTGGGCTCAAACGTGCAGAAGTACCGGAGAGCGAAAGGTATGTCTCAGTCCGAGCTAGCTGCGGAGATGAGCGAGGGCGGCGAGCACGTACATCAGCAGACGATTCAGAAGATCGAGAAGGGCACTCGGCCGCTCAAGTATTCAGAAGCGGTGCGGATATGTCGCGCGTTGTGGATCGGCATTGCGCAGTTGTCGGACGGGGCGGGACGCGCGGCGGCCAATGCTCGTTACCTCGAACGGTTCGCAGTTCTTAACCAGATGTCGGCCGAGCTGGGCGATTTTGCGCGTCGTCTAGTTCCGGTATTGGTCGACCTCGCCGAGCTGGTCGCGTTGGAGAGTGGCGACAGCGAGGCGACGGGTCATGTCCGCAATTCAGCCGAGACGTGGCTTCGGGAGAACTGGGGGAAGAATCTCAACAACCAGATACTTGAGGAACTACGGGTACACCCCGATTTGGCTGAGCTTCCAGAGGAACTTAATGCCTCTACGTATGGCGAAGTCCTGAAACGCTTTTCGGCGGTCACGTGGGAGCGGGAACGCCCCGCAGATGTTGGAGCTGATGACGATGCCTCAGAGGCGTAACCGCCGGGCCGGCGTCGAGGACCGCTGGACAAAAACCGTTCGAGATGCCGAAGGCAACGCACAGACGGTACCCAGCGCCACCCACGGCAAGGGCAAGCGTTGGCGCGCAAGGTATGTCGACAGCGACGGCCGCGAGGTCTGCAAGGGTTTCGCCCGCAAGGTCGACGCTCAGAAGTGGCTGGACAACGTCACGTCAACCATCGTCACCGGCACTTATGTAGCGCCCGGCGCGGGCGCGGCGACGGTCGGCGCGATGCACAAGCAATGGCTCGGCACCTTCGGCCACTTGAAGGCGACGACGGTCGCGGCCCGCCGGTCGGCCTGGTCGACCCACGTACGCGATGCCTGGGAATCGGTTCCGGTCGGCGAAGTTCAGACATCCGCCGTGAGGGCATGGGTGGCCGACCTGGCGTCCGACGGTGCCGCCGCTCCAACGATCGAGACTGCGCTCGGTGTGCTCCGCATGGTCCTGGGCCTCGCGGTGGAGGACCGGCGCATACCGCGAAACCCGTGCGACGGTGTGAAAGCACCACCACGCCAGCACAACCAACGGGCCTACCTGACCCACCAGCAGGTCGACGAGCTCGTCTCGGCAATGGCGCGCGACGGGCTCGTGGTCCGGTTCCTTGCCTACACCGGTTTGCGATACGGGGAAATGGCGGCCCTAACCGTCGCAGACTTCGACATGCTGCGGCGGCGGTTGAACGTGCGCCGGTCGGTGAGCGAGGTAGAGGGCAAGTTGGTGTGGGGGACGCCGAAAACCCACGAGCGCCGATCGGTGCCGTTCCCGCGGTTCCTGGCCGACGATCTTGCTCAGCGGATGGAGGGGAAGCGGCGAGACGATCTGGTGTTCACCGCACCGGGCGGCGGGGTGCTCAGAATCAACACATTCCGAACCCGAGTGTTCGACGTTGCCGTGAACAAGCTGCGCGCACTCGACGACGACGGGAATCCCACAACGGAATGGCCGCGACCAACACTCAACGACCTACGGCACACCGCGGCCTCGCTCGGAATCAGCGCCGGGGCCAATGTGAAGGCGGTGCAGACGATGCTCGGGCACAAGTCCGCGGCGCTCACGCTGGACACGTACGCCGATCTGTTTCCTGACGATCTCGAAGCGGTTGCGGACGCCCTCGACGCTGCCGTGCGGAAGCTGCGCGAATCTGCTGCGGACGCACTGCGGACGGATGCCGTTTCGGACTCCTGACGTGACAAGGCCCTGACCGCGTATCTGCTAGTCAGGGCCTTGTTTTCGCAGTCGGGGTGGCGGGATTCGAACCCACGACCTCTTCGTCCCGAACGAAGCGCGCTACCAAGCTGCGCCACACCCCGCATGAAGCCACGACAGCGTATCGCACCGGCGGGTGGCGAAGCCAAACGCCGTGACACGGCGCGGGATGGTCTGAGGTGTCGGTGGCGTTATGCACACTGACGGCAGTAACCGCAACAGTGAGGCATCAAAATGACTGGGCTCGGAGCGTCCATCTACCTCGGCTTCTTCGCCTTGGCTGTGCTCTGGCTGTTCCTGACCTCTGACGGGCCGCTGACCGGTGAGCACGACGATCAGGGCCAGCGCCCCGACCGCTCGAACTCGGCCAGGGTGCCGGTGAATTCCGAGGGGTCGAGTTCCTGGCTGGTCAGCCACTCGTCGCAGAAGTAGGTGTCGGTGTAGCGGTCGCCGCTGTCGGCGATCAGGGTCACCACCGACCCGCTGCGACGCTGCGCGATCATCTCGGCCAGTAGGCCGAACGCGCCCCACAGATTCGTTCCGGTGGACGGTCCGACCCGGCGTCCCAGCACCTCGCTGGCATGCCAGGCGGCCGCCACCGACGCGCTGTCGGGCACCATCACCATCCGGTCGACGACGTCGGGCAGAAACGACGGCTCCACCCGCGGACGCCCGATGCCCTCGATGCGCGACGACACGTCGGTGACGATGTCGCTGCGGCGCTGCGCGTAGGCCGGAAAGAACGCCGAGTTCTCCGGGTCCACGACACACAACCGGGTCGCGTGCCGGCGGTAGCGGATGAACCGGCCGATGGTGGCGCTGGTGCCGCCGGTGCCCGCACCGACCACGATCCACTCGGGCACGGGGTGGGTCTCGTCGCGCATCTGCTCGAAGATCGACTCGGCGATGTTGTTGTTACCGCGCCAGTCGGTGGCGCACTCGGCGTTGGTGAACTGGTCGAGATAATGACCGCCCGTCTCGGCGGCCAGCCGCTCGGCCTCCGCGTACACCTCGGCGGATTCGTCCACGAAATGACAACGGCCGCCTTGGGATTCGATCAGTGCGATCTTCGATGGACTTGTCGACGACGGCATCACCGCGATGAACGGCAACCCCAGCATCGCCGCGAAGTACGCCTCGGACACCGCCGTCGACCCGGACGACGCCTCGATGACGGTGGTGTTTTCCTCGATCCGGCCGTTGCACAGCCCGTAGAGGAACAGCGACCGCGCCAGCCGGTGCTTGAGGCTGCCGGTGATGTGGGTGGTCTCGTCCTTGAGGTACAGCTGCACGTCGACCCCGTGCGACCAGCCGCCGGGCAGCGGGTAGCGCAGCAGGTGAGTGTCAGCGCTGCGGCGGGCGTCGGCCTCGATCAGCCGGACCGCGTTGTCCACCCACGAGCGTGGCTGGCTACGCGTGACGGTGGAGGCCTTCTCGGTCACCGCACGGAGACGCTCGGGTGGGACTGGCCCTCCCGGATGCCGGCGTCGTGGCCGCCGATCGGCGCCGCCACCAGCGTCAGCAACGTGGCCTCGGGGCGGCAGCAGAATCGCACCGGCGCATACGGCGAGGTGCCGATGCCGGCCGAGACGTGCAACTGCATCCGCGCGCCCCACCGCGACGGGCCCTTGACCCGGGAGCGGTCGATTTCGCAGTTGGTGACCAGCGCGCCGTAGAAGGGCAGGCACAGCTGGCCCCCGTGGGTATGGCCGGCCATCACCAGCTGATAGCCGTCGGCGGCGAACCGGTCGAGGACGCGCGGCTCCGGCGAGTGCGTCAGACCCAGGCTCAGATCGGCTGCGGCGGTGGGCGGTCCGGAGATGGTGTCGTAGCGGTTCCGCGACAGGTGTGGGTCGTCCACACCGGCCACGGCCAGGCGCAGCCCGCCGACCTCGAGTTCGCGGCGGGTGTGGGTCATGTCCAGCCAGCCACGTTCGGTGAAGGCCGCCCGCAGGTCCTGCCAGGGCAGCGGTTCACCGTGGATCCGGTGTCCGGGCTTGGTCAGGTAGTTCAGCGGGTTCTTGGGCCGCGGAGCGAAGTAGTCGTTGCTGCCGAACACGAAGACACCGGGCAGCGCCAGCAGGTCGCCGAGCGCCTGCACCACCGCGGGCACGGCCTTCGGATGCGACAGGTTGTCGCCGGTGTTGACCACCAGGTCGGGTTCCCAGCGGGCCAGTTCGCGCAGCCAGTTCTGCTTACGGCGCTGCGTGGGCCGCATGTGGATGTCGCTGATGTGCAGCACCTTCAACGGGGAGGAGCCCGGCGAGAGCACCGGCATCGTCAGTTCGCGCACCACGAACGCGTTGCGTTCGATCAGCGACGCATAACCGACCCCGGCCGCGAGCGAGCCGGCGGCGATGGCCGCGGAGTGCTTGAGGACCGACGAACGCGCAGACATAGAGCAAAGCCTACTGCCAGTCAACTCGATCCCGCGATCTCACCGCGGTCACCGTGGGCAACCGCACACCGGCATCACGGCGGCGGGGGCGGCGGCGGTGCGGGAGGTGGCGGCGCGCCGGGGGGCGGCGCGGGTGGCGGCGGTGGGCCCAGCACCGGCACGGTGATCGGCGGTAGGCCGGGAATCTGCACGACGGTCTCGCCGACGGGCACGGGCAGTCCCGGGATGGGCGAGCCGGCCGGCGGCGGTGGTGGGGCCGGTGGAATGCCGTTGGAGACCTGGATCGTGATGATCGACCCCGGGACGGTCTGGCCCGTAGGGGAGGTGCCGACGACCGCGCCGGAGGGCGCCGAACTGTTCACCGGGGTGGTCTCGTTGGCCACCTCGAACCCGGCGTCACGCAGTCGCTGCCGTGCCGTGTCCACCTTCAGGCCCGACACGCTGGGCACCTTGGAGCCCGGCGCACCGTCGACGTAGCGCGGATCGGTGGGTGGCAGCGTGACGTCGCCGAAGTTGGTGGCGATCGGCTTCATCGCGGTGAACCAGGTCCGGGCCGGCTCGTTGCCGCCGAACAGGTTGCCCTCACTGCCGCACTGGCGCAGCGGATACGAGCACAGTGAGCCCGGCGCGGTGGAGTCGTCGTAGATGTAGTTGGCGGCCGCGTACTGGTTGGTGAAGCCCACGAAGCTCGCCGACCGGCTGGCCTCGGTCGTCCCGGTCTTACCGGACATCGGCAGGTCGCCCCAGCCCGCCGCACCCGCGGCCCCGGCCGCGGTGCCCGCGCCGGTGTCGTCCTTGCTCATCGCGTTGGCCAGCGTGTTGGCCAATCCCTCGGGCACGGCCTGCTCGCAGGTCTCGGTGGTCACCGAGACGGGCTCGCCGTCGCGGTCGATGACCTCGGCGATCGGGTTGGGCGGGCACCACACGCCACCCGAGGCCAGCGTGGCCGCGACGTTGGACAGCTCCAGTGCGTTGACCTCGATCGGGCCCAGCGTGAACGAGCCGAGATTCTGGCGTTTGACGAAGTCCGCGAGGCTTTCGTTGCTCTCCGGGTCGTAGTCGCGCGCGGTGCCGGGCAGGGCGTAGGACCGCAGTCCCAGCCGGACCGCCATGTCGACGGTGCGCTGCACGCCGACCTGCGAGATCAGCTTGGCGAAGGCGGTGTTGGGCGAGGTGGCCAGCGCGTCGGTGACGTTCATGCTGCCGCGGTAGTTGCCCGAGTTCTGCACACACCAGGTGGCCGGCGGGCAGCCACGCGCGCCGCCGCTGCCCAGCCCCTTGGCCTGGAAGCGGGCCGGGGCGTCCAGTTGGGCGTTGATGCCCATGCCCATGTCCATCGCGGCGGCCACGGTGAAGATCTTGAACACCGAGCCGGCGCCGTCGCCGACCAGGGAGAACGGCTGCGGCTGCATGGTCTCGCCGGCCTCGGTGTTCAACCCGTAGGTCCGGTTGCTGGCCATCGCGAGCACCGGATGGGACTCCTTGCCCGGTTTGATCACGCTCATCACGCTGGCCACCCCGTCGAGATCGGCGTCGGCGAACTGGTTGATCGCGTTCTTCACCGGAATCTGCACATCGGGGTCGAGCGTGGTGCGGATCAGGTAGCCGCCCCTGGCTACCTGCTCCTTGCTGATACCCGCCCGGGCCAGGTACTCCAGCGCGTAGTCGCAGAAGAACGCGCGGTCTCCGGCGGCGATGCATCCGCGCGGCAGTTCCTTGGGTTGCGGCAGGATGCCCAGCGGCTTCTCCTTGGCCGCGCGCAGCGCCTCGGCTTCGTCGGGGATGTTCTCGATCATGGTGTCCAGCACGAGGTTGCGTCGTGCCAGGGCGCCCTCGGGGTTGGTGTAGGGGTTCAGCGTGCTGGTGGACTGGACCATGCCGGCCAGCAGCGCGGCCTGCTCCCAGTTCAACTCCGAGGCATCGACGCCGAAGTACGTCTGGGCGGCATCCTGCACGCCGAACGCGCCGTTGCCGAACGACACCAGGTTCAGATATCGGGTGAGGATCTCGGGTTTGGTGAACGTCTTGTCGAGGGTGAGCGCCATCCGGATTTCGCGCAGTTTGCGCGCCGGCGTGGTTTCGATCGCGGCGCGCCGTTCGGCGTCGGTCTGCGCGACCACCAGCAATTGGTAGTTCTTCACGTACTGCTGCTCGAGGGTCGACCCGCCGCGGGTGTCGAGGTTGCCCGACAGGTAACCCGACAGGCCGGTCAGCGTGCCCTGCCAGTCCACCCCGTTGTGCTCGGCGAAGCGCTTGTCCTCGATCGAGACGATCGCCAGCTTCATCGTGTTGGCGATCTTGTCGCTGGGCACCTCGAACCGGCGCTGCGAGTACAGCCAGGCGATGACGTTGCCCTTGGCGTCGACCATCGTCGACACCTGCGGCACCTCGCCCTCCACCAACTGCGCCGAACCGTTGGCGACCACGTCGGAAGCCCGGTTGGAGATCAGGCCGAAGCCGCCCACCACCGGAAACAGCAGCGCCGCGACGAGCACGGCGGCCAGCAGGCAGCACCAGGCAAGCTTGATGACCGTGACCGTCGGCGGAGGTGCAGGCGGAGGTCGGTCAGGCGGGCGCTCCGTCATGCGTACAGAGTAACGAGCGAACTCCCGGCGCAAACTGGCAGTTCCAGACGCTCGGTTGCCAGGCCCGGGGGCGAGGCTTCGACCTGCGCCGGACCTGCACCGCCGTCAATTTCTGGGTCTGACGGCACGGTCGTCCCAAAAAAGGCCGTTCGCACGTATTGCGCAAACACGTCGTGACCACCTAAGTTATCCACACGGTGCGATACAGATCACACTGACCCCCCGCACTGTGGCGTATATCGCATGCGCGGTTTACGCCGGAGGAGTACGCCGCGGTTGGTGCGGCTGGGAACGAAGGGATCGCTGGTGTCAGGTACGAGACCCGCTTCGCGCAGGACATTGACCTCTTCTGCTCACGGTGTTGTTCATGGTGCGGAGGCGGAAGCCCGCATCGCCTGGGTGTCCCAGGCCCGCTGCCGTCAGGCCGATCCCGACGAACTGTTCGTACGCGGCGCCGCGCAGCGCAAGGCCGCGGTGATCTGCCGGCATTGCCCGGTGATTCTGGAATGCGGTGCCGACGCACTCGACAACCGCGTCGAGTTCGGCGTGTGGGGCGGCATGACCGAACGTCAGCGCCGTGCGCTGCTCAAGCAGCACCCCGAGGTGGTTTCCTGGGCCGACTTCTTCGCCGCCCAGCGCAAACACCGCAACGCGGTCTGATCCGGTTATACCGAGGAGGTCTCGCCGGTGATCTGATCTGCGATGGCGCGCAGCGCCTCCAGGTCGGAGACGTCGAAGGGCAGCGACGGCACCCCCACGATCGACACGTGCGGATTGGCGCCGGTGAACCGTGACAACAACCTGACCTCGCGCTTGGCCGTCATCGCCCGGTCGGCGTGAATCCGCAGCACCGCCGCGGTCAACGAACCCGGCGCGGTCGCCTCGATCTCGTCGGCCGCCTCGGCGGCCTTGTCGGCATGCAGGTCACACAGCGTGGGGTGGGTGCGGTTGAGGATCAGGCCCGCCAGCGGCATGCGCTCCTCGGACAGTCGATCGACGAAGAACGACGCCTCCCGCAGCGCGTCGGGTTCGGCGGCCGACACCACCACGAACTGGGTGCCGCGGCGCTTGAGCAATTCGTAGGTGCGGTCCGCCTTCTCCCGGAACCCACCGAAGGTCGCATCGAGTGATTGCACGAAACTGGCTGCGTCACCGAGCATCTGGGAACCGAGCACGGTCGACAGCGCCTTCATCGCCAGACCGACCGCCCCGGTCACCAAGCGCCCGAAGCCGCGGCTGGGCGCCAGCAGCAGCCGCCACAGCCGGCTGTCCATGAAGCTGCCGAGCCGTTTGGGCGCGTCGAGGAAGTCCAGCGCGTTGCGTGACGGAGGAGTGTCGACCACGACGAGGTCCCATTTGTCTTGCGCCAGAAGCTGTCCCAGCTTCTCCATCGCCATGTATTCCTGTGTGCCCGCGAGCGAGGTGGCGACGGTCTGATAGAACTGGTTGTCCAGAATCGCGTCCGCCCGACCGGGACCGGAGTACTGGATCACCATCTCGTCGAAGGTGCGGCGCATGTCGAGCATCATCGCGTGCAGCTCACCGCGAACCTCCGGGGCCAGCGGCACCCGTTGCGGTGTGTTGCCGAGGTCGCTGATGCCGAGGGCCTGAGCCAGTCGCTTGGCCGGGTCGATCGTCAGGACCACGACGGTGCGCCCGTATTCGGCCGCGCGCAACGCCATCGCGGCCGCGGTGGTGGTCTTGCCGACACCGCCTGCGCCGCAGCACACCACCACTCGGTTGGAGGTGTCGGCCAGTACGGCGCCCATGTCGAGGGCCGGTGGTGTGGTGCTCATCGGACCCCCTGGCGTTCCAGTTCTTCGGCAAGTTCGTACAGGCTGCCCAGATCCACCCCGTCGGCGATCTGGGGCAACTCCAGCCGTGCCACGTCCAGCTCGTCCAACTGCTCGGCGCTCTCGGTGCGGGCACGAATCCGGGTGGCGTGTTGGATGGTCTCGGTGAGCAGACCGGCGAAATCACTGTCGGACAACGTGATTCCGACCTCGGCAAGACCGGCCCGTACCGCGTCGGCGTCGATGTCGCCCTCGGCGGCCTTGGCCAGATCCTCCGGCGACAGGTATGCGGGGATGTTGCGGTTGACGATGACGCTGCCGATCGGCAGGTCCAGTTCGCGCAACTCGTCGATAGCCTCCAACGTCTCCTGGACCGGCAGCGCCTCGAGCAGGGTGACCAGATGGATGGTGGTCAGGTCCGAGTGCAACACCTTGACCACGCTTTCGGCCTGGGAGTGCACCGGGCCGCCCTTGGCCAACTCCGAGACCGCCTTGGTCACGTCGAGGAACCGGGCGATCCGCCCGGTCGGCGGTGAGTCGACGACGATCGCGTCGTAGACCGGTTGCTTGCCCTTCTCCGCGCGGGTGACGATTTCGCGGATCTTGCCGGTGAGCAGCACGTCGCGCAGGCCCGGCGCGATGGTGGTGGCGAACTCGACGGCGCCGATCCGGCGCATCGCACGGCCCGCGAGGCCCAGGTTGTAGAACATGTCGAGGTATTCGAGGAAGGCCGCCTCGGTGTCGATGGCCAGCGCGTTGACCTGTCCACCACCGTCGGCGGTCGCGATCTTGACCTCTTCATAGGGCAGCGGCGGCACGTCGAAGAGTTGGGCGATGCCTTGGCGCCCTTCGACTTCCACCAACAGCACTTTGCGGCCACCAGCAGCCAGGGCCAGCGCCAACGAAGCGGCGACGGTGGACTTTCCGGTGCCGCCTTTGCCGGTGACGAAGTGCAGGCGTGCCTTCGTCAGGCGCGACGGCCAGCCGAGCGTGATTCGGCCGCTAGGGGTGGTAGCCACCAGAGCATGCTAACCAAGCCCGGTTGCGCGCCTTGCGTCCGCAAGCGCGCACCGCTGCCCGGGGGCCCGCCGGATAAGCTCGGCCCCATGACCGAACCGACCCGCTGGGAGTACTCCACCGTTCCGTTGTTGACGCACGCGACCAAACAGATCCTCGACCAGTGGGGCGAGGACGGCTGGGAACTGGTGTCCGTGCTGCCGGGGCCGACGGGGGAGCAGCACGTCGCCTATCTGAAACGGCCGAAGTGAGCACTTCGGCCAGACTCGCCGAACTGGGCATCGAGCTGCCGGAGCTGGTGCCGCCGCTGGCCGCCTATGTGCCCGCGGTACGCACCGGGAACCTGGTGTTCACGGCGGGTCAGCTGCCGATGGCGGCGGGCAGCCTGGCGCGGACCGGCAAGATCGGCGCCGACGTCACGCCCGAGGACGGCAAGGCGCTGGCCCGGTTGTGTGCGCTCAACGCGCTGGCCGCCGTGCACGCGCTGGTCGGCATCGACACGGTGACCCGGGTGGTCAAGGTGGTCGGCTTCGTCGCCTCCGCGCCCGGGTTCAACGGGCAACCCGGCATCGTCAACGGTGCCTCGGAGCTGCTCGGCGAGGTGTTCGGCGAGGCCGGTGCGCACGCCCGCTCGGCGGTCGGGGTGTCCGAGTTGCCGCTGGACGCACCGGTGGAGGTGGAGCTGGTGGTGGAGATCGCGTGACGCTCGAGCACCCGGCGTATGGGCAGTTGCGCCCGGTGACCGACACCGCGTCGGTGCTGCTCTGCGACAACCCCGGCCCGCTGACGCTGGAGGGGACCAACACCTGGGTGCTGAGCGGACCCGGCAGCGACGAGATGGTGATCGTCGACCCGGGACCCGACGACGACGAACACATCGCGAAGATCGCCGAACTCGGCAAGATCCCGCTGGTGCTGATCAGCCACAAACACGAAGACCACACCGACGCCATCGACAAGGTCGTCGAGCGCACCGGCGCGGTGGTGCGCTCGGTGGGCAGCGGCTTTCTGCGCGGTCTCGGCGGCCCGCTGACCGACGGTGAGGTGATCGACGCCGCCGGGCTGCGCATCACGGTGATGGCGACGCCGGGCCACACCGCCGATTCGGTGTCCTTCCTGCTCGACGACGCGGTGCTGACCGCCGACACCGTGCTGGGCCGCGGCACCACCGTCATCGACAAGGAAGACGGCAGCCTGCGCGACTATCTCGATTCACTACAGCGGCTGCGTGCTCTCGGCGGCCGAATGGTGCTCCCGGGCCACGGCCCGCACCTCGCGGACCTGGCGGCCGTCAGCGATATGTACCTGGCGCACCGCCAGCAGCGACTCGATCAGGTCCGCGACGCCGTGCAATCGCTCGGCGAGGACGCGACCGCGCGCCAGATCGTCGAGCACGTCTACACCGACGTCGACGAAAAGCTATGGGACGCAGCCGAATGGAGCGTGCAGGCCCAGCTGGACTACCTAAGCAGCTAGCGATTTCGGCGTGGCTGGTTGCGCCCGGCGCGACCCAGCACGCCGAAATCACCGGGCGCGGCGGGCCAGGCGCTCGGAGTCGGAGATCAGAACGCTCTTGCCCTCCAGCCGGATCCAGCCGCGATGGGCGAAATCGGCGAGCGCCTTGTTGACGGTCTCGCGCGACGCGCCGACCAGCTGAGCGATCTCCTCCTGCGTCAGGTCGTGCGTCACGCGCAGCGCGCCGCCCTCCTGCGTGCCGAACCGCTGAGCGAGCTGCAGCAGCTGCTTGGCCACCCGGCCGGGCACGTCGGTGAAGATCAGGTCGGCCAGGTTGTTGTTGGTCCGACGCAACCGGCGGGCCAGTACCCGCAGCAGTTGCTCGGCGATCTCGGGCCGGTCGGATATCCAGGCCCGCAGCGCGTCGCGGTCCATCGACACCGCACGCACGTCGGTGATCGTCGTCGCGCTCGACGTGCGGGGGCCCGGGTCGAAGATCGACAACTCACCGAACATGTCCGAGGGCCCCATGATGGTCAGCAGGTTCTCCCGGCCGTCCGGAGAGCGCCTGCCGATCTTCACCTTGCCGGCCACGATGATGTACAGCCGGTCGCCGGGTTCACCTTCGGCGAAAATGGTGTGCCCGCGCGGAAAATCGACAGGCTGCAATTGCTTGGTCAGCGCGGTGACGGCGCTGGGTTCGACCCCCTGGAAGATTCCGGCCCTCGCCAGGATCTCGTCCACGTTGCCCCTCTTAAGCTCTTGGGTGATATGACATGCGCAAGCTGACCTCTTACTGGTAAGCGAGATCAGTCTAGAGGTATCTCAGACGCGACCAGCCCACGCTACACACGATTCGCGTGGCGAGTCGGCCGAAACTCAGTATTCGTCTGATGCCGGACGCTCAGGCGTGCTGGCAAACCCGTGCTAGATCGGTCGGTGCTGACCGTGCGCGAACTCTTGTGCCGCTCGGCCAAGCGTTGCTGAAGGCCGTCCAGGGCGGGGCTCATCCCGTCGCGCGCCAGCTTGGAGACGTCGGCGGCCTCCGCCTGGTTCAGGAAGCCGGCGACGTCGGTGACCGACACCGTGTCGCGGCTGAGGCTGGCTTCGAGTCGCTGCAACCCGAAGGCCGCCAACATCAGCAACCCCGGAATGAGCGCGACGAGCAACCACGACACAAGGCTGAAGTAAACACGGCGAAGGTCTCAGCGAGATCACGAATCGCCACCGGTCCGCAGCCGCCGTGCCCACCGGCGTCACAGACCGTGGCTACGCTGAGTGCCGTGACCGTGGGTGACACCTCGGCGGAGCAGCCCGCCCCAGCCAAACCGGCCAAGCGCGCCCGCAAATGGGACAACGAGACGCGCCTGGGTCTCGTCCGCCGCGCGCGCCGGATGAACCGCACCCTGGCGCAAGCTTTTCCGCACGTCTATTGCGAGCTGGACTTCACCAACCCGCTGGAGTTGACGGTCGCGACCATCCTGTCGGCGCAAAGCACCGACAAGCGGGTGAACCTGACGACGCCTGCGCTGTTCAAGAAATACCGCACCGCGCGCGACTACGCGCAGGCCGACCGCGCCGAACTCGAGGAACTCATCCGCCCGACCGGCTTCTACCGCAACAAGACGACTGCGCTGATCCGGCTCGGGCAGGAACTCGTCGAGCGGTTCGACGGCGAGGTGCCCGCGACGATGGAGGAGCTCGTCACGCTGCCCGGGGTCGGCCGCAAGACCGCCAACGTCATCCTCGGAAACGCGTTCGGCGTGCCGGGCATCACCGTCGACACCCACTTCGGCAGGTTGGTCAGGCGTTGGCGCTGGACCGCCGAGGAGGATCCGGTCAAGGTCGAGCACGCGGTCGGCGAGCTCATCGAGCGCCGCGAGTGGACCGACCTGAGCCACCGGGTGATCTTCCACGGCCGGCGGGTCTGCCACGCCCGCAAACCCGCCTGCGGTGTCTGCGTGCTCGCCAACGACTGCCCGTCGTTCGGCCTCGGACCCACCGATCCGTTGCTGGCCGCGCCGCTGGTCAAGGGTCCCGAACGGGAGCACCTGCTGGCGCTGGCCGGTCTGTAAGGGTCGCCCGCACCCATGAGCGTCTCGACCCGGTGGACCGTCGCGGTGCTGGTCGTACTCACCGCGCTCGGGGTGGCGTTGTGGCTGGAGCTCGGCGATGACGGGTCGGCGCCCGGATCCGCCGAGCAGACCTCCGCACGGGATCGCCGCGACGCCGACACCGCCGAGGCGCTGGCCGGGCCGCGGGCGCGCGCGGAACTCCAGCCCTGCCCACCGGCCGGGGCCGGAGCGGGTCCCGAGGCCCTGCGGGGCATCGTGCTGGAATGCGCGGGCGACGGGTCGCGGGTCGACGTCGCCGAGGCGCTGGCGGGCCGGACGGTGGTGCTCAACCTGTGGGCCTACTGGTGTGGTCCGTGCACCCAGGAACTGCCCGCCATGGCCGAATACCAGCGACGGGTCGGCCACGACGTGACCGTGCTGACAGTGCATCAGGACGAGAACGAGACCGCGGCGCTGCTGCGGCTTTCCGAGCTGGGGGTGCACCTGCCGACGTTGCAGGACGGGCGCAGGCAGATCGCGGCCGCATTGCAGGTGCCCAACGTGATGCCCGCGACGGTGGTCCTGCGCGCGGACGGTAGCGTTGCCGAAATCCTGCCGAGGTCGTTCACCACCGCTGAGGAGATCGCCGCAGCGGTGGAGCCACAGTTAGGAGAGCCGGGGTGAGCTGGGCCAGCCAGGGCAGCCATCGGCTGGCCCCCGACGTGGCCCCGCCCTGGCTCAAACCCCTCGTCGACAACGTCGATCACGTGCCGCAGGTGTATCGGCGACGGGTGCCTCCCGAGATGCTGGCTCTGATGGCGGCGGCCGGGGATTCGACAAAACCCCGGCGCGATGCCGCGGTGCTGGTGTTGTTCTCCGGCCCGCCCGACGCGCCACCGGGGGCGCTGCCCGACGACGCCGACCTGTTGGTCACCGTCCGGGCCTCCACGCTGCGCCACCACGCAGGTCAGGCCGCCTTCCCCGGCGGCGCGGCCGACCCCGACGACCAGGGGCCGGTGCACACCGCGTTGCGCGAGGCCACCGAGGAGACCGGTATCGAGACGACCCGGCTGCATCCGCTCAGCACGCTTGAGCAGATGTTCATCCCGCCGTCCGGTTTTCACGTGGTGCCGGTGCTGGCGTACGCCGCCGACCCTGGCCCCGTCGCCGTCGTCGACCCCTCCGAGACCGCACACGTCACCCGTGTCCCGGTGCGGGCGTTCACCAATCCGGAGAACCGGATCATGGTGTACCGCAAGGACAATGGCCGACGCTACGCGGGGCCGGCGTTCCTGCTCAACGAGATGCTGGTGTGGGGTTTCACCGGCCAGGTGATCGCGGCGATGCTCGGCGTCGCCGGGTGGGCGGTGCCGTGGGACACCGACGACATCCGCGAACTCGAGGACGCAATGGCGCTCGTCGGCGGGGCTTCCGACTACGGTGAAACCCAATCATGACTTCGTCGCAGTGGCTCGACCTCGCCGTCATCGCGGTCGCCTTCGTGGCTGCCATCTCGGGGTGGCGCTCGGGTGCGCTGGGTTCGCTGCTGTCGTTCGTCGGCGTGGTGCTCGGCGCGGTGGCCGGGGTGCTGCTGGCCCCGCACGTGGTGGTGCACATCGACGGGCCCCGCACCAAGCTGTTCGTCACGCTGTTTCTGATCCTCGCGCTGGTGGTCGTCGGCGAGATCGCCGGCGTGGTGCTGGGCCGCGCGGTGCGCGGCGCGATCCGCAACCCCGCCATGCGGGCCTTCGACTCGACGGTCGGGGTGGCGCTGCAGATCGTCGCCGTGCTGGTGGCCGCCTGGATGCTGACCTATCCGCTGCAATCGTCCGACCAGCCGGACCTGGCCGCGGCGGTGCGCGGTTCCAAGGTGCTCAAAGAGGTCAACGACGCCGCGCCGAGCTGGTTGCGGTCGGTGCCCGCGCGGCTTTCGGCGCTGCTCGACACCTCCGGCCTGCCCGACGTGCTCCAGCCGTTCGGCCGTACGCCGATCGTGGCCGTCGACGTCCCCAACGCAGCGTTGGCCGCCGACCCCGTGGTGGCCGCGACGCGCCCCAGCGTGGTCAAGATCCGCGGTGTCGCGCCGGGCTGCCACAAGGTGCTCGAGGGCAGCGGTTTCGTCGTGGCTCCCAACCGGGTGATGTCGAACGCCCACGTGGTGGCCGGTGCGGAGAGTGCGACCGTGGAGGTCGACGGGCAGAGCTACGACGCGATCGTGGTGTCCTACGACCCCCAGGCCGACATCTCGATCCTCGACGTGCCGAACCTGCCTTCGGCGCCGCTGACCTTCACCGACGCGCCCGCCGAGACCGGCACCGACGCCGTGGTCATGGGCTATCCCGGTGGTGGGGATTTCGTGGCCACCCCGGCGCGGATCCGCGAGATCATCGAGCTCAACGGGCCGGACATCTATCGGACCTCCACCGTGACACGTGAGGTCTACACGATCAGAGGCAGTGTGCGCCAAGGAAATTCGGGTGGTCCGATGATTGACCCGAGTGGCCGGGTGCTGGGCGTGGTCTTCGGCGCGGCGGTCGACGACGCCGACACCGGGTTCGTGCTGACCGCCGACGAGGTCCGCCGCCAGCTGATGCAGGTGGGCAACTCCGAGCGCGTGCCGACCGGAGCCTGCGTCACCTGATCAGCGGCCGTAGACCTCCGCAAGGAACCGGGTCAGCTGCTCGTTGACCACGCCGGGTGCCTCCTCGTGGCCGAAATGCCCTGCGCCATCGATGGATACGAAGCGGCCGTGCGGGGCATAGCGCTGGGTGCGATCGACCGGGTCGGCCAGCACGTACGGATCGGCGTCGCCGCGCAGATGCAGGACGGGCACGTTGAACGGCCGATTCATCGATTGCATGAACCGGCGGCCCTCGCCGCGGAACTGGCTGCGCACCGCCCAGCGCTGATACTCCAGCGCCGAATGGGCCGCCGAGGGAATCTGGATGGCTCGTCGCAGGTGTCCGATGGTCTCGGAGAAGTCTTCGGAGCCAACCCATTTGCGGCCGGCCCGGCTGCGCACCAGGCGTTCCAGTTCGGCGGCGTTGCGACGGGTCAACACGCGTTCGGGCCACATCGGCAGCTGATAGCGCAACAGCCACGGCAGCAGCGCCAGCCCCTGATCGCGCCGGGTCAGCGCCGAGGCGCGCAGCGCGGCCGGATGCGGGGAGCTGACCACGGCGATGGCTCGGACCGCGCGTCGATGCAACACCGCGGTGGCCCAGCACACCAGCCCGCCGTCGGCGTGGCCGACCAGTGTCGCGGTCTGGTGGCCCAGCGCGCGCACCAGGCCGGCGGTGTCACCGGCCAGGGTCCAGCCGTCGTATCCGCGCGGGGGTTTGTCGCTGCCGCCGTAGCCCCGCAGGTCCACGGCCACCACCCGGGCGCCGGTCAGGCCACGCAGTTGGTGGCGCCACGACCACCAGAACGAGCCGAACCCGTGCAGCAAGATGACCAAGGGCAGCTCGGCCACCGCGGCGTCCGCGCCGGTCCGGTTCGCTTCCACGACATGGAAGCGAATCCCGTTGGCGTGCACCTCCAGATGGCGCCACGGGCCGTCGATGCGCACCACCGATGGACTGGGCGGCAAAGTCATGTCATCGCCGGCGCGGCCCCGCGCGCCACTACCAGCCCGACGGGTCCGAGGTCGGCGCCGGCTTACCGTCGGTCGGCACCAGCGCCTTCTCGGGCTTGTCATGACCCGGCGTCAACGCCTCCCGGGTCTCCTTGACCGACTCGATGGTCTGCTGCGGGCCTCGGATGCGGCGCACCTTGAGGTAGCCGAGCAGGGCGAACACCGCGGTGACCACGACCATGATGCCGAACACGATCAAAAACGCCGCCCACCGCCAGATCCAGGTGTCGAGTAGTTCGGCGAGAAAGAAGAAAAAGAAGAACGTCGAGTAGAACAGCACCACCAACGCCAGGACGAAGAAGACGCTGCCGGTGAGCCCCTTCTTCACGTCGCGGGTGATCTCCGCCTTGGCCAACTCGACCTCGGCGCGCACCAGAGTCGACACCTGTGCGGTGGCGTCCTTGACGAGGTCACCCAGGGACGGATCGGGCTTCGGCGCGTGCGGATCGACCAGCGGAATCGAGGTCACGGTGGTCGGCACGCCATTCCTGCGATCGCTCACGGACAGTTCCTCCACGCTCGTCGATGTCGCTCGTCAATGTCGTTTCAATGTCGTTGCGGTTCATGTTGCCATGTGGCGTGCGCCTAAACGATCCCCGGCCGACGATAGACTGAGCATGTTCTTTGACCGCGGGTCGGGCACGTCGACGGGAGTTGTTCAGTTGAGAACCATCGCCCGATGCCTGCAGGTTCTCGCAGCAGTCGCCGGGGCGGCCGTCTTGTCGTTGCCCACCGCCGCGCCGGCGCCGGCGGCCGACCCGGTGGTGCTCGGCGGTGGGTCGGGGCTGATCGTCAACGGCGAGACGATGTGCACGCTGACCGCGATCGGTAACGACAACCGCGGCAACCTGATCGGCTTCACCTCCGCACACTGCGGTGGTCCGGGCGCACAGGTCGCCGCGGAGGGGGCCGAGGCCGCGGGGGTGGTCGGCACGATGGTCGCTGGCAACGACGCCCTGGACTACGCGGTGATCCAGTTCGATCCGCAGAAGGTCCGGCCGACCAACAACGTCAACGGATTTCAGATCGACGGCCTCGGGGCCGACCCCAGCGTCGGCGACATCGCGTGCAAGCTGGGCCGCACCACCGGATATTCGTGCGGTGTGACATGGGGCCGCGGCGAGGAACCGGGCACCATCGTCAACCAGGTGTGCGGGCAGCCTGGCGACTCCGGGGCACCCGTCACCGTCAACAACCGGCTGATCGGGATGATCCACGGTGCGTTCTCGGAGACCCTGCCGACGTGCATCATCAAGTACATCCCGCTGCACACGCCGGCCGTGACCGTCTCGATCAACGCCGTGCTCGCCGACATCACCGCCAAGAACCGTCCGGGCTCGGGCTTCGTCCCGGTCGGCGCGGGGCCGACCGCTTAGGCCTCGGGGGGCCCGGAGGTGGCTGCCCTGCTGGCGCGGATGGCCTCGAACACGTTGGGGTCCACCAACGTCGACGTGTCGCCGAGCTCGCGTCCTTCGGCGACGTCGCGCAGCAGGCGGCGCATGATCTTTCCGCTGCGGGTCTTGGGCAGTTCGGGCACCACGTGGATGTCGCGGGGTTTGGCGATCGGGGAGATCTCGCGGGAGACCTCGGCGCGCAGTTCGTCGACCATGTCGTCGCTCTGCTTGTTCGCCGCGGCCGCCTCCAGGATCACGAAGGCGCAGATCGCCTGACCGGTCTGCGCATCGCTGGCGCCGACCACTGCGGCCTCGGCGACATGCGCGTGGCCGACGAGGGCCGATTCCACCTCGGCGGTCGAAATGCGGTGCCCGGACACGTTCATCACGTCATCGATGCGGCCCAGCACCCAGATGTCGCCGTCGGCGTCGTAGCGGGCGCCGTCACCGGCGAAGTACCACCCCTGGGATTCGAACCGCTTCCAGTAGGTGTCCTTGTAGCGTTCCGGGTCCTTCCAGATGCCGCGCAGCATCGCCGGCCAGGGCTGGTCGAGGACCAGATAGCCGGTGACCGGGTCGCCGTCGGGCGGGCTGGGCGGAATGCGGTCGCCGTCGTCGTCTACGATCTGGGCCGAGATCCCCGGCAGCGGAGTCATCGCCGCGCCCGGCTTGGCCGCGGTCACCCCGGGCAGCGGGGAGATCATGATGGCCCCGGTCTCGGTCTGCCACCAGGTGTCCACCACCGGTGTCCGGTCGCCGCCGATCACCTTGCGATACCAGCGCCAAGCCTCCGGGTTGATCGGCTCGCCGACCGATCCGAGCAGGCGCAGGCTGGACAGATCGTGGGCGTCGGGAATCTGGCGACCCCACTTCATGAACGTGCGGATCAACGTCGGGGCCGTGTAATAGACCGTCACGCCGTACTTTTCGATGATCTCGAAGTGCCGATGCTCGTTGGGTGAGTTCGGGGTGCCCTCGTAGACCACCTGGGTGGCGCCGTTGGCCAATGGGCCGAACACGATGTAACTGTGGCCGGTGACCCACCCGATGTCGGCGGTGCACCAGTAGACGTCGGTCTCCGGTTTGGAGTCGAAGACGTAGTAGTGGGTGTAGGCCGCCTGGGTCAGAAAGCCGCCGGTGGTGTGGATGATGCCCTTGGGCTTGCCGGTGGTACCCGACGTGTAGAGCAGAAACAGCGGGTGCTCGGAGTCGAAGGCCTCGGGCGTGTGCTCGCTCGACGCGCGGTCGACGATGTCGTGCCACCACAGGTCGCGGCCCTCGGTCCAGGGCACATCGATACCGGTGCGCTCCACCACCACGACGTGCTGCACCGACGGCTGGCCCTGCACCGCCTGATCGGCGCCCTCCTTCAACGAGACCGCCTTACCGCGGCGGTACTGCCCGTCGGTGGTGATGACCAACTTGGCCTCGGCGTCGCCGATGCGGGCGGCCAGCGCCGACGCCGAGAAGCCGGCGAAGACCACCGAATGCAGCACGCCCAGTCGCGCGCAGGCCAGCATCGCGATGATCGCCTCGGGGACCATCGGCATGTAGATGGCGACGCGGTCGCCGGCGGTCAATCCCAGTTCGGTGAACGCGTTGGCGGCCTTACAGACCTCGTCCTTGAGCTGCGCGTAGGTCAGCGCGTGCGAGTCGTCGACGGGTTCGCCCTCCCAGTACAGCGCGACCCGGTCGCCGTTTCCGGCCTCGACGTGGCGGTCCACGCAGTTGTAGGCCACGTTGAGCTTGCCGCCGACAAACCACTTGGCGAACGGCGCGTCCGACCAGTCCAGCACCTCGGTGAACGGGGTCTGCCAAGACAGTCGGTTGGCCTGTTCGCCCCAGAACGCCAGGCGATCCTGCTCTGCCTCGCGATACATCTCCTCGGTCGCGTTGGAGCTCGCCGCGAACTCCTCGGACGGGGGGTAGACGGACGGAACTTCGGTGTGGGTCTCGGACATACCTGTGAGCCTAATCACCGGCCGGTGTCCGTGACCGCGGGATGCCGCCCCGGCGTTGTGGGGCGCGTGCGTGCCGAGATCGGATGCCGGGCTAGCCTGCAGCCGTGACCGGTGGTGTGGAAAGCGGTGTCGATCCGCTGTCTCCGTTGGCGCGCCTGCCCGGGGTCGCGGAAGCCAGTGAGGAGGCCCGCGAAGCGCTCGGCCGCGCGCACCGACACCGGGCGAACCTGCGGGGCTGGCCGACGACGGCCGCGGAGGCCGCGGTCCGGGCGGCGCGTGCGTCGTCGGTGCTCGACGGCGGCGCGTTGCAGCTGGCCGACGACGGCACGCCGGACCCGGTGCTGGCCGGCGCGTTGCGGGTCGCCGACGCGATGGAGGGCGGAACGACGTCGTTGATTGGGGTGTGGCGGCGGGCTCCGCTGCAGGCCATCGCCCGATTGCACGCGCTGGCGGCCGCCGACATCGCCGAGGACGACGGGCTCGGGCGGCCGCGCGCGGATGCCGACGTGGGGCGGCGGCTTGCGCTGCTGGCCGACATCGTCACCGGCGGCACGGGCGTGCCCGCGCCGGTGCTGGCCGCGGTGGTGCACGGTGAACTGCTCACGCTGGCGCCGTTCGGCACGGCCGACGGCGTGGTGGCGCGGGCGGCATCACGGTTGGTGACGATCACCAGCGGGCTCGACCCGCACGGGCTCGGGGTGCCGGAGGTGTACTGGATGCGTCGCTCGGGTGACTATCAGGCCGCGGCGCGGGGGTTCGCCTCGGGCACCGCCGAAGGGCTGACGGCCTGGCTGCTGCTGCAGTGCCGCGGACTGCACGAGGGCGCCCGGGAGGCGCTGTCGATCGCGCAGGGGTTCCTCGACCAGTAGGCCGGTAACACTCGGTTACACAAATGAAGCGGGCGACGTTCCGAATGGATCGGCTCGTCGCCCGCTAGCACGGACTCCGGTTACCAGGCGTGCTCCGGTGGGCTGCGTGGGTTGGCCTCGGCGTCTTGTCGATGCGCTACGACTGCAACCCCACCCAAAGGGTTGTCGGTGGGACAGACTCCCGTCGTCCGCTTCTCGCAATTACGCAGGCCCGCAACACTTCTGCCTATATGGCGGCTTGTGCTCCGCGTGGGTACCGGGACCCGTGCTGGGAGACCTGGTTCGGGAGTCCGAGCCTTCTCTTCCGACTCGGCCTTGGCCTCGCCTTGTCTCCGTGACTCCTTTGTACCCCGTGACCGCGGTCACATCAAGGCCCAACTTCGCCGCGTTGACGGATCGTTACCGCCGGTGGTGGCGACCGCCCGAAGACCGGGCTCAGAAAGCGAAGCGGCGCAGCAGTGAGTAGGTCAACGCACCGGCGGCCAACGCGCTCACCCCGACCGCTGCGGTGGTGGCGACCGCGGCCCCCGACGGCGCCGGAATCCGGTCGCGCAGTGAGACCGGTTTGGTGAAGGTGAGCACCGGCCACCCCCGCGCCGCGGCCTCCTTGCGCAGGGCGCGGTCCGGGTTCACCACCGTCGGATGACCGACGATTTCGAGCATCGGCAGGTCGGTGATCGAGTCGGAGTACGCGTAGCAGTGCTCGAGCGCATAGCCCTCGCGCGCGGCGAGTTGGCGGATCGCCTCGACCTTGCCCTCGCCGTAGCAGTAGAACGCGATCTCTCCGGTGTACTTACCGTCCTCGACGACCATGCGGGTGGCCATCGCATGGGTGGCGCCCACCGCTCGCGCGATCGGGGCCACGATCTCCTCGCCGGATGCCGAGACCACCACCACGTCGCGGCCGCACAGTTTGTGGTCGGCGATCAACTCCGCGGCCTCGGCGAACACCAATGGGTCGACGATGTCGTGCAGGGTCTCGCCGACGATGGACTTGATCTGTTCGACGTCCCATCCGGCGCACATGTTGGTGATGTAGGACCGCATGCGGTCCATCTGGTCGTGATCGGCGCCGGACATCAGAAAAAGGAACTGGGCGTAAGACGACTTCAAAACGGTCCGTCTGCTGATCAACCCCTGATCAAAAAAGGGTTTGCTGAAAGCGAGGGTGCTCGACTTTGCGATGACGGTCTTGTCGAGGTCGAAGAACGCGGCGGTACGAGGGGGTCCACCGGCCGGCGTGCCCGTGTCCGGTGCGCTCGACCCCGCCGCCCACTGGTCCGATGCGGTCACAACGCCAGCATAGGGGCCTCGGAGTGACATTTCGCGAGAGAGTGTACAAAATGGCAGTTCAAGACAGGTGCCGGTGGCCGCACCTTTGCGCCGACCAGCTGCTTTTCTTGGCAAGCAGGACTTGCCCGCGCCCCAACTGGCGTGTGTATAGTGGGCATCACTCGGCTTAGGCCGAGTGTGGATCAGCCCGACCCCCCGGGGCTGATACACGACGACCTCCGCCTCCTCCCCCCCTGGCGGGGGTCGTCTCTTTTTCGTCGCCATTTCGCATACCGGATACGGCAGTTGCGCTGTCAAAAGTTGCGGAACGTGATTCTCTTTTTTCGGTTATCTGCCGTTTTCGTAGCCTGTTTTGCGGCTGTCCCCAGCGCCGAATTCATCCACAGACTTGCCAACGGTCGTGGTCAGGTGTCGGGCTCTGACCGCAAGGTGGGCTGATGACCACCCCGCCCGAGACCACGAGCGCGGTCCTTGCGCTCGTCGCCGACCCGGTGCTGCGCGCCGACGTCGATCGGATCTGCGCCGCCGCGCGACTGCCCGTCGTCCATGCCACCGAACCGTCGGGTCCGCGGGCGTGGACGGGTGCCGTCGCGGTGATTCTCGACGGCCCCGCCGCGCGCCGCAGCGCCGGTCGCGCGCTGCCGCGGCGCGCCTGGGTGGTCCTGGTGGGTCACGCCGAACCCGACGACACCGACTGGCAGTCCGCGATCGCGGTCGGAGCGCAGCGGGTGCTGGTCCTGCCCGGACAGGACGGCGAGTTGATGTCGGAACTGTCCGGCGCCGCGGAGGCGGCCGTCGAGCGGGGCAGGCGCGGCGCAGTGGTGGCCGTCGTTGGTGGCCGTGGTGGTGCGGGCGCCTCGGTGTTCGCGACGGCGTTGGCGCGCATCGCATCCGAGGTCGGTGACACGGTCCTGGTGGACGCGGACCCA
This sequence comes from Mycolicibacterium sp. XJ1819, assembly GCF_053483675.1. Classification (NCBI taxonomy): domain Bacteria; kingdom Bacillati; phylum Actinomycetota; class Actinomycetes; order Mycobacteriales; family Mycobacteriaceae; genus Mycobacterium; species Mycolicibacterium sp. XJ1819. The sequence continues at coordinate 305,586 of NZ_JBEFST010000001.1, read as the reverse complement.
TGGGGTGGCGGCATCGATCTGGTGCTGGGCAGCGAGGCCGACTCGGGGCTGCGCTGGCCCGATCTGCAGCTACGGGGCGGGCGGTTGACCTATCCGGCGCTGCGCGACGCGCTTCCGCGCTACCGCGGAATCAGCGTGCTCTCGGGCAGCCGAGACGGCGGCGACATCGACGCGGCGCCTCTGGGCGCGGTGGTCGACGCCGGTAGTCGCGGCGGCGCGACGGTGGTGTGTGACCTGCCGCGGCGGTCCACGCCGGCGGCCGTGACCGCGATAGAGACGGCGGATCTCGTCGTCGTCATCGCGCCCGCGGATGTGCGGTCCTGCGCGGCGGCGGCCGCGGCGGCGCGGTGGGTGGCGGCGGTGAACCCGAACACCGGCCTGGTCGTGCGGGGCCCGGCGCCGGGTGGGCTGCGCTGCGGTGAGGTCGCCGGCACCGTCGGTCTACCGTTGCTCGCGGCGATGCGGCCGCAACCGGGCGTGGCGGAGGCTCTGGAGCGCGGCGGTCTTCGGATGCGGCGCAGGTCGCCGCTGGCCGTCGCGGCGCGTGAGGTGCTGGCGGTGCTGCGTCGGCATCAGGCGGTGGTCCCGACGTGAGCGCCTCGCTGATCGATCGGGTCCGCGAACGGCTGGCGGCCGAGCCGGTGCCGCTGCGGCCCGATGTGGTGGCCGAGGCGATCCGGGCCGAATCGGGTGGATTGCTCGGGGACACCGAAGTGCTCAGCAGCATGCGGGTGTTGCAGACCGAACTGACCGGAGCCGGGGTCCTCGAACCTCTGCTGCGCGCGCCGGACACCACCGACGTGCTGGTCACCGCGCCGGACGCGGTGTGGGTCGATGACGGAAACGGGCTGCGGCGCAGCAGGATTCGGTTTGCGGACGAGGCCGCGGTGCGAAGGCTGGCACAACGGTTGGCGCTTTCGGCCGGCCGCCGCCTCGATGAGGCGCAACCCTGGGTGGACGGCCAGCTCACCGGGCTGGGCACAGGCCAGTTCACCGTCCGTCTGCACGCGGTGCTGCCACCGGTCGCCCGGGACGGCACTTGTCTGTCGCTGCGGGTGTTACGGCCGGCCGGCCAGGACCTCGCCGCGCTCATCCGTGCCGGCACCATCGCCGCGCCCGCGGCGGCGATGCTCGACAAGGTGATCGGCGCGCGGCTGGCCTTCCTGGTCTCCGGTGGTACAGGCGCGGGCAAGACCACACTGCTGGCCGCTGCGCTGGGCGCCGTGGACCCGGGTGAGCGCATCGTATGCGTGGAGGATGCGGCTGAACTGGAACCTGCCCACCCGCATCTGGTGAAGCTCGTCGCGCGGTGTGCCAACGTCGAGGGGGTCGGCGAGGTGACGGTGCGTGACCTGGTCAAGCAGGCGCTGCGGATGAGGCCGGACCGGATCGTCGTCGGTGAGGTGCGCGGGCCGGAGGTCGTCGATTTGCTCGCCGCGCTGAACACCGGCCACGACGGCGGCGCGGGCACCGTGCACGCCAACAGCCCGGCCGACGTGCCCGCGCGACTGGAGGCGCTCGCCGCCGCCGGCGGGTTGAACCGCGCCGCGCTGCACAGCCAACTCGCTGCCGCGGTGCAGGTGCTGCTGCACGTCGGCCGCGGCAGCGACGGCCGGCGCAGGCTGAGCGAGGTCGCCGTGCTCGAACCCGACGACGGGCGCGTGCGCGCGACCTCGGCCTGGCATGCCGACCGCGGATTCGGTTGTGGTGCCGAGTTGTTGGACAAGCTCGTGAGAGCCCGGACGCAGTGATGGCCGCCGTGGCGCTGCTGCTGGCGCTGGCGTTGGTGATCGCGCCCGGTCCGTCGCTGCACAGGGTTCACACGCGCAGGCACACCCGTGGCCGCCGTGCACTGATGCCGTTGATCCTCGTCGCTGCCGCGGTGGGGGCGGGGGTGCTCGCGGCGCCGGGCGTCGGTGCGGCGACCGTGATCGTCGGCGTGACGCTTCACGTGCGGAGACGACGGCGACAGCACCGGCGCGACCGCACGGCCGAAGCCGACGCCCTGCAGGGCGCGCTGGATGTGCTCGTCGGCGAACTGCGCGTCGGCGCGCACCCGGTGGCCGCGTTCGGCGCCGCGGCGGGCGAGGTCGACGGCGCGGTGGGCGCATCGCTGCGAACCGTCGCGGCGCGGGCACGGATGGGGGCCGACGTCGCGGCCGGTATGCGCAGCATCGCGGCCTCCTCGACGCGGCCCGAGCACTGGGAGCGCCTTGCGGTGTGTTGGCATCTCGCGCAGGCGCACGGCCTGGCGATCGCGACGCTGATGCAGACCGCGCAGCGCGATATCGCCGAGCGCGAACGGTTCAGTGCCCGGGTGGACGCGGGTATGGCGGGGGCGCGCACCACCGCTGCCGTGCTCGCGGGTCTGCCCGTGGTCGGGATCGGGCTGGGACAGGCGATCGGAGCGGATCCCGTCGGATTTCTGCTCGCCGGCGGTGTGGGCGGCGTGCTGTTGGTCGTCGGAGTCCTGCTTGCGTGCGCGGGCCTGCTGTGGTCGGACCGCATCACCGCCGGAGCGCTCAAATGAGCCTCGCGGCAGTGTTTCTGGCCGTCGCGCTGGTGCTTGGCGCCGATCCGCGGCGAAAAAGGGCCCGCCTTGGTCTGCGGGTGACCGAACCGCGGCGGCCGCGGCCCACCGGCCCCGACGATCCGCTCGCCGCCGCATCCACGTTCGACGCGCTGGCCGCGTGTCTGCGCTCGGGCATGGCGGTGTCCGCCGCGGCCGCCGCGACCGCGCTGTCAGCGCCGCCTCACCTGGCCCGGCTGCTGACGCGCGCGGCCGATCTGCTCGCGCTGGGCGCCGAACCCGCCACGGCGTGGTCGGGTCCGGAACGAAGCCTGGATCCGCACACCGAAGCGCTGCTGCGGTTGGCCCGCCGCTCGGCGGCCTCGGGCGCCGCGCTGGCCGAGGGCGTCGCCGATCTGGCCGTCGGTTGCCGCGACGACGCGGCGGATGCGGCCCGCGCCGCCGCGGAGCGGGCCTCGGTGTTGATCGCCGGGCCGCTCGGGCTGTGCTATCTGCCCGCGTTCTTGTGCCTGGGCATCGTTCCGGTGGTTGCGGGGCTGGCGGGTGACGTGCTGACGTCGGGGATGTTGGGGTAGTCCGAGGAGGAGGAAAACCATTGGGGGGAAATATGATTCGCAGACTACAGGCGCGGCTCACGCTGCTGGTGGTGGACGAGGACGGCATGTCAACGGTCGAGTACGCGATCGGCACGATAGCGGCCGCCGCGTTCGGCGCCATCTTGTACACGGTGGTGACCGGGGACTCGATTGTCAGCGCACTGACCAACATCATCAGCCGCGCGCTGAACACCAATGTGTAAGTGACGAGCGCGGATTCGCCACCGTCGAGGCGGCGTTCGGGATCGCCGCGCTGGTGGTGGTGTTGCTGTGGTGTCTGGCCGGGCTCACCGCGGTGTCGACGCAAGTGCGTTGCATCGATGCGGCGCGGGAGGCCGCGCGCCTGGCCGCGCGCGGGAAGGAGGGGGCGGCGGCGGTACGGGCCATTGCGCCCGAGGGCGCCGCGGTGCAGGTGCGCCGCGACGGCGATTTCGTGGTGGTTATCGTCACCGCGGACGCGCCGCTGCTGCCATGGGTCAGCCTGGCCGCCCGGTCGGCGGCAATGGTGGAGGTCGGCGTGCCGTGAGCAGGGGTCGGCGGCGCTGGTGGCCGTCGCGATGATCGCGGTGCTGATCACGCTCACCGTCGCCGGTCTCTACGTCGGTTCGGCGGCGATCGCCCGGCATCGTGCCCAGGCCGCGGCCGACCTGGCTGCGGTGGCGGCGGCGGCTCGCCTCGCGCACGGTGCCGCCGCGGCGTGCGCACATGCCGCCGCGGTGGCACAAAAGACCCAGACATCGGCCACCGGTTGCGCGGTGGACGAACTCGACGTCGTCGTCACCGTCGAAGCGGCGGTCACCCTCGGCAGGTTCGCGCTCGGGCCCGCACGTGCCATCGCCAGGGCGGGACCGGTCTCAGTCCCCTAGGTCGGCCATCTCCTCGGCGGTGGGCCGGCGGATGGTCGCCAGGCCGGCGAACACGTCGTCGGAGATCTCGACCCTGCTGACGGTCACGTGCGCGGGCGCCCATTCGCCGCCCTGGGTCACCATGCGCAGCACGCCCACGGCCGTCCCGGACGCGAATTCGGTTGCCATCCTGGCCAACTGGACACGGTCGGCGGGATGAACCAGGCGTTCACCGGCCAGGCTGACGCGCCAGTCGAAGAACGGTACCGGGTCGTCGAGCCACTTCAGCAGCGTCCAGTTGGCCGGGTCGACGAGTGCCCGGTGCACGCCGGGCTGCGCCAGCCCGTCGAGGATCCGCTGCGCGAGGTGATCGCCCGGTTCGACGCTGTCCTCGCGGTCGCTGCGCCAGTTCATCGCGCGGCACAACAGGCGTTCGCTCCCGTCGTCCTCGCCTTCGGCCAGCGTCCGCGTCACAAAGCCGATGGTGATCGGCTCCCCGCGGTAGTCGGTGACATCCCATGTGCTGCACAGTGTTTCACCGGGCTGGCGTCGAAGTACCATGGCCAGCACCCTGGCTTCGCGCGAATTGAGCTCGCGTCTGGGCAGGTCGTCGGCCAACGTGCGGCCGGGGGGCGGCGTCTTTTCCGGATCCCATCCGCTGTTGGCCAGCGACTCGTCGGTGCCGTGCGCGGTGCCGTTGGTCAGGTCCCAGATGAGCGGACCGGGCACCGGACGCGCGGGTGGCTCCATGTCGGGCGGCCCGATCCACAGATGCACGCCGTGGATGCGGCCGTCGGTCATCTGGACGACCTCGGTGCTGATCACGCGGTCGTTCTTCGGGGTGATGCTGCTCAGGCCCTGGCCTGCCCGCACGGTCTCGCCGATGGCCGTCTGCACCGCCATCAGGTGCGGGTGGCGGCGCAGATACACGCTGATCGGGATCAGGTTCTCGGTCTGAGTACCTTGGGCGACCACGGCGGGCTCGCTGCCGAGAGTTTCCACGAGCAGCCAGTCGTGGCTCATGGTGGCATCTTAACGGTGGCCGGGGATGCTGCGAGTGCCTCCAGCACCAGGCGCAGCACCCGCACCGCACCCGGTTTGTCCAGCGGATCGTTGCCGTTGCCGCACTTCGGTGACTGCACACACGACGGACATCCCATCGGGCATTCACACGCCTCGATCGCCGCAGCCGTCGCCGCCCACCAGGTCTGCATGGCCCGGAAGCCGCGGTCGGCGAAACCCGCGCCGCCGGGGTAGCCGTCGTAGACGAAGATCGTCGGCAGACCGTGCACCGGGCCGACGGCCGTGGAAACCCCGCCGATGTCGCCGCGATCGCAACTGGCCACCAACGGCAGCAAGCCGATCGCGGCGTGTTCGGCGGCATGCAACGCGCCGGGTACCCGCAGCGGGTCGATACCGTTGCGCTCCAACTCCTCCGGAGTGATCGTGCACATCACCGCCATGGTCTCCAGCGTGCGCGGTGGCATGTCCAGTTCGACGAAGTCGATCACCTCACCGCTGACCTGGCGGCGCAGATAACCGATCACCGTGTTGGTCACCGACACCGGCACCAGCCCGGTCGTCACCGGGCCGTGGCTGTTTCGCTCGCCCTGGCCGGTCACCGTGATGTCGGTCAGTTCGCGGGCGAACGTCGTGTAGCCGGGATCCTCGGCGTGCACGAACGCCACCCCGTCCTCGAAGTCGAGCGAGTCGACGACGTAGCTCTCGCCCTGGTGCAGGTAGACCGCACCGGGATGCACCGACGCGGGCGCCTGACCGACGCCGGTGTTGCCCAGCATCCGGCCGGTGCCGGCTTCCAGGATCGCGATCTGGCCACCGGAGGCGCCCCGGATGTCCACCGCCGGATGCGGATCCACACCGGGGGCCGGGTAGAAGCCGTTGGCCCGCCGACGCAGCAACCCGTCGTCGACCAGCGACTCCGCGGCCTGTTCGGCATTCCACATCCGCACCTCGGCCTCGGTCAGCGGAAGTTCGGTGGCCGCGCAGAGCAGTTGCGGCGCAAGCACATGCGGATTGGACGGGTCGATGACCACCCGCTCGATCGGCTTGTCCAGCAGTGCCCGGGGATGGTGCACCAGATAGGTGTCCAGCGGATCGTCGCGGGCGATCAACACGATCAGCGCGCCCTGGCCCCGTCGACCCGACCGGCCCGCCTGCTGCCAGAACGACGCCACGGTACCGGGGAAGCCCGCCAGCACCACGGCGTCCAGCCCTGCGATGTCCACCCCCAACTCCAACGCGTTGGTGGTGGCCAGTCCGCGTAGTTCACCCTCTGCCAGTGCGCGTTCCAACGCGCGACGGTCCTCGGCCAGATAGCCGGCGCGGTAGGACGCCACCTTGTCGGCGAGTTCGGGGGCGATCTCGCCCAGTCGGTCCCGCGCGCCGAGCGCGGTCAGTTCCGCGCCGCGCCGGGACCGCACGAACGTCAGTGTGCGGGCGCCCTCGGCGATCAGGTTGCCCATCACCTTGGCGGCCTCGGCCCCGGCCGAACGTCGTACCGGAGCGCCGTTTTCGCCCACCAGGTCGTCTCGCAGCGCCGGCTCCCACAACGCCACCGTGCGCGCGCCCTGCGGAGAGCCGTCCTCGGTGACCTCGACGACGGTCTGCCCGATCAACTCCGATGCCGTCGCCGCCGGCGACGCCGTGGTGGCGCTGGCGAAGATGACCGTCGGCATCGACCGGGTCGCCGAATAGCGCGCGCACAGCCGCATCAGCCGGCGCAGCACCATCGCCACGTTGGACCCGAAGATGCCGCGGTAGTAATGGCATTCGTCGACAACGAGGTAGCGCAGGTTGCGCAGGAACACCGCCCAGCGGGCGTGGTTGCGCAACAGCGACAGGTGGATCATGTCGGGATTGGAGAAGATCCAGCGCGAGCGCTCACGGGCGAAGCGGCGCACGTCGGCGTGGCTGTCGCCGTCGTAGGCACTCGGCGCGACATCGCGCAGCGCAGGCACGGCCGCGGTCAACGCCGTCACGGCGCGCAGTTGGTCATGGCCCAGCGCCTTGGTCGGCGACAGATACAGCGCCCTGGCCCGGGGATCGTCGTTCAGTGTCGTCAAAATCGGAAGTTGGTACGCCAGCGACTTGCCGGAGGCCGTTCCGGTGGCGAGCACGACGTGGCGGCCGTGGTGTGCGAGGTCGGCCGCGACGACCTGATGCGACCACGGCGCCTCGATGCCGTGATCACGGAACGCCCGCACCACATCTGGGTCGGCCCACGCCGGCCAGGGCAGTGGCCGCCCGGTGCGGGCAGGCAGATCCGCGACGTGGCGCAGCGGGTCGGCCCCGGCCGGGCCGACGCCGTCGACCACGCAGGCCAGCAGTTCGCGGCCGAAATCCGCCATTTCCTGCCCTCCTGACACCACTCGTTAGCTGGATTGTTGCCCACTTGCTCGCGACTCCACTGTCGCCGCGGCCCCGAACATGATCTACTTAGCCCGGTCGCAGCTTCTGTGTTCGTGTATTAGCACTCGCAGGATCGACGTTGCGATCGCGGTTCCTGCGAGGGTTGTAGGTCGGGTCGAGTTCCGGCGACACCGCGAAGGTATGGCGGTCGGAACGGGCCCGGTGTACCGAAACACGGTGGACCGCACCCGGTGAATAAGAGAAGGAAACAACAGGAAATGCCACAGGGAACTGTGAAGTGGTTCAACGCGGAGAAGGGCTTCGGATTCATTGCCCCGGAGGACGGCTCCGCTGATGTCTTCGTCCACTACACGGAAATTCAGGGGTCGGGCTTCCGCACCCTGGAGGAGAACCAGAAGGTCGAGTTTGAGGTTGGCCAGAGCCCGAAGGGGCCGCAGGCCACGGGTGTTCGGGCGGTCTGACCTACCGAATTCGAAAACGACCCCGCGCACTACCCGACAGAGGGTGGCGCGGGGTGTTTCGTTTCGGGCGCCCCGCGGGGCGGCACCCCTTCAGTCGCGCGACGCTGCCCTACTGTCGTTTGCGTGAGCCAGCTGTCGTTCTTCTCGGCAGAATCGGTGCCGCCCGCGGTTGCCGACCTGACCGGGATCCTGGCCGCGCCGGGGCAGGTGGTGCTCGTCGGCAGCGGCGGCGACAAGGCCGCGCGACTGTCGGTGGTCGTGGACCGGCCCTGGCGGGCCCAGGCGCTCGCCGAGATGATCTCCGAGGCCGGCCTGGAGCCCGAGATCGCCCGCACCGACGAGGACACGCCGCTGGTGCGTACCGCGCTGGACTCACGTCTGGTCGGCATCGCCACCGAATGGACGCGCGGCGCGGTCAAGACCGTCCCGCCGAACTGGCTACCCGGCCCGCGCGAGCTGCGGGCGTGGACGATAGCGGCGGGCACCCCCGAGGACGGCCGGTACCTGCTGGGCCTGGACCCGCACGCCCCGGACACCCATTCGCCGCTGGCGTCGGCGATGATGCGCGTCGGGATCGCCCCGACGTTGATCGGCACCCGCGGGGCCCGTCCCGCGCTGCGGGTGAGCGGGCGACGACGGCTATCGCGCCTGGTAGAGAACGTGGGGGAACCCCCGGGAGACGTCGAGGCGTTCGAACAATGGCCACGCGTATGACCCGCCGCGCGAGGGGGGCCAGTTTGCGTCGGCCCGCGCGGGGTGCCAAATTGTCAGTTGCCGACAGGTCGGCGTGTCATATCCGGCGCTGCAGGCAACAGTAGAAGTGGAGCGAATACACAGGTGGCAGATGCGGACCGCAACGGCGGTCGAAACGGGGGCGTGCGCCGACTCGTCATAGTCGAGTCGCCCACCAAAGCGCGCAAAATCGCCGGCTACCTGGGCCCGGATTACATCGTCGAGTCGTCCCGGGGGCACATCCGTGATCTGCCGCGCAACGCCGCCGACGTGCCGGCCAAGTACAAATCCGAGCCGTGGGCGCGCCTCGGGGTCAACGTCGAGCAGAACTTCGAACCGCTTTACATCATCAGCCCGGAGAAGAAGAGCACGGTCGCCGAGCTGAAGGAGAAGCTCAAGGACGTCGACGAGCTGTATCTGGCCACCGACGGTGACCGCGAGGGCGAGGCCATCGCCTGGCACCTGCTCGAAACGCTCAAGCCCCGCGTGCCGGTCAAGCGGATGGTGTTCCACGAGATCACCGAGCCGGCCATCCGGGCCGCCGCCGAGGACCCCCGCGACCTGGACACCGACCTCGTCGACGCCCAGGAGACCCGGCGCATCCTGGACCGGCTGTACGGCTACGAGGTCAGTCCGGTGCTGTGGAAGAAGGTCGCGCCCAAGCTGTCGGCCGGCCGGGTGCAGTCGGTCGCGACCCGCATCATCGTGCAGCGCGAACGCGAGCGGATGGCGTTCCGCAGCGCCAGCTACTGGGACGTCACCGCCGAACTCGACGCCAGTGTGTCCGACCCGCAGGCGAGCCCACCCACGTTCGCGGCGAAGCTGAACTCCGTCGACGGGCGCCGGGTGGCCACCGGCCGGGACTTCGACTCGCTGGGCGGGCTGCGCAAGCCCGACGAGGTGCTGGTGCTCGACGAGGCCGCCGCGGGCGCGTTGGCGGCGGGGCTGCGCGGTGCGCAGCTGACCGTGTCGTCGGTGGAACACAAGCCCTACACCCGCAGGCCCTACGCGCCGTTCATGACCTCGACCCTGCAGCAGGAGGCCGGCCGCAAGCTGCGGTTCTCCTCGGAGCGCACGATGAGCATCGCCCAGCGGCTCTACGAGAACGGCTACATCACCTATATGCGCACCGACTCGACCACGCTGTCGCAGTCGGCCATCACCGCCGCGCGCAACCAGGCCCGCCAGCTCTACGGCGAGGAATACCTGCACCCGCAGCCGCGCCAGTACACCCGCAAGGTCAAGAACGCCCAGGAGGCCCACGAGGCGATCCGGCCCGCCGGCGACGTGTTCTCCACGCCGGGCCAGCTGCACAGCCAGCTCGACACCGACGAGTTCCGGCTCTACGAGCTGATCTGGCAGCGCACGGTGGCCTCGCAGATGGCCGACGCCCGCGGCACGACGCTCTCGCTGCGGATCTCCGGGCAGGCCCGCGACGGACAGCAGGTGGTGTTCAGCGCCAGTGGACGCACGCTGACGTTCCCGGGCTTTTTGAAGGCCTACGTCGAGAGCATCGACGACCAGGCCGGTGGCGAGGCCGACGACGCCGAACGTCGGCTGCCCCAGCTCGAGCAGGGCCAGCGCGTCGACGCCAAGGAGCTGACGGCCGACGGCCACGCCACCACCCCGCCCGCCCGCTACACCGAGGCGTCGTTGATCAAGGCGCTCGAGGAGCTCGGCATCGGGCGACCGTCGACGTACTCGTCGATCATCAAGACCATTCAGGACCGCGGCTACGTCGTGAAGCGCGGCAGCGCGCTGGTGCCCTCGTGGGTGGCGTTCGCCGTGACCGGGTTGCTCGAACAACATTTCAGCCGCCTGGTCGACTACGGGTTCACCGCGGCGATGGAGGACGAACTCGACGAGATCGCCGCAGGCACCGAACAGCGGACCAACTGGCTCAAGAACTTCTACTTCGGCGGCGAGCACGGGGTCGAGGACTCGATCGCTCGTTCGGGCGGCCTGAAGAAGCTGGTCGGGGTCAACCTCGAGGAGATCGACGCTCGACAGATCAACTCCATCAAGCTCTTCGACGACGAGCAGGGCCGGCCGATCTATGTGCGCGTCGGCAAGAACGGGCCGTATCTGGAGCGGATGGTCGCCGACGAAGACAGCGAGCCGGGTGCGCTGAAGCCGCAGCGAGCCAACCTCAAAGAGGGAATGACCCCCGACGAGTTGACACTCGAATTGGCCGAAAAGCTGTTCGCCACACCGCAAGAGGGTCGATCGCTGGGTATCGACCCGGCGACCGGGCACGAAATCGTCGCCAAGGACGGGCGGTACGGCCCGTACGTCACCGAGATCCTGCCCGAACCTCCGGACGAGGGCGAGGCGGGCACGCCGGCGAAGAAGGGCAAGAAGCCGACGGGTCCCAAACCGCGGACCGGTTCGCTGCTGCGGTCGATGGACCTCGAGACGGTCACCCTCGACGACGCGTTGAAGCTGCTGTCTCTGCCGCGGGTCGTCGGCGTCGACCCGAACACCGGTGAGGAGATAACCGCGCAGAACGGCCGCTACGGGCCATATCTCAAGCGCGGCACGGATTCTCGGTCGTTGGCCACCGAAGAGCAGATGTTCGACATCACGCTCGAGGAGGCGTTGAAGATCTATGCCGAGCCCAAACGGCGCGGCGGGCAGCGCGCGGCCGCGCCGCCGCTGCGGGAACTGGGACAGGACCCCGCGACCGGTAAGCCGATGGTGATCAAGGACGGCCGGTTCGGCCCGTACGTCACCGACGGTGAGACCAACGCCAGCCTGCGCAAGGGCGACGACGTGATGTCGCTGACCGACGAACGCGCCGCCGAACTGCTCGCTGACCGGCGGGCGCGTGGCCCGGTGAAGCGCACCAAGAAGGCGGCGGCGAAGAAGACCGCGAAGAAGGCCGCCAAGAAGGCCGCCAAGAAGGCTTAGCTCTTTGCGCCTCTGCCCGCCATGTCGCGGTCCGGCGCCCGGTTGACCGGGCGGGCCAACTGCGTCGGCGAGGTGCGCCCGCGCAGTTCCACGGTCTCGCCGACATCCCAGCACAGCGCCTCGGCGTCCAGCGCGCCGCTGACCGCGGCCGCTGAGGCCAGCACGTGGCCCTCCTCGAGTTTGGCCAGTTCGGTCAGCCGCGCCGCTTCGTTGACCGGGTCGCCGATGACGGTGTACTCGAAGCGGGCCTGGGCGCCGATGTGTCCGGCGATGGCCCGCCCGGCCGACACGCCGATGCCGAACTCCGGCCGGCCGAGCACGCCGATGAGCTCGTCGTGCAGTTCGCGCGCCGCCGCCAGCGCCCCGCCGCACGCGTCGGGATGTTCGATCGGCGCCCCGAAGATGGCCAGCGCCGCGTCGCCCTGGAACTTGTTGACGAATCCGCCGTGCCGGTTGACCGTGTCGACCACGACGCGGAAGAACTCGTTGAGCAGGTCGACGACCTCGGCGGCCGGGGTGGTGGCGGCCAGCCGGGTCGAGCCGACGAGGTCGACGAACAGCACCGCGACGTCGCGTTCCTGGCCGCCGAGTTCGGTGCCGCGCTCCAGTGCCCGGCGGGCCACGTCCTCCCCGACGTAGCGGCCGAACAGGTCGCGCAGCCGCTGCCGCTCGGCGAGATCGCGGACCATGTCGTTGAAGCCGGCCTGCAGCAGCCCCAGCTCGCTGGCGTCGTAGATCTGCATGTGGGCGTTGTAGTTGCCGCGCTGCACCTCACCCAGCGCCCACCGCAACTGGCGCAGCGGGTCGGCGATCGACATCGCCACCAGCACGGTGCTGGCCAGCCCGATCAGCAGCGCCACGATCGCCAGCAGCAGGATCGGCGTCATCAGCCGGTCGGCGGGCGCGGACAGCACCTCCAGCTTGGAGGCCACCAGGGCCAACACGATCGTCAGGATCGGCACCCCGGTCGCCAGCACCCAGGTCAGCACCTGGCGCAGGATCACGCCGGGAGCGCGGAAGTTCTCCGGCACCCCGCCGCGCAGCGCGGCCACCGCCACCGGTCGCAGCACGCGCTCGGCCTGCAGGTAGCCGATGATCGCGGTCGCGGTGGCGCCCAGCGCACTGGCGACGGCGACCACCGGCGCTGACTTACTGGCCACAGGCCAGCTGGCGACGATGAACACCACCGAGCCGAGCAGCCAGTTGGTGGCGCTGATGGCGGTGCGGTAATACGGCATCCGCAACGCACGGGCCCGGGCGAGCTCGGTGATGGCCGGATCGCCGTCGGCCAGCAGGGTGTCGCGACGCTGCCACCGGATCACGGGGATGAGCAGCCGCAGGCTCAGGTAGGCGCCGACCGTGAACGAGATGAACAGGTAACCCAGGAATATCGCCAGGTTGAACACCGGCAGATCCTGGAGCTGGATGCGGTCCTCCGGGGGCAGCCCGAACCGGAGAAACCCCAGCACGAGCAGGGCCCCGATGATGTCGGACTGCAGCATGCCCAGCGCGAACACCGGCCATGGCGTGCGTGCGACCCAGCGGACGAATCCGCTGATTCGCCGGATCGGAATGGCTTCGGTGGACACGCGTCAACCGTATCGGGCTTCGGGGGGTCAAAAGGGGCGGGTGAGAAGGACGTGTCGGTTCGCAGCACTACTGTTATCAGCGATGACGGGTGTTTTTTCGCGCCTGGTGGGCCAGGACGCTGTGGAATCCGAACTGGTGGCCGCCGCGCTGGCCGCGCGCGGTGATTCCGCTCACAACACGGGTTTGGCCGCCGCCACGCCACCCGGGATGACCCACGCCTGGCTGATCACCGGGCCGCCCGGGTCCGGTCGGTCGGTGGCCGCGCTGTGCTTCGCGGCCGCGCTGCAGTGCACCTCCGACGGCACGCCGGGGTGCGGGCAGTGCCGGGCCTGTACGACGACGATGGCGGGCACCCACGGCGACGTGCGGCGGATCATCCCCGAGGGGTTGTCGATCGGCGTCGGCGAGATGCGCGACATCGTGCAGATCGCGTCGCGGCGGCCGAGCACCGGGCGGTGGCAGATCGTGCTGGTCGAGGACGCCGACCGGCTGACCGAGGGCGCGGCCAACGCGCTGCTCAAGGTCGTCGAGGAACCGCCGCCGTCCACGGTGTTTCTGCTGTGCGCGCCGTCGGTGGACCCCGAGGACATCGCGATCACGCTGCGCTCCCGGTGCCGGCACGTCGCGCTGGTGACGCCGTCGGTGGACGCGATCGCGAGCGTGCTCATCGAGGCCGACGGGCTACCCGAACAGCAGGCCCGCTGGGCGGCGTCGGTGTGTGGTGGCCACGTCGGACGGGCCCGGCGGTTGGCCACCGACGAGCAGGCGCGCACCCGCAGGAAGCGGGCGCTGGAACTGGCCGCCGACGCGGCCACCCCGTCGCGGGCCTACACCGCCGTCGAGGAACTGGTGGCCGAGGCCGAGGCCGAGGCGGTGGCGTTGACGGTCGACCGCGACGAGGTCGAGGTGGAGGAGTTGCGCACCGCGCTGGGCGCGGGCGGCACCGGCAAGGGCACCGCCGGCGCGCTGCGCGGCGCGACCGGCGCGATCAAAGACCTTGAGCGACGGCAGAAGTCGCGGCACACGCGGGCATCGCGCGACGCGCTGGACCGGGCGCTGATCGACTTGGCGACCTACTTCCGGGACGCGCTGCTGGTGTCCTCCGGCGCGACGGATGTGGCGGCCCAACATCCCGACATGGCGGGCCGGGCCGCCGCGATGGCCGAGTACGCGTCGCCGGAGAAGTTGCTGCGCTGCATCGAGGCGGTGCTGGACTGTCGCGAGGCGCTGGCGGTCAACGTCAAGCCGAAGTTCGCCGTCGATGCGATGGTGGCCACCGTGGGGATGGCGCTGCGCGACTGACTTGGGCCGTCGGCCGCGCCTGCCGTAGACTCGTGCCGCCCAACGTATCGGGGCACGCCACCTTAGCTCAGTCGGTAGAGCGGCTCACTCGTAATGAGCAGGTCAGGAGTTCGATTCTCCTAGGTGGCTCCACGTGGCGTCGGTTACCGGCGGGTGCCCGCGCCCTCGTCGTATTCGTTACCGAACGAACTCAGCGTGGTCCCCCAGCCGCCGGTGGCGGCGTAATCGGTGAGCGCCTGGTAGTAGTCCTGGATGGCGCCGGGGTTGTTCTGCAGGACGTACTGCGGGCTCATCAGTGTCCCGTCCGGCAGCACGAACTGCTGCACCTGCGGGATGACCGGCACGTCGCGGCCGAACAGTTCCGAGGCCACCGCCCAGGTCTGCATGTTCTGCACCTCGGTGAAGCTGTGCGTGTCGACCTGGTGACCGGGGGTGTTGCCGAGCAGCGCGTCGAGCAGATAGTCCTGCCCCAGCGAGCCGATCACCGGGAGCTTGCCGGTGAGCTGGCCCATCGCGGCGCCGAGCGCGTCGCGGCGCAGGTCGAAACCGGGGTCCATCTCGGCCATGGTGGCGGCGGAGTTGAGCACCCCGAGCATGCGTCCGGCGTGGCCCATCGCCGTGCCGTCGGCGGGTGCGCCGCTGGCCGCGGCGTCGGCCGTCTCCTGCTGGTACTCCAGGATCGATTCGTAGGCGTGCCGGTTGAAGTTCTCGGCCGCCTCCGCGTCGGTGTCGATGACCGCGAACACGTTGCGGGCGTGGCTGAAGTCGCCTCGCTCCTGCCCGTCGAGCAGTCCGAAACCCGGTGTCGGATCCCGGTGGTCGCCGATCATCGCTTCCTGATAGGGCGCCAGCGCCTCGGCGTATCCGCGGACCAGGTCGGGGTTGCGGGCGCCGAGCCCGGAGTCGTTGAGACCGGACTTCATGTCGAGCAGGTCGTCGCCGTTGTCGCCCAGGTAGTCGGCCACCGCGTAGGCGGTCTCCCCGGCCATCCGGTCCAGCTGCGGGTTCGTGCCGTTGGCCGCGTCGTCGATCCAGTCGGTCAGCGTGCGCGCGGCCGCGCCGTTGTCCTCCCACGCGTGGGTGGACATGTCCTTGAGGAACTCCTGGCCCTCCTTGACGCCGGTGACCAGGTCGTGCTCACCGGCCCGGCCGGTGATGAGCTCGTGCGCGACGAACTCGTCGCGGCCCGCGGACCGGAAGATGTCCTGCACCACGGCGTCGCCCTCGTTGCTGTGGCGGCCGGATTCCTGCAGGATCTCCGCGCCGCGGCTCATCAGGCCGCCGTCGAGATGGCTGCCCTGCTGGAACCGCTCGTCGCCGTCGGCCACGAAGCCGGCGATGGTCTGCAGCTCGTCTCTGGTCGGCAGGTCGTAGAGGGGGTAACCCTCCGGGTTGGGCAGTGCGACGGAGGCCTCGCGGCCGAGCGTGTCCTGGATGCTCTGCGGCAGTTGTTCCATGCCGCCCGACACGGTCTCGGGGGTGATCTCGGGGAACAGGTCGGTCGGCGTGCCGCCCTTGGGGAACTTGACGTCGGGATCGCTCATCAACTGCCACGAGTTGGCCAGGATGCCCTTGCGGTCCCCGAGCCTGTCGCGGACCTCGGACAGTTCGTCCAGCGACATCTTGTGTGTCTGGGCCTGCATCTGGCTGAGCACCTGCGCCTGCTGCGCGTCCAGCGGTTCGGTGCCGGCGATCTGGGCATCGGAGATGGAGTCGAGGACCTCGTCGACCCTGGCGGCCGCCTTCGGGTCACCGTCGAGGGCCGCTTCGACGGTTTCGGTGGCCCACTGCTTGGTCTCCCGGTCGTGCTGGTCCTCTTCGCCTTCTTCGCCCTCGCCGGTCGCGAACATCGGGCCGTCCTGCCCGCCCTCCGCGAACTTCTGGTTGGTCAGTGCCTGAAACTCGTTCTGCAGGGCGCGGATCCGCCCGCCGATCTCGTTGGAGTCGGAATTCGACGCCGTGACGATCTGCGCGAGCTGCGCCAGCCCCTTCTGTGCGATCGCCAACTTCGCGCGCTCGCCCGCCTGGCCGGGGGGCACGCTGGCGGCGGCGTCGACCACCCACTGACGGATCGCGTCCAGGTTGCGTCGTCCGGTGTCGACCACCTGCGCGGAATTGGACACCTCGGTGGCCAGTCGTTGGTCCAGTCCGGCGAGTTGGCCCAGCACCCGGCGGTGTTCGGTGTTGGCGGTGCCGTAGGCCGCCGACGCGGTGCCCGTCCAGCGCGACCCCGGGGCGGCCGATTCCAGGTTGGACTCCAGGCTGCGCAGGGTCGCACTGTTGTCGTACTGGTCCCCGGTCTGTGGACTGCCCTCGCCGTATGTCGAGCGAGCATTCGACCACGTCGACAGGAAGGCGTTGATCGCGCTCACCGAACCAGTATCCCAGCCCTGGCGGCTACCTCGGTGCAACAAATCCCAGCGGGCCCGAGGCGATGCACACCGACAACGCGGCGGTGTTCGCGCGCACGTCGATCGCGTCGCCCGCGCCGGGCAGCCGCACGAACACGCGGTTGAGACCGGGCCGCACCGGCACCTTCACCTCGGCCCCCTCGGTCAGCGACATGCTCAGTGAACCGTCGCTGTTGGCCAGGTAGTTGATCTCCGCGGTCCAGTCGGCGGGCAGCAGCGGACCGTCCAGCGGCATGCGCACTCCGAAGTCCGGTTGAACGAGGTAGCCGCAGTCCGGGTCCGGGCCCACGACGATGCTGCGCACCCAGGTGACCTTCGCCTCCACCAGGTGACCCGTACTGTCGAGCATCCGCAAATCCGTTGTGGCGGTGTCGAATTCGGGCCGCTCACGGAGCAGCGCGAACATCTGGCTGGCCCTGTTCTCCGGTCCGACCACCCGCTGCAGCACCATCGGGTCGACCTCCTGGTCGAGCATCGGCGCGCCGGACGTCCGCGCCGCCGCCGCCAGGCCGGCCTGCGCGTTTTGTAGATAGGACTTGGTCGGGTTGTCCTGCCAGCTGGTGAAGAACGTCGCCGTGGAGTAGGCGCTGCTCACCGCGAATGCGGCCACCGCGGTGGCGGTCACGACCGACCGCGTGCGCGACGCGTCCAGCCACCCCGAGCCCTGCCGGTTCGGTGCGCACAGGCCCACGGCCGCCAGCAGCGCGAGCACCACGACGAGATCGGGCAGATACCGCAACGTCTGCGCCAACTCCAGCGCGGTGAACTGTGACGAGCGCATCAAATAGATCGGCACCTGACAGGCCACCGCGTAGCCCGCCGCGACCAGCCACACCGCGCCGATGCGCTTCTTGCGCAACACCGATACCGCCAACACCGCCGCCAGCGCCGCCCATCCCAGCACCATCACCGCCACCGGCGGGGTGCCCCACGGCGAGGCGGGCGCCCAGCGCTGCCAGTCCCACGGCCCGCCGACCAGTCCGGGCACGATGCCGTGAGTCACCGAGCGGCTCAGCAGATCCCACGTCATCGAGAGGTCACCGCTCCACCGCTTCTGGTCAACCACCACCAGATACAGGGCAATCCACGCCGCGGTCACGGCAATCGCGGGCGCCCACAGCCGAATCCCGCGGCGCCACACCGTGGCCGGCGTGCCGGTCGCGGTGACATGGGCCAGCAGCGCCGTGACGGCGAACGCGACGAACGGGATCACCGCGGCCTTCTCGAAGAACAGCAGCCCGCCGACGTAGACGGCCAGGCCGGTGCGCGCATAACGGCGGGCGCCGGTGCGCACCAACAGAACTGCGTCACCGCAGACCCACGCCAACGCCGCCAGCATCGGCAGTGAGTTCAGCGCCGCGGCCCACCAGGCGAAGCCCGGCACCGCCAGCGGGGTGAACAAGGCAAACGTCAACGGCAGCAACAGCACCGGGCGCCAACCCAGGATCACGTGCAACGCCCGCAGCAGCGCCAGCGACGCCAACCCCGTCAAGACGATCAAGCTGACCGCGGGCCACACCCAATCCAGCGGTGCGAGCCTGCTCATCGCGCCGGCGACCAGAAACGCCGCGGGCATGACGTGGCCGTCGTGGTCGTCGAACAGATATTCCGCCGAGAGCAGGTGGTGCGTGCCCGCCCGGCCGACCAGGATCAGGTCGTCCCAGTAGAAGTAGCCGCCGAACGCCAGCACGGCCCGGACCGCCAGCTGCGCCACGATCAGCGCGACGGCGGTGCGGGCGACCCAGTTCATCGGGGTCGAGGGTACGGTCCGGGTTCGCGCGCTACCGCCGTCGGTATTGTGACCCGGTGCGGACACTCGTGACGGGCGCGGCGGGCTTCATCGGGTCGACGCTGGTAGATCGCCTACTCGCCGACGGCCATTCCGTCGTCGGCCTCGATGACCTCAGCTCGGGGCGCAGCGAGAACCTGGGCCCAGCGCAACGCCACCGGAACTTCGAGTTCGTCAAGGCCGACATCGTCGACGCGGACCTCATCGGGCTGGTCGCCGACACCAGACCGGAGGTGATCTTCCACCTCGCCGCGCAGATCTCCGTGCGCCACTCGGTCGACGATCCGCCGTTCGACGCCGAGGTCAACGTGGTGGGCACCGTGCGCCTGGCCGAGGCCGCCCGCCGCGCCGGCGTGCGCAAGGTGGTGCACACGTCCTCGGGCGGGTCGATCTACGGGGTGCCGCCGTCGTACCCCACCGACGAGGACGCGCCCACCGATCCGACGTCGCCGTACGCGGCGGGCAAGATCGCCGGCGAGATCTACCTCAACACGTTCCGCAACCTGTACGGCCTGGACTGCTCGCACATCGCGCCCGCGAACGTCTACGGCCCGCGCCAGGACCCGCACGGCGAGGCCGGGGTGGTGGCGATCTTCGCGCAGGCGTTGTTGGCGGGCCGACCCACCAAGATCTTCGGCGACGGCACCGACACCCGGGACTACGTCTACGTCGACGATCTGGTCGACGCGTTCGTCAAGGCGTCCGGTGACGTCGGGGGCGGCCAGCGCTTCAACGTCGGCACCGGCGTGGAAATCTCGGTGCGCGAACTGCATTCGGCGATCGCCGAGGCGGTCGGGGCGCCTGATGAACCGGAGTTCCATCCGCCCCGGCTCGGCGACCTGCGCCGGTCCTGCCTGGACAACACCCGGGCGCAGACGCTGCTGGGCTGGCGGCCGACGGTGTCGTTCGACGACGGCGTGGCCCGCACAGTCGAGTTCTTCCGCACGCAACAGCCCTGAACATAAAGATTGTGAGTACTCACTTTCTGTTGTAGCGTGACGCCCATGACCTACGACGTGATCGTCCGCGACGGCCTCTGGTTCGACGGGCTGGGTTCGCCCCCGCAGGTGCGCAGCCTGGGTGTTCGGGACGGCACCGTCGTCGCGGTATCGGCCGAACCGTTGGACGAGGCCGGCTGCCCCGAGGTGATCGACGCGGCGGGCAAGTGGGTGGTTCCGGGGTTCATCGACGTGCACACCCACTACGACGCCGAGGTGCTGCTCGACCCCGGTCTGCGCGAGTCGGTCCGGCACGGGGTCACCACCGTGCTGCTGGGCAACTGCTCGCTGTCGACGGTGTACGCCGACAGCGAGGACGCCGCCGATCTGTTCAGCCGCGTGGAGGCCGTCCCCCGCAAATTCGTACTCGGCGCGCTCGAAGCCAAGAAGACCTGGTCTGACCCCGCCGGCTATGTGCGCGCGCTCGACGATCTGCCGCTGGGCCCGAATGTGGGCTCCATGCTCGGACATTCGGATCTGCGTGCCAGTGTGCTCGGTCTGGACCGGGCCACCACCGACGGGGTGCGGCCCACCGACGCCGAACTGGACCGGATGGCCCAGATGCTCGAAAAGGCGCTCGACGCCGGGCTTCTCGGGCTGTCGGGGATGGACGCCCCGATCGACAAACTCGACGGCGACCGGTACCGCTCACGGGCGCTGCCGTCCACCTTCGCGACCTGGCGTGAGCGCCGCAGGCTGATCTCGGTGCTGCGCAAGCGCGGCCGCATCCTGCAGAGCGCGCCCAACACCAAGAACCCGCTCGAGGCGCTGATGTTCTTCGTCACCAGCAGCAGGATCTTCGGGCGTCGTCCCGGTGTCCGGATGAGCCTGCTGGTATCGGCCGACGCCAAGTCCGCGACCGGCGCGGTACACGTGTTCGGGCCCGGCGCAAGGCTTCTCAACAAGATCTTCGACTCGCTGATCCGCTTCCAGCATCTGCCCGTGCCGTTCGAGTTGTACTCCGACGGAATCGACCTGCCCGTCTTCGAGGAGTTCGGGGCCGGCACCGCCGCACTGCATCTGCGCGATCAGATCGAGCGCAACGAACTGCTCGCCGACACCGAATACCGACGCCGCTTCCGTCGCTCGTTCGACCGAAAAAAGTTCGGACCGTCGTTGTGGCACCGCGACTTCCACGACGCGACGATCGTCGAGTGCCCCGACGCGACGCTGGTGGGCAAGACGTTCGGTCAGATCGCCGACGAACGAGGGCTACACCCGTTGGACGCATTCTTGGACGTGCTGGTCGACAACGGTGAACGCAACGTGCGCTGGACGACGATCGTGGCCAACCATCGGCCCAAATATCTCGACCGACTGGCCGCCGAACCCTCCATTCACATGGGTTTCTCCGACGCCGGGGCCCATCTGCGCAACATGGCGTTCTACAACTACGCGCTGCGGTTGCTGCGGCGCGTCGTCGACGCCGACCGGGCAGACCGACCCTTCCTCACCGTCGAACGCGCGGTGTACCGGCTCACCGCCGAGGTGGCCCAGTGGTTCGGGCTGGATGCGGGCACCCTGCGCGAGGGCGATCGTGCCGACTTCGTGGTGATCGACCCCGAGGGGCTCGACGAGTCGGTGGACGGCTACCACGAGGAGGCGGTGCCGTTCTACGGCGGGCTGCGCAGGATGGTCAACCGCAACGACGACGCCGTGGTCGCCACGGCGGTCAACGGGACGGTGGTGTTCGGCGACGGGCGGTTCCGTGACGGCTACGGAACCACGGTGAAGTCCGGCCGGTTCTTGCCCGCCGGTGTCGGGTCCGCCGCGAAAGCGCCTGCCTGACATGGCCAGAACTCAGCAGCAGCGCCGTGAGGAGACGATCGCCCGGCTGCTCGACGCCAGCATCGAGACCATCGTGGAGGTGGGCTACGCCAAGGCGTCGGCCGCGGTGATCGCCAGGCGGGCGAAGGTTTCCGACGGCGCGCTGTTTCGGCACTTCCCGACCATGAGCGACTTCATGGCCGCCACCGCCCACGAGGTGATGCGCAGGCAGCTGAACCTGTTCTCCAAGCGGGTGGCCGACATACCGCCCGACCGGCCCGCCCTCGAGGCGGCGCTGACGATCCTGCGCGACGTCACCGGCAACGACACCAACACCGTGATGTACGAACTGTTGATCGCCGCGCGCACCGACGAGAAACTGCGGGCCACACTGCGCGACGTACTCACCGAATACGCCGCGAACATCTTCCGCACCGCCCGGTCGCTGCCGGGCGCCGAGCAGTTCCCCGAGGAGACCATCGCCGCGCTCGCGGCGATTCTGACCAACACCTTCGACGGCGCCGCCATCGTGCGCGCGGTGCTGCCGCAACCCGGCCTCGAGGACAAGCGCATCGAGTTGTTGACGGCGCTGCTGCAAGGCGCTCTGGCGCCGCAGGTCTGAGCGCCGGTCAACGTCCGGACCGGGCCAGCGCACCCATGTGCACCGCGATCCCCACCAGCGGTCCGCACAGCAGCGCGATCACGGTGCGCGTCTGCAGGCTCAGCGGAAGCAGCAGCAACAGCGTCGAGGCGACCGTGGCCGACACCCACCCCAACGAGTACGCGCGGTGCAGTGCGGTGGCCACGGTGGCCGCCCCGGTCAGCGTCAGCAGCGCGATGGCGATCGCCGCCGCGGTCAGCCAGGCCAGCAGCGCCCCGTCGGCGAGGTACTCGGCCCCGAACGCGCTGCGCAGCAGCCACGGTCCCAGCACGCCGGCGGCCAGTACGCCGAGCATCCCGACACCGGTGACCGCCGCCGCGGGCGCCAGCAGCGCCCTCAACCGGGCGGCACGTTGGTCGACGAAGTGGGCGATCAGGTTGCCCTGCATGGCCGTCAACGGCACCAGCAGCGGTGCGCGGGTCAGCGTCACCGCGAGAATCACCACGCCGCCCGTCGCGCCCAGATCCCCCGACGTCGCCTTGAGCAGCACCGGAAACCCCATCACCAGAATCGCGCTGGCACCCGCCGCGGCGATCGAATGCGACGCGCCCCGCAGAAACGACGCCGTGCCGCCGGGGGTCAGCAGTCGGGCCGCGTGCCGCGTCGTCGGCGAGGTGGCCAGCATGATCAGCCAGGCGATCGCCCCGGCCACCGTCGCCCACAGGTAGCCGGCCAGCCCCCACCCCACGACGAACGTCGCGGCGGCGACGACCACCCGCAGTCCGGCATCGGTGACCATCAGCGTGCCGTACGCCGTCCAGCGGTTCAGGCCGGCGAGCATGCCCAGCAGCGTGGTGTGCAGGCAGAACCCGGCCAGACCGATCGACAGCAACGCGACAGACAGCCAGCGCGATTCCACGAACACCTGCGGCGACCACAACGGCGCGCTGATCGCGATCGCGGCCGCGGCCACGAAGCCGACCATCGCGGCCACCCGCATGGGATGTGTTCGGGGAGCGACGATCTCCTCGGTGTAGACCGTGGAGCGCACCTCCCTGGTGGCCTCCTGCAACAATCCGAACGCCGCCCCGGTGACCAGTCCGAAGGCGCCCCAGAACACCGCGAACACCGAGAACCCCTCCGGTTCCAGGTCGCGGGCGGCCAGGTAGAGCACGGCGTATCCGCACAGTGCCGAAAGCGCGGTGGCCGCGCCGACTCTGGCCACGCTGCCGCGGGTGACCGGTCCGCTCGCCGTGCCCGCGTCGGTCACGACGGCACAGGCATTTCCGTGGCCGCCACGGCTACAAACTACTAAGCCGGTGGCAGATGAGCGCTCGGCCCCGACCGGTGCGGGTTTGGGCCGCCCGATTTCGGCTAGCCTCTGTTACCTGGCAGAATCGGCGCCGGAGGGGAGTACTCCTTCGCCGCGGTGTCGTCATCACGTCGGCCGTCGTCGGACGACCGGTGCTGCGGGCCGACACGATCGCTCGTGGCGGCGGAAGAGACCTCCGGCGTGGTGGCGACCGGAGGACCTGTGAACGTAACCCAACTCGAGTGGATCATCACGCTGGGCGTGACGACCGCGGTGCTGCTGTTCGACGTGTTCGTGATCGGCCGGCGGCCGCACGAGCCGTCGCGACGCGAGACGGGCACGGCGCTGACGATCTACATCGGCCTGGCGGTGGCGTTCGGCGTGTGGACCTGGTTCTTCCACGGCAGCCAGTACGGACTGGAGTTCTTCGCCGGCTGGCTCACCGAGTACAGCCTGTCGGTCGACAACCTGTTCATCTTCCTGATCATCATGGCCAGCTTCAACGTGCCGAAGAAGTACCAGCAGCAGGCGCTGATGGTGGGCATCATCCTGGCGCTGATCTTCCGCGGCATCTTCATCGCCCTCGGGGCGGTCGCTATCCAGCAGTTCTCCTGGGTGTTCTACATCTTCGGCGCCTTTTTGCTCTACACCGCGATCAGCCTGGTGCGTGACAGCGACCAGGACGACGACGCCGACAACTTCGTGATCCGGTTCGCCCGCAACCACCTGAGCTTCACCGACACCTGGGACGGCCTCAAGCTGTGGGTGAAGGAGAACGGCAAGCGGCTGATGACGCCGATGTTCATGGTCATCGTGGCGCTGGGCACCACCGACCTGATCTTCGCGCTCGACTCGATTCCGGCGATCTACGGCCTCACCCGCGAGCCCTACCTGGTGTTCACCGCCAACGTGTTTGCGCTGATGGGGCTGCGCCAGCTGTACTTCCTGCTCGGCGACCTGCTCAAGCGCCTGGTCTACCTGTCGCACGGGCTGGCGTTCATCCTGGCGTTCATCGGAGTCAAGCTGCTGCTGCACGCGCTGCACGAGAACGAACTACCGTTCATCAACGGCGGACGAAACGTCCCGGTGCCGGAGATCCCGACCCTGCTGAGCCTCGGGGTGATCGTCGGGACCCTGATCCTGACCACCGCGGCCAGCCTGTACAAGACCCGCGTCCACGATGTGCGCAACGACAAGAAGGCCGCGGTGGAAACCGACGAGTCGGGCGACCCGCGCTGACTCAATCCCGACGCGGGCTCAGTGCGCCGAGTCCTTGAACCGCTGCACCGACGCCGTCAGTTCGGCCTCGGCCTTGTCGCGGCCGACCCAGTCGGCGGCCTTGACGTACTTGCCCGGCTCCAGATCCTTGTAGTGCACGAAGAAGTGCTTGATCGCCTCGAGTTCGTGGGCGGGAACGTCGTCGAGGTCCTGGATGTGGTTCCAGCGTTCGTCGTCGGCGGGCACGCACAGCACCTTGTCGTCGCCGCCCGCCTCGTCGGTCATCTGGAACATCGCCACCGGGCGCACCTCGACGATGCAACCGGGGAACACCGATTCCGGCAGCAACACCAGGGCGTCGAGCGGATCGCCGTCCTCGCCGAGGGTGTCCTCGAAAAACCCGTAGTCGGTCGGATACCCCATCGAGGTATACAGGTAGCGGTCCAGTTTGAGCCGTCCGGTGTCGTGGTCGATCTCGTACTTGTTGCGAGAACCCTTCTGGATCTCGATCACTACGTCGAACTGCACCGCGGTGGCTCCTGCCCTGTGCTCAAACGTCTGGGGACGGGCAACACACTAATGGAGCGTTACCCTGCAGTACGGGGGCGGTCCAGGAAGCAGGAGAGCTATGCGGCCCACGACATGGGGGCGATCCACCCATGCGGTGATCGGGGTGGCGGTGTTGCTGTTGGTGGCGGCCGTCGTCGCGGCGGCGGCCGTGCTCACCACCCGGGACTCGACAGGAGCCGCTGCCGTCAAGCCCGCGCCACCCTCGGCCACCGCGAATCCCGGCGTGGTGCCGGTCGCCGACACCGCGCCCAAGCCGACCAGCCGCGGGCTGGCGGCCGCGCTGGCCCCGGCGCTGGCCGACCCCAACCTCGGCGACCTCACCGGCCGCATCAGCGACGCGCTGACCGGCCAACAACTGTGGGAGCAGCGCGCCGACGTGCCCATGCAGCCCGCCTCGACCAACAAGACCCTGACCGCCGCCGCCGCGCTGCTGGCACTCGACCGCGACGCGCGGCTGACCACCCGGGTGGTGCGCGGCACCGGGCCGGGCGTCGTAGTGCTGGTGGGCGGGGGCGACCCGACGCTGTCGGCCGCGCCGCCGGGCACCGAAACCTGGTACCGCGACGCCGCCCGCATCAGCGACCTCGCCGAGCAGGTGCGCGGCACCGGTATCGAGGTGCGGGAGGTCCAGGTCGACGTCAGCGCCTACAGCGGGCCCACGATCGCGCACGGATGGGACCCCGCCGACATCGACGGCGGCGACATCGCACCGATCGAGGCGGTGATGCTCGACGGCGGTCGTACCCAGCCCGTCAGCGTCGAGTCGAGGCGCTCGCGCACCCCCGCGCTGGACGCCGGCCGCGCGCTGGCGGCGGCGTTGAAGGCGGATCCGGACAGGGTCACCGTGCTGCCCAGGCGCTCGGGCGGTGGCGAGGAGATCGCCTCGGTGCAGTCCCCGCCGTTGATCGAGCGGCTGCGCGACATGATGAACGCCTCCGACAACGTGATGGCCGAGGCGATCGGGCGTGAGGTCGCCGCCGAAGTCGGCCAGCCGCAGAGCTTCGACGGCGCGGTGCGCGCGGTGCTGAGCCGGCTCGAGGCCGCCGGCGTCGACACCGCGGGTGCGCAACTGTTCGACTCCAGCGGGCTGTCGGTCGACGACCGGCTCACCGCTCGGACCCTCGACGAGGTGGTCAGCACCGCGGCCGGCGACACCCAACCGGACCTGCGCCCGCTCGTCGACCTGCTGCCGATCGCGGCGGGCAGCGGCACGCTGTCCTACCGCTACCTCGACACCGACGCCGGCCGGTCCGCGGCCGGTTTCCTGCGCGCCAAGACCGGCTCGCTGACAGGCACCAACACGTTGTCCGGGATCATCACCGACGCCAGCGACCGGGTGCTGACGTTCACGTTCATCTCCAACAACGCCGGGCCCACCGGCCGCGTCGCGCTCGACAACCTCGCAGCCACCTTGCGGGCCTGCGGGTGCGACGGATGACGTCGGAGACGACTGCTGCGCGGTCGCCGGTGTCGGTGGGCCGCGCCGTGGACTGGACCTTCGCCGCCACCGTCGGCGCCAAACTGGCCCGGCCCGGTCCGCCCGCCACCGACTACACCCGTCGCCAGGTCATCGAGCAACTCGCCGAATCGTCACGCAGCGCGGAGTTGCCGGTGCGCGAGGTGACCGAGCTCAACGAGGGCGACGAGATCCCCGAGGCGCGCATCGTCGACCGTCCGCAGTGGATACGTGCTGCCACCGAGTCGATGAGGGTGATGACCGGTGGCTCCGACAAACCCGCCAGCCGGGTGGGCGGCCGCATCGCCGGCGCCCAGACCGGCGCGGTGCTGGCGTTCGTCTCGCAGGGCATCCTGGGCCAGTACGATCCGTTCGGCCTCGACGGTGGCGAGCTGCTTCTGGTCTATCCCAACGTGATCGCCGTGGAGCGTCAGCTTCGGGTCGAGCCGGCCGACTTCCGGCTGTGGGTGTGCCTGCACGAAGTCACCCACCGGGTGCAGTTCCGGGCCAATCCCTGGCTGGCCGAACACATGTCGGCTGCCCTCGGGGTGCTCACCGAGGAGACCGGTGGTGACGTCGCCGAGATGATCGGCAGGCTGGCCGGTTTCGTCCGCAGTCGCCGAGACGGGCAATCCGGTGTGGCCGAACCGAACTCGTCGGGCATGATCGGGCTGTTGCGGGCGGTGCAGTCCGAACCGCAGCGCCGCGCGCTCGACCAGTTGTTGGTGCTCGGGACGCTGCTGGAGGGCCACGCCGAGCATGTGATGGACGCGGTAGGGCCGGCGGTGGTGCCGTCGGTGGGCACGATCCGGCGGCGTTTCGACGAGCGCCGCAGGCTCCGGCAGCCGCCGTTGCAACGGCTAATAAGGGCGCTGCTGGGCATCGACGCCAAGATGAGCCAGTACACCAGGGGCAAGGCGTTCGTCGACGAGGTGGTGTCGCGGGTCGGGATGGCGCGGTTCAACAGCATCTGGTCCGGGCCACAAACTCTGCCGCTGCCAACAGAAATCGACGAGCCGCAGCAATGGATCGACAGGGTGCTGTAGGCCGGCTGCGGGCGGCGGTGTCGGGATTCGCCCGAGACCACACGTCCGCCGCGGACCGCTGGTGTGTCGCGTTGTCCGGCGGCGCCGACTCGCTGGCGCTGACCGCCGTGGCGGCCCAGCTCAAGCCGACGACGGCGCTGATCGTCGACCATCAGCTGCAGCCGGGCTCCGCTGACGTCGCCGCCACCGCCCGTGAACAGGCGATGTCGTTGGGATGTGTTGAGGCACAAATCCTCCGGGTCGACGTCGGCACGCACGGAGGCCCGGAGGCCGCGGCGCGCATCGCCCGCTACGGCGCGCTGGACGCGGCGCGCGCCGACATGCCGGTGCTGCTCGCGCACACGCTCGACGACCAGGCCGAGACCGTGCTGCTCGGGCTGGGCCGCGGCTCGGGCGCCCGCTCGATCGCGGGCATGCGCGCGCACGACCCACCGTGGTGTCGGCCGCTGCTGGGGGCCCGGCGCGCCGACACCGTCGCCGCGTGCGCCGACCTCGGCCTGACACCGTGGCAGGACCCGCACAACGTCGATCGCCGGTTCACTCGGGTGCGGCTGAGGGTCGAGGTGCTCCCGCTGATGGAGGAGGTGCTGGGCGGCGGCGTCGCCGAGGCGCTGGCACGCACCGCGACCGCCCTGCGGGAGGATTCCGACGCACTCGACGCGACGGCCGCCGATGCGCTGGCCGACGTGTCGACCGAGGCCGGCCTGGACACCGCGCGGTTGTCGGGGTTGCCGGGTGCCATCCGTCGCCGGGTGATCCGCGGCTGGCTGCTGGCCAACGGCGCCACCGACCTGACCGACAAGCAGATCCGCGGGGTGGACCGGTTGGTGACGTCCTGGCGCGGGCAGGGCGGCGTCGCGGTGGCGTCCGGGCTGCGCAGCAGGCGGCTGGTCGCGGGGCGCCGCGACGGCATGCTGACCCTGCACACCGAGCCCGTTTGAGGCATGGCACGCTGTGGGCGTGGCCGAGCGAACCACCGACTTGTATCCGGGTGACATCAAATCGGTGCTGCTCTCCGCGGAGCAGATTCAGACCCGCATCGCCGAACTGGGGGCCCAGGTCGGCGAGGATTACCGCGATGTGGTCGACACCGACCGCGATCTGCTGTTGGTGACCGTGCTCAAGGGCGCGGTGTTCTATGTCACCGACCTCGCCAGGGCGATTCCGCTGCCCACCCAACTCGAGTTCATGGCCGTCAGCTCCTACGGGTCCTCGACGTCGTCGTCGGGCGTGGTGCGCATCCTCAAGGACCTGGATCGCGACATCAACGACCGCGACGTGTTGATCGTGGAGGACATCGTCGACTCCGGGCTGACGCTGTCGTGGCTGCTGCGCAACCTCGCGACGCGACGGCCGAGGTCGCTGCGGGTGTGTGCACTGCTGCGCAAGCCCGACGCGGTGCGCGCCGATGTCGACATCTCGTATGTGGGGTTCGACATCCCCGACGAGTTCGTCGTCGGCTACGGCCTGGACTACGCCGAGCGCTACCGCGACCTGCCCTACATCGGCACGCTGGACCCCAAGGTCTACGAACAAAGCTGACCCCAGGCCGCCCCCGTAACGCCCAAACGGACACACGGGCGCCAAAGTGCGAGAAGAATCCTGCAAAACGTCGATTTCGGCGGAGGATGGCGTGATGACCCAAACAGCGCTGCGAATCTGTCCGCTGTGTGAGGCCACCTGCGGGCTGACCCTGACGATCGCCGACGGGCGGGTCACCGGCGCGCGCGGTGACCGCGAGGACGTCTTCAGCAAGGGCTTCATCTGCCCGAAGGGGGCGAGCTTCGCCGAACTGGACAACGACCCGGACCGGCTGACGCGGCCCCTGGTGCGCCGCGACGGTGAACTGGTCGAGACCGACTGGGCCGAGGCGTTCGCCGCGGTCGCCGACGGTCTC
The DNA here is from genome assembly GCF_053483675.1 of Mycolicibacterium sp. XJ1819. NCBI lineage: Bacteria > Bacillati > Actinomycetota > Actinomycetes > Mycobacteriales > Mycobacteriaceae > Mycobacterium > Mycolicibacterium sp. XJ1819. Next base: position 276,165 of record NZ_JBEFST010000001.1, on the reverse strand, counting down.
GGCGCGGTGATCGGCAGCCACGGCGGGGCGTCGGTCGGGGTGTACCTGGGCAACCCGAACGCCCATACCGTCGCGGGCGCGCTGTACCCGCCGGTGCTCATCCGCGCGCTGGGCACCCGCCAGGTGTACAGCGCGAGCACACTCGACCAGATGCCCAAGCACGTCGCGCTGGGCCTGATGTTCGGCAGCCCGGTCGCGTTCACCGTGCCCGACCTGGACCGCACCGACTATCTCGTCGTCATCGGCGCGAATCCGCTGGTGTCCAACGGCAGCCTGGCCACCGCCCCCGACTTCCCGGGCAAACTGCGCGCGCTGCGCAAACGAGGCGGCAAGCTCGTCGTCATCGACCCGGCCCGGACCCGGACGGCCGAACTGGCCGACCGACACCTCGCGCCGCGCCCCGGCACCGACGCCGCGCTGCTGCTGGCGGTCGTGCACGTGCTGTTCGACGAGAATCTGGTCGACGCCGACGCGCTGGCCGACGTCAACGGTGTCGACGAGATGCGCGCGGCTGCCATGGATTTCACGCCGGAGGCGGTCACGGGCCATTGCGGGCTGGCCGTCGAGGACATCCGTGGGTTGGCGCGCGAGATCGCGGCTGCCTCGTCGGCGGCGGTATACGGCCGAATCGGCACGTGCACAGTCGAATTCGGCACGCTCAGCAGCTGGCTGGTCGACGTCGTCAACGTCTTGACGGGAAATCTGGACCGGCCGGGTGGGGCGATGTTCCCGCTCGGCGCCACCGCACCCGCCCCGCGGCCCCCCAAGCCCGGCAGGGGCTTTCGCACCGGCCGCTGGCACAGTCGGGTGTCGGGCCATCCCGAGGTGCTCTCGGAATTTCCGGCCACCGCGCTCGCCGAGGAGATCGACACCCCCGGCGACGGGCAGATCAAGGCGATGATCACCCTCGCCGGAAACCCGGTGCTGTCCGCACCCGACGGCGAACGCCTCGAAAAGGCGCTTGCCGGTGTCGACTTCATGGCCAGCGTCGATCCTTATCTCAACGAGACCACCCGGCACGCCGACGTGATCCTGCCGCCCCCGCCGCCGTCGCGGTCGGCCCACTTCGATTTCGCGCTGAACAACCTCGCGGTACGCAACAACGTCCGATACTCCCCGCCGGTGCTGGCGGTGGCTGACCGGCCCGACGAGACCGAGATCCTGGCTCGTCTCGCGCTCATCGTGTTCGGTGTCGGGCCCGACGGTGATCCGGCGTTGGTCGACGAGCAGGTCATCGCCACGACGCTGGCCAAGGAGACCGCCGACGCCGACTCACCCGTCGCCGGGCGTGCTGTCGACGAACTGACCGCGATGCTGATCGCGGGCCCCGGCTACGAGCGGCGCATCGACATGATGCTGCGCCTCGGTCCGTACGGCGACGCGTTCGGTGCCGTCTCCGACGGGCTGACGCCGGAGCGGCTCAAGTCGGCGCCGCACGGCATCGACCTCGGAGGGTTGCAGCCCCGGCTGGCCGAAGTGCTCCGGACACCCTCGGGGCGAATCGAACTCGCGCCGCAGCCGCTGATCGCCGACGTGGCGCGGTTGCGTGAATCGCTCGCGGTCAGGGCCGACGGCTTCGTGCTGATCGGTCGGCGGCATCTGCGTTCGAACAACAGCTGGATGCACAATCTGCCCGCGTTGGCGGGCGGCACCAACCGGTGCACGCTGCGCATCCACCCCGACGACGCCGCCGAACTCGGCCTCACCGACATCGCGGTGATCAAGGGCCCCGGCGGTGAACTGATCGCCCCCGTGGAGGAGGCGCCGGGCATGCGGCGCGGTGTGGTCTCGCTGCCGCACGGGTGGGGTCACGACCGTGACGGCACCGGGCAGCGCCTCGCGGCCGATGCACCAGGCGCCAACGTCAACCAACTCAACGACGGCAATCGCCTCGACCCGCTGTCGGGCACCGCGGTGCTCAACGGCATCCCGGTCGACATCGCCCCGGCGGGTTGACCCTGTCGTCCTAGGTGAGCTCCCAGACCACCGTCACGGTGAACCCGACGGTCTGCTGACCGGGTTCGAGCGGTACCGACGCCATCTCGGCGCCGCGCATCGGCAGCGGTGTCGGCGGTGTGGACCCGGTGGCCTCCGAGATCGAAATGACCTTGCCGAGGGTCAACCCGGACAACTGCGCGTACTGCTCGGCGCGCTCCTTGGCGTCCTCGAAGGCACGAGCGCGGGCGTCACGCACGAGCGCAGAATCGTCGTCGATCGAATAGCTGACGTTGTTGATCCGGGTGGCGTCACCGCCGGTGCTGACGATCAGCGCGAGCGCCTGCGACGCCGCGTCGGTCTGGCGGATCTTGATTTCGATCGAATTGCTGGCCCGGTAGCCGACGATGCTCTGCGGGTTGTCGCCGCCGCCCGCGAACTGCGGTTGCAGGCTGACCTGGGCGGTGTTGATGTCCTTGCGATCCACGCCCGCGTCCACCAACGCCGTGATCACCTGCTGCTGGCGCTCACTGGTCTGGTTCATCGCGCCGGTGACGTCGGCAGCGGTGAACTCGATCGAGGCCGTGATGTTCAGGGTGTCCGGTTCGCCCTGAACCTCGCCGGCCCCCACCACGGTCACCTGGCGCACGTCGGTGTCGCCGCCGGGCGTCGGGCCCGCCGTCGCGTCGCAGCCGGACAACGCGGCCGTCACCGCTGCTGCGCCGGCCAGGACCAGAAACCTGGTGGACCACTTTCCTCTGACTGCGATCGGCATGAGGGCACCCTACCGTCAGAAGGCGCGGCGGTTCGTGCCGGACCGTATTGCGGTGCCGGAGTTGATGATTGAGCAGCTACAGCGCCAGACCGGTCAGGAAGCGCCGCAGCTCGTCGTTGACCTCGTCGGGGCGTTCCTGCTGAATCCAGTGCCCGGCGCCCTCGATCATCACCTCGCGGTAGTCCCCGGCGACGACCTCACCCACGCGGTGGCGCGGGGTGTAGGCGAGCGTGGGATCGGCCGATCCGCCGATGAACAGCGACGGCACCGTGATGGTGGCGGCGGGCGTGGTCGCCGTCAGTTTCCAGTTCAGGTCGAAGCAGCGGTACCAGTTCAGCGGCGCGGTGAACCCGTTGCGGGTGAATTCCTCGACGTAGTGGGCGATTTCGTGTTCGCTGATCCAGTCCGGCAGGGCGTTGGGGTCCGGGAGGCGGTCGATGAAGCCCTGCGGGCCGGGTTGCAGCATGCGCAGGGCCTCGGCCTCGTCGGCGGAGGTGGTCAGCGAGCCGAGAAGTTTGCGCATGGTGGTGGCCGGGTCCCGGTTCAGTTCGGCGTCGGCGGGCCCCGGTTCCTGGAAGTACAGGATGTAGAAGAAGTTGTCGCCGAATTTCCGCCGGAACGCCTGGGTGGTCGGCACCCGCGAGCGCGGCACCGGCGGCACGCTCAGCCCGGCGACCGCGGCGAACCGGTCGGGATGAAGCAGTGGAGCCGTCCAGGCGACGACGCCGCCGAAGTCGTGGCCGACGATGACAGCGCGCTCGGCGCCGACGTCGTCGAGCAGGCCAACCACGTCGGCGCACAGGTCGACGACGTTGTACGCCTCGACGTCGGCCGGTTTCGACGAGCCGCCGTAGCCGCGCTGATCGGGCGCCAGCACGTGAAAGCCCGCCGCCGCGAGCGCCGGTAGCTGGTGCCGCCACGAGTAGGCCAGTTCGGGGAAGCCGTGGGTCAGCACCACCACCGGTGCGCCGCGGTCGCCCGCCTCGGTGACCTGCAGGCGAACGCCGTTGGTCTCGACGAACCGTTCGCGCACCGTGACCACGGCCACAACCCTAGCCAGGGTCGGAGGAAACCCGTGGCGACCGCGGTTCGTTGGGGGAGCGGTAGCCTGAACTATCCCAGCTGCGCGTGTACTTGGAAGGACCTGACCGAGAGCGGTCGATGCTGATGAACCGGAAGAATGTGATCCGAACGCTCACCGTGATCGCGGTGGTCCTGTTGCTGGGTTGGTCGTTTTATTATTTCAGCGACGACACCCGCGGGTACAAGCCGGTCGACACCTCGGTGGCGATGGCCCAGATCAGCGGCGACAACGTCAAGAGCGCGCAGATCGACGACCGTGAGCAGCAGCTGAGGCTCGAACTCAAGGACGGCAACGCCGCCACCGAGGACAGCGACAAGATCCTCACCAAGTTCCCCACCGGCTACGGCGCCACCATCTTCGACGACCTGCAGGCCAAGGGCGCGACGGTCAACACGGTGGTCAACCAGGGCAGCATGCTCGGCTCGATGCTGATCTACATGCTGCCGCTGCTGCTGCTGGTCGGCCTGTTCGTGATGTTCTCGCGCATGCAGTCCGGTGGCCGGATGGGCTTCGGCTTCGGCAAGTCGAAGGCCAAGCAGCTGTCCAAGGACATGCCCAAGACCACCTTCGGCGACGTCGCGGGCGTCGACGAGGCGGTCGAGGAGCTCTACGAGATCAAGGATTTCCTGCAGAACCCGTCGCGATATCAGGCGCTGGGCGCCAAGATCCCCAAGGGCGTGCTGCTCTACGGCCCGCCCGGCACGGGCAAGACGCTGCTGGCGCGCGCGGTCGCCGGTGAGGCCGGCGTGCCGTTCTTCACGATCTCCGGCTCGGACTTCGTCGAGATGTTCGTCGGCGTCGGCGCCTCCCGGGTGCGCGACCTGTTCGAACAGGCCAAGCAGAACTCACCGTGCATCATCTTCGTCGACGAGATCGACGCGGTGGGCCGCCAGCGCGGCGCGGGCCTCGGCGGCGGGCACGACGAACGCGAACAGACGCTGAACCAGTTGCTGGTCGAGATGGACGGTTTCGGCGACCGGCAGGGCGTGATCCTGATCGCCGCCACCAACCGGCCCGACATCCTGGACCCGGCGCTGCTGCGGCCGGGCCGTTTCGACCGCCAGATCCCGGTCAGCAGCCCCGACCTCGCGGGCCGCCGGGCGGTGCTGCGGGTGCATTCACAAGGTAAGCCGATGGCGCCCGACGCCGATCTCGACGGGCTGGCCAAGCGCACCGTCGGCATGTCCGGCGCCGACCTGGCCAACGTGATCAACGAGGCCGCGCTGCTGACCGCCCGCGAGAACGGCACGGTGATCACGGGTGCGGCGCTGGAAGAGGCCGTCGACCGCGTGGTCGGTGGGCCGCGCCGCAAGAGCCGCCTGATCAGCGAGCACGAGAAGAAGATCACCGCCTATCACGAGGGCGGCCACACGCTGGCGGCCTGGGCGATGCCCGACATCGAGCCGATCTACAAGGTGACGATCCTGGCGCGCGGGCGCACCGGTGGCCACGCCGTCGCGGTGCCCGAGGACGACAAGGGGTTGATGACCCGCTCGGAGATGATCGCGCGCCTGGTGTTCGCGATGGGCGGACGCGCCGCCGAGGAACTCGTGTTCCGCGAGCCCACCACCGGCGCGGTGTCCGACATCGAACAGGCCACCAAGATCGCCCGCGCGATGGTCACCGAGTACGGCATGAGCTCCAAGCTGGGCGCGGTGCGCTACGGCACCGAGCACGGCGACCCGTTCCTGGGCCGGACCATGGGCACTCAGGCCGACTACAGCCACGAGGTGGCCCGCGACATCGACGACGAGATCCGCAAGCTCATCGAGGCCGCCCACACCGAGGCGTGGGAGATCCTCACCGAGTACCGCGACGTGCTCGACACGCTGGCCGGTCAACTGCTGGAGAAGGAGACGCTGCACCGCGCCGACCTGCAGGCCATCTTCGCCGACGTGAAGAAGCGGCCCCGGCTGACGATGTTCGACGACTTCGGCGGGCGCATCCCGTCGGACAAGCCGCCCATCAAGACGCCCGGCGAGCTGGCGATGGAACGCGGTGAACCGTGGCCCAAACCGGTCCCCGAGCCCGCGTTCAAGGCCGCGATCGCCCAGGCCACCCAGGCGGCCGAGGCGAACAAGGCCGCACAGGCACCGCCGCACGGCCCCAACGGGTCAGGCGCCAACGGGGCCCCGACACAGCCGGACTACGGTGCGCCCGCCGGCTGGCACGCACCCGGGTGGCCCCCGCGACAGCAGCCGCAGCAACAACAGCAGCCGGTCCAGCACCCGCAGGGCTACTGGTACCCGCCGCACTGGCAACAGCCACACCAGCCTGCGCCGCCCTACCAGCCCTATCCGTACCCGCAGTATCCGAAGCATCCGGAGCAGGGCCAACCCGCGCCACACGGCGGGACGCCGAACCCGAACGATGACCAGGGCCAGGACAGTCGGCCCAATCCGCCAGCGCAGGGCTGACCGCTAGAGAGGCTCAAATTGACCCGGTCTCACAACAATTCGGCGATGGTGTCGCCGGCGACCTTCGACCAACCGCGCGCCGAGGCGGCCGTTCGCGAGTTGTTGATCGCGGTAGGGGAGGATCCCGACCGTCAGGGTCTGCAAGACACCCCGTCACGGGTGGCGCGCGCGCTCAAGGAGCTGTTCGCCGGCCTGTACACCAACCCGGACACGGTGCTCAACACCACGTTCGACGAGCAGCACGACGAACTCGTACTGGTCAAGCAGATCCCGATGTACTCGACGTGTGAGCACCATCTGGTCTCGTTTCACGGCGTCGCCCACGTCGGCTACATCCCCGGGGAGGACGGTCGGGTGACCGGCCTGTCGAAGATCGCGCGCCTGGTGGATCTGTACGCCAAGCGGCCGCAGGTGCAGGAGCGGTTGACCGCCCAGATCGCCGATGCCCTGATGCGCAAGCTCGACCCGCGCGGGGTCATCGTGGTGGTGGAGGCCGAGCACCTGTGCATGGCGATGCGCGGGGTGCGCAAACCCGGCGCCGTCACCACCACCTCGGCGGTGCGCGGACAGTTCAAGACCGATACGGCTTCGAGGGCCGAGGCGCTGGAACTGATCTTGCGAACGTGAGCGCGACACGCACGCGGGTGATGGGGGTCGTCAACGTCACCGACGACTCCTTCTCCGACGGAGGGCTCTTCCTCGACGCTGATCGCGCCATCGCGCACGGGGTCGCACTGGCCGCCGACGGCGCCGCGATCATCGACGTCGGCGGCGAGTCCACCCGGCCGGGCGCGACGCGCATCGACCCGAAGGTGGAGACGTCGCGGGTGTTGCCGGTGATCAAACAACTTGCCGCACAAGGTCTCACGGTCAGCATCGACACCATGCACGCCTCGGTGGCGCAGGCCGCCCTGGAGAACGGCGCCGCCATCGTCAACGACGTCTCGGGCGGCCGGGCCGATCCGAACATGGCGCCGCTGCTGGCCGACGCGAAAGTCCCGTGGGTGCTGATGCATTGGCGTTCGGTGGGCACGTCGCGGCCGCACGACGTGCCCGGTTATCGAGACGTCGTGGCCGAGGTGCGCGACGAACTGCTGGCCGGCGTCGACAGCGCCGTGGCCGCGGGCGTCGACCCGGCCCGGCTGATCATCGACCCCGGCCTGGGATTCGCCAAGACCGCCGAGCACAACTGGGCGCTGCTGCACGCGCTGCCCGAATTCGTCGCCACCGGGGTCCCGGTGCTGGTGGGCGCCTCGCGCAAGCGCTTCCTGGGTTCGCTGCTCGCCGACGCCCACGGCCAGATAAGGCCACCGGACGGCAGGGAGACGGCCACCGCGGTGATCTCCGCGCTCGCCGGTCTGCACGGCGCGTGGGGAGTGCGGGTCCACGACGTGCGCGCCTCGGTCGACGCCCTCAAGGTGCTCGAGGCGTGGACGCATGGCTGACCGGATAGAGTTGCGCGGCTTGACGGTTCGCGGTCACCACGGCGTCTTCGAGCATGAGCGCCGCGACGGCCAGGACTTCGTCGTCGACATCACCGTATGGATGGATCTGGCCGTGGCGGCGGCCAGTGACGATCTCGCCGACACCGTCGACTACGGCGCACTGGCCAAGGCCGCGGCCGACATCGTGGCCGGACCGCCACGCGACCTGATCGAGACGGTGACCGCCGAGATCGCCGAGGCCGTGATGGCCGACGCGCGCATCCAGGCCACCGAGGTGGTGGTGCACAAACCCGATGCGCCGATTCCGCTGAACTTCTCCGATGTCGCGGTGGTGGCGCGGCGCTCCCGGCGCGGTGGTGAGACCCGGTCATGACAACGGTCGTGCTGTCGGTCGGGTCGAATCTCGGCGACCGGTTGGCCATGCTGCGGTCGGTGGTCGACGGCCTGTCCGACGCGGTGCGCGCGGTGTCGCCGGTCTACGAGACCGACCCGTGGGGCGGGGTCGAGCAGGGCGCGTTCCTCAACGCGGTGGTGATCGCGGCGGATCCCGGCCGCGACGGGCCCGGATGGTTGCGCCGGGCGCAGGAGTTCGAACGCGCCGCCGAGCGGCTGCGGACCCAACGGTGGGGCCCACGCACGCTGGACGTCGACCTGGTCAGCTGCCGGGACGGTGACCGCGAGGTCCTGTGGCGCGACGACGACCTGACGCTGCCGCACCCGCTGGCGCATGCCCGCGCGTTCGTGCTGGTTCCGTGGCTGGCCGTCGACCCCGACGCCACGTTGACCGTCGACGGCAGGCGCCGTCGGGTGGCGGAGTTGCTGGCCGCGCTCGATCCCGCCGAGCGCGACGGGGTACGCCCGACCGATCTGACGCTGACCTGATGGGCCCCACCCGCAAGCGTGACCTGACGGCCGCGGTGCTGATCGCCGCGGCGGTCGGCTATCTGCTGGTGATGCTCTTGTATCGGTGGTTCCCGCCGATCACCCTGCTGTCCGGGGTGTCGCTGCTTGCGGTGGCGATCGTGGAGGCGGGGTGGGCCTTCTACGTGCGGGCCAAGATCAACGACGGCCGCATCGGCCCCGGTTCCCTGTCCGCCGGGTGGCTGCACCCGCTGGCGGTGGCCCGCTCGGTGGTGATCGCGAAGGCCTCGGCGTGGGTGGGGGCGCTGGTGCTCGGATGGTGGCTGGGCGTGCTGGTCTACCTGTTGCCCCGGCGCGACACTTTGCGCGTGGCGAGCGAGGACACCGCAGGCGTGCTCGTCGCCGCCGGATCGGCACTGGCATTGGTGATCGCCGCACTGTGGCTGCAACATTGCTGCAAGTCCCCGCAGGACCCGCACGAGAACGCAGACAGCGCAACGGAGTAGCTCGCCGCGCAGGTCGCCGGGCCGAATCGCCGCAGCGGTCGACACGCGACGTGACCAGTGACAGGTACAGTCGGCCCATGACCGATCTGTCCCGCGGCGCCCGGCCCCGGCGCAGCGGTCGCAGGCCGGGTTGGTCGCTGTTGACCGTGTTGCTGGTGTTGGCCATCGGCGCCAGCGCAGCGCTGGTGTTCACCAACCGCGTCGAGTTGCTCAAGCTGGCGGTCATCCTGGCGCTGTGGGCGGCGGTGGCGGCCGCGTTCGTGTCCGTGATCTACCGCAGGCAGAGCGACGCCGACCAGGCCAAGGTGCGCGACCTCAAACTCGTCTACGACCTGCAACTGGACCGCGAGATCGCGGCGCGCAGGGAGTACGAGCTGTCCGTCGAGACCCAGTTGCGCCGCGAGCTGGTCGCCGAACTGCGGTCGCAGGCGGCCGACGAGGTGGCCGGGTTGCGCGCGGAACTGGCCGCGTTGCGGGCCAACCTCGAGGTGCTGTTCGACGCCGACCTGTCCGACCGGCCCGCCATCGAAAGCGACTGGTCGTCGCGCCGGACCGAAAGTGCGGGCCGGGTCACCGCCAGCCGCATCGACACCGAGGTCCACGACGACAGCGACTTTCACACCGACGAGAGCCCGATCATCGACGTGCCCGAGGAACCTCATCCGGCCGAATTCGACTGGGCTCCGCCGCCACCGGCGCGACCGACGCCGCCACCTGCTCCGCAGCCGCCCCCGTCCGAAGCCGAGTATCCGTGGCTGCCGCCGTCGCGACCGTCGCCCCCGCCGCCCGAGCCCGCCCCGGCGCCCCCACCGCCCCAGCCGCCACCGACGTGGCGACCGGCTCCCGCCGAGGGCCAATGGATTCCACCGGGCACACCGGGCAGCAACTGGCGGTCGCAGCCCGAACCCGCGCCGACGCCGTCCACCCCGTCCCACCCGGTCACGGATCCAACCGACGGTGCCACCGAATACGTCGGCAGGCGCCGCGCACCCGAGCCCGACCTGCCGACCGCGACTCCCGCGCCGGCCGCCGAACCTCCCCGTGGCCGCCATGCGGCGCCGGCAGACCCGCCGACGCCGCCCGACGAGCCGCCGACCGCCGGCCGGCGGCGTCGCAGCGAGGACACCGGCGGGCAGTCGGTGGCCGAACTCATGGCGCGGCTGCGGACCACCCCTACGGGGGGCGGCCGTCGTCGCCGCCGCGAAGAGTGAGTAAACTTTCACCGACCGTCCGGTACCCGCACCGCGGGACTGGAACGAACCTTTTCTGACACTCAGCGAGGTCGTCTGCATGGGGACCCCCGACGGACTCCGTCCGGCGCGGCTCACGATCGGCATCATTTCCGCTGGTCGCGTGGGCACGGCGCTCGGCGTCGCCTTCGAGCGCGCCGGGCACGTGGTGATCGCGTGCAGCGCCGTGTCGCACGCGTCGGTGCAGCGCGCGCGGCGCCGGCTGCCCGATACCGTGATCCTGCCGGTCGACGAGGTCGCGCGGCGCGCCGAGCTGCTGCTGTTCGCGGTGCCCGACACCGAGCTCGGCGGGCTGATCTCCGGTCTGGCTGCCACCGCAGCGGTGCGCCAGGGCACGATCGTCGCGCACACCTCGGGGGCCAACGGCATCGGGGTGTTGAGCCCGCTGACCGAGCAGGGCTGCATCCCGCTGGCGATCCATCCCGCGATGACGTTCACCGGTTCGGACGAGGACATCGATCGGCTGCCCGGCACCTGCTTCGGCGTCACCGCCGCCGACGAGGTGGGCTACGCGATCGCGCAGTCGCTGGTGCTCGAGATCGGCGGCGAGCCGTTCGGGGTCCGCGAGGAGGCCCGCACGCTCTACCACGCCGCGTTGGCCCATGCCAGCAACCACGTCGTCACCGTGCTGCTCGACGCGGTCCAGGCGCTGCGCTCGGCGCTGGCGGGCCAGGAACTGCTCGGCCAAGAGCTCGTCGAACAGACGCCGGGTGGCATCGCCGAGCGGGTGATCGGCCCGCTCGCTCGCGCCTCGGTGGACAATGCTCTGCAGCGTGGCCAGGCCGCACTGACCGGTCCGGTCGCCCGCGGTGACGCCGACGCCGTGGCCCGACATCTGCGGGCATTGGATGAATCGGATTCCCTTCTTGCGCAAGCGTATCGGTCCAATTCGCTGCGCACCGCCCAGCGCGCCCACGCGCCCAAAGACGTGTTCGATGCGCTGGCGAAGTCGGGAACGTCATGACCGCGCGCAGTCCGCAGTTCAATGCCGATGAGTTGAACGTCTACTCGGCACCGCGCGACGTGTCGGCGGTGACCAGGGCGCTGCGCGGTACCGGGCGGCGGGTGATGCTGGTGCCGACGATGGGCGCCCTGCACGACGGGCACATGGCGCTGATCCGCGCGGCCCGGCGGGTGCCGGGCGCGGTCGTGGTGGTGTCGATCTTCGTCAATCCGTTGCAGTTCGCCGTGGGTGAGGACCTCGACACCTATCCGCGCACCCTCGACGACGACCTGGCCGCACTGCGGGCAGAAGGCGTCCAGATCGCGTTCACCCCGACCGCGGCCGACATGTACCCCGACGGCCAACGTACCTGCGTACACCCGGGCCCCATGGGCGCCGAACTCGAGGGCGTCTCGCGGCCAACGCATTTCGTGGGGGTACTGACGGTCGTCCTCAAGCTGCTGCAGATCGTCCGGCCGGACAAGGCCTTCTTCGGCGAGAAGGACTATCAGCAGCTCACGCTGATCCGGCAGATGGTCGTCGACCTCAACGTCGACGTCGAGATCGTCGGTGTGCCCATCGTGCGCGAGGCCGACGGTTTGGCGATGTCCTCGCGCAATCGCTACCTCGATCCCGTGGAACGCGAGCAAGCCGGCGCCCTGTCGGCCGCACTGCTGGCCGGCATGTACGCCGCGGGGGAGGGCACCGCGGCGGCCCTGGACGCGGCGCGCGCGGTGCTCGATTCGGTGCCCGCCATCGAGTTGGAGTACCTGGAGATCCGCGACCCCATGCTGGGCAGCCCACCCGCAGAAGGGATGGCCCGCATGTTGATCGCGGCCCGGCTCGGCCGCACCAGGCTGCTGGACAACATCGCCATCGATGTCGGCAGACCATCTGGGCCCGGCCCGGACGTGGAGTACGACGAACACGAATTGCCCTGGAGGAACTGATGTTACGGACCATGCTGAAGTCGAAGATCCACCGGGCGACGGTGACACAGGCCGATCTGCACTACGTGGGTTCGGTCACGATCGACGCCGATCTGATGGACGCGGCCGACCTCCTCGAGGGTGAGCAGGTCACCATCGTCGACATCGACAACGGGGCACGGCTGGTCACCTATGCGATCACCGGCGAGCGTGGTAGCGGGGTCATCGGAATCAATGGAGCTGCAGCGCATCTGGTACATCCCGGCGATCTCGTGATCCTCATCGCCTACGGCACGATGGAGGATGCGGAGGCTCGTGTGTACAAGCCGCGGGTGGTGTTCGTCGACGCCGACAACAAGCAGATCGACCTCGGCGTGCACTCGTCGGACCCCGCCTACGTGCCCGCCGATGCCGCTGAACTGATGTCGTCGCGGTAACCACGTGCTGCTCGCGATCGACGTCCGCAACACCCACACCGTCGTCGGGCTGGTGTCGGGGTCCGGCGACCACGCAAAAGTGGCGAGCCAGTGGCGGATCCGCACCGAATCCGCCGTCACCGCCGACGAGTTGGCGCTGACCATCGACGGTTTGATCGGTGACGAATCGGACCGCCTGACGGGTGCGGCCGGTTTGTCCACCGTTCCCTCGGTGATGCACGAACTGCGCGAGATGTTGCAGCAGTACTGGTCGTCGGTCCCGCATGTGCTGATCGAACCGGGTGTCCGCACCGGAATTCCGCTGCTCGTGGACAACCCGAAGGAAATCGGCGCTGATCGAATCGTCAACTGCCTGGCGGCGTTTCACAAGTTCGGCGGCGCGGCGATCGTCGTCGACTTCGGCTCGTCGATCTGCGTGGACGTGGTGTCGGCCAAGGGTGAGTTCCTCGGCGGCGCGATAGCCCCCGGCGTCGAGGTGTCGTCGGATGCCGCGGCGGCCAGGTCGGCGGCGCTGCGCCGGGTCGAGTTGACCCGGCCGCGGTCGGTGATCGGCAAGAACACCGTCGAGTGCATGCAGGCAGGCGCGGTGTTCGGGTTCGCGGGCCTGGTCGACGGTCTCGTACAACGCATCCGCGACGACATCGACGGGTTCGCCGGCAACGACGTCACCGTGGTCGCCACCGGGCACATCGCGCCGCGTCTGCTACCCGAAATGCGCACCGTCGGCCACTACGATCAGCACCTCACCCTGGACGGTTTGCGGCTGGTGTTCGAGCGCAATCGGGACCGCGACCGCCGTTAAAAGAAGGTGCGGATCAGTTCGCGCACCCGGCCGGCGGAGTCCAGCAGCGGAATCATCGCCCACTTGTCGAAGACCGTGCAGGGGTGGCTGATGCCGAACTGCACCCAGTCGCCGACCTCGACGCGGTCGCCGGACCCGAGCCGCAGATAGGCGTGTTGGTCGTTGAGTTTGGTCACCTCGCTGCCCGGCAGCCCGTAGGGCACCGGCAGGTCCTGGTCGAACGACACGTCGCGGCGGCCCATCGTCAGCACCGCAAGCGACGGCTCCGGCCGGGAAACGACCTGGGCCCACACCGTGAGCGCGGGGCGCAGCGCCCCGCGCAGCGGCGACGTCCGCCGATACAGCCCGTCGTCGTGGGTGAGATAACAGCCGCTGCGCACGATCGTGCGCACCGGCAGCGCGCCGGGCCAGTCACCGAGCACCTCGGCGACGGTGTCGAAGTAGGTGCTGCCGCCCGCGGTCGCGATGACGCGGTCGGTTTCGAACACCGGCGCCAGCCGCAGCACCGCCGCACGGATCTGCGCCAGGTACGCCGCGACGTCGGCCACCGCCTGCGGCCCGAGGTCGTGGCCCAGCGCGGCTTCGTAGCCCGCCACGCCGACCAGTCGCAGCCGCGGGGACTCGGTGGCGGCGCGGGCCACCTCGTCGACACAGTCGGCGGTGCGACAGCCGGTGCGCCCGCCCGCCATGCCCACCTCGACGCACACATCCACCGGCCGCCGCGCCCCGGCGGCCGCCAGCGCGGCCGTCATCAGCTCCACCCCACGCACCGAGTCCACCCAGCAGGTCAGCGAGAAGTCGGGATCGGCGTCGAGCTCGGCGCCCAGCCAGCGCAGCCCCGCGTCGTCGACGAGCTCGTTGGCCAGCACCACCGTCTGCACCCCGAATGCGCGGAACACCCGGACCTGACCGATCGTGGCGGCGGTCACCGCGCAGGCCCCCGCCTGCAGTTGGCGGGCCAGCAGTTGCGGGGCCATGTGCGTCTTACCGTGCGGGGCCAGTTCCACCGCGTGTTCCCGGCACCACCGCGCCATCGTCGCGAGGTTGTGGTCGAGCGCGTCGGCGTCCAGTACGCACACCGGGCCCACCGCGCCGCTGTCGAACAGGTTCGGCGCCTGCGCGCAGATTTCGGCCGGGGTGCGGCCCCACCACGTCGCGGGCAACCCCTTGAACCGCCAGTCCACCGGTTCATCGGCCAGAGCCGTCACGGTCAGCGCGTTTAAACCCACCGGCATTGGTTCATTTAAGCTGGCACTCCGTGACCCCACCCGAGGATGGCGATACGCCCGAAACCAGCGCGGAGATCCCGGAGCAGTACCGGATCCGCCAGGCCAAGCGGCAGCGGCTGCTGGCCGAGGGGCACGAGCCGTACCCGGTGGCCGTCGACCGGACCCACTCGCTGGCCGAGATCCGGCAGGCCTTCCCGGATCTGCCCGCGGGCGCCGAAACCGGTCAACTCGTCGGCGTGAGCGGCCGGGTGATGTTCGCCCGGAACTCCGGCAAGCTGTGTTTCGCCACACTGCAGGAGGGTGACGGCACCCAGTTGCAGGCGATGATCAGCTTCGACCGGGTGGGCGCCGAATCGCTCGAATCGTGGAAGACCGATGTGGACCTCGGCGACATCGTCTTCGTCCACGGTGAGGTGATCAGTTCCCGCCGCGGAGAACTGTCGGTACTTGCCGACTCCTGGCGGATGGCGGCCAAGGCACTGCGTCCGCTGCCCGTCGCGCACAAGGAAATGAGCGAAGAGGCGCGGGTGCGTCAGCGGTATGTCGACCTGATCGTGCGGCCGGAGGCCCGTCAGGTCGCGCGCCAACGCATCGCGGTGGTCCGTGCCGTGCGTAACGCACTGGAACGGCGCGGCTTCCTGGAAGTCGAGACGCCGATGCTGCAGACGCTGGCCGGCGGGGCGGCGGCGCGACCGTTCGTCACGCACTCCAATGCGCTCGACATGGATCTCTACCTTCGGATCGCCCCGGAACTGTTCCTCAAGCGTTGCTTGGTGGGCGGATTCGAGAAGGTTTTCGAGTTGAATAGGGTGTTCCGAAACGAGGGCACCGATTCCACGCATTCTCCGGAATTCTCGATGCTCGAGACATATCAGGCCTACGGCACATACGACGATTCTGCGGTCGTCACCCGTGAACTTATTCAGGAAGTCGCCGATGAGGCGATCGGCACCAGACAAGTGCCATTGCCTGATGGCACCGTCTACGATCTGGACGGCGAATGGCAGACCGTGGAAATGTACCCCTCGCTGTCCGAAGCGCTCGGCGAAGAGATCACCCCGCAAACGCCCGCCGAAAAGCTGTGGGGCATCGCCGACCGACTCGAACTCGATATTCCCCGAGACCGCGGATACGGGCACGGGAAATTGGTCGAGGAACTCTGGGAGCACCTCGTCGGCGACAAGCTGTGGGCACCGACATTCGTCCGCGACTTTCCGGTGGAGACCACCCCGTTGACCCGCCCGCACCGCAGCATCGAGGGCGTCACCGAGAAGTGGGACCTCTACGTCCGCCGTGTCGAACTGGCTACCGGCTACTCCGAACTCATCGATCCCGTCATCCAGCGGGAAAGGTTCGAGGCGCAGGTCCGCGCCGCAGCGGCCGGTGACGACGAGGCAATGGCCCTCGACGAAGATTTTCTGGCCGCTTTGGAGTATGCGATGCCGCCGTCGACGGGAACGGGAATGGGCGTCGACAGGTTGTTGATGACATTGACGGGTCTGTCGATTCGGGAAACGGTTTTGTTTCCCATTGTTCGTCCGCACGGCAACTGATCTGCCAGCCCGAACACCGTGTTGAGCGGTGTGCATTTATATGGCACATTGGTGCCCCGGGGGAACCGGGCTAAACGTAGTATCTATGCTCAAGCAGAAGGGCAGTCAGGGCTAATGGCGAAGAAAGTGACCATCACGCTGATCGACGATTTGGATGGTGAAGGCGTAGCCGCTGAGACCGTCGAATTCGCGTTGGACGGGGTGAGCTACGAGATCGATCTTTCTTCGAAGAATGCCGCAAAGCTGCGCAACGACTTGAAGCAATGGATCGATGCGGGCCGCCGGGTCGGCGGCAGGCGCCGCGGGCGCTCGGCGGGCTCCGGCCGCGGCCGCGCGGCCATCGACCGCGAGCAGAGCGCCGCGATCCGGGAGTGGGCACGTCGCAACGGTCACAACGTGTCCACCCGCGGGCGCATCCCGGCCGACGTCATCGACGCCTTCCACGCAGCCACCTAGCTGTTCGCTGACGGCTGACCCGGCACGGCGCGAGCCGGGAAACGAATAGGGCAGCCGATGCGTTGGTCCGATAGCGATCGGATAACCAGCCGATGGCGTGTCGGGTGCCATTCCTGTCCGCTACGAGCAGACCGGCAGGCGAGGCGCTGACGAGTGTCGCCCACTACAGTGGACGACAGATGCGGTGCGGTACTCGAGACCGGGGGAACGCATGGCATCGACCTATTGAGGGAGAGCAGGTAACCACCGATGTTTGAGAGATTCACCGACCGTGCCCGCAGGGTCGTCGTCCTGGCTCAAGAAGAGGCCCGGATGCTCAACCACAATTACATCGGCACCGAGCACATCCTGTTGGGACTTATTCACGAGGGTGAGGGCGTAGCGGCCAAGTCGTTGGAGTCGCTGGGCATCTCGCTGGAGGGCGTGCGCAGCCAGGTCGAGGAGATCATCGGCCAGGGTCAGCAGGCGCCGTCCGGGCACATTCCGTTCACCCCGCGCGCCAAGAAGGTTCTCGAGCTGAGCCTTCGTGAGGCGCTGCAGTTGGGTCACAACTACATCGGCACCGAGCACATCCTGCTGGGCCTCATCCGCGAGGGTGAGGGCGTGGCGGCGCAGGTGCTGGTCAAGCTGGGCGCCGAACTGACCCGGGTGCGTCAGCAGGTCATCCAGCTGCTGAGCGGTTATCAGGGCAAGGAGACCGCGGAAGCGGGCACCGGCGGCCGCGGCGGGGAGGCCGGCTCTCCGTCCACCTCACTGGTCCTCGACCAGTTCGGCCGCAACCTGACCGCCGCCGCGATGGAGGGCAAGCTGGACCCGGTCATCGGCCGCGAGAAGGAAATCGAGCGGGTGATGCAGGTGCTGAGCCGACGCACCAAGAACAACCCGGTGCTGATCGGCGAGCCCGGCGTCGGCAAGACCGCCGTCGTGGAGGGCCTGGCGCAGGCGATCGTGCACGGCGAGGTCCCCGAGACGCTCAAGGACAAGCAGCTCTACACGCTGGACCTGGGTTCGTTGGTGGCCGGCAGCCGCTACCGCGGTGATTTCGAGGAGCGCCTGAAGAAGGTGCTCAAGGAGATCAACACCCGCGGCGACATCATCCTGTTCATCGACGAGCTGCACACGCTGGTCGGGGCGGGCGCTGCCGAGGGCGCGATCGACGCCGCCAGCATCCTCAAGCCGAAGCTGGCTCGCGGCGAGCTGCAGACCATCGGCGCCACCACGCTCGACGAGTACCGCAAGTACATCGAAAAGGACGCCGCGCTGGAGCGCCGGTTCCAGCCGGTGCAGGTCGGTGAGCCGACGGTTGAGCACACCATCGAGATCCTCAAGGGGCTGCGCGACCGCTACGAGGCCCACCACCGGGTCTCCATCACCGACGGCGCCGTGGTGGCGGCGGCCACCCTGGCCGACCGCTACATCAACGACCGCTTCCTGCCCGACAAGGCGATCGACCTGATCGACGAGGCGGGCGCCCGGATGCGGATCCGCCGGATGACGGCGCCGCCGGACCTGCGCGAGTTCGACGAGAAGATCGCCGACGCGCGTCGGGAGAAGGAATCCGCGATCGACGCGCAGGACTTCGAGAAGGCCGCCTCGCTGCGTGACAAGGAGAAGCAACTCGTCGCCCAGCGAGCCGAGCGGGAGAAGCAGTGGCGTTCAGGTGATCTCGACGTCGTTGCCGAGGTCGACGATGAGCAGATCGCCGAGGTGCTGGGCAATTGGACCGGCATCCCGGTGTTCAAGCTGACCGAGGAGGAGACCACCCGGCTGCTGCGCATGGAGGAAGAGCTGCACAAGCGGATCATCGGGCAGCGCGAGGCCGTCAAGGCCGTCTCCAAGGCGATCCGGCGCACCCGTGCCGGGCTGAAGGACCCCAAGCGTCCGTCGGGTTCGTTCATCTTCGCCGGCCCGTCCGGTGTCGGCAAGACCGAGCTGTCCAAGGCGCTGGCCGAGTTCCTGTTCGGTGACGACGACGCGCTCATCCAGATCGACATGGGTGAGTTCCACGACCGCTTCACCGCCTCGCGGCTGTTCGGCGCCCCTCCGGGCTACGTCGGCTACGAGGAGGGCGGCCAGCTCACCGAGAAGGTGCGGCGCAAGCCGTTCTCGGTGGTGTTGTTCGACGAGATCGAGAAGGCGCACCAGGAGATCTACAACAGCCTGTTGCAGGTCCTCGAGGACGGTCGCCTGACCGACGGTCAGGGTCGCACGGTGGACTTCAAGAACACCGTGCTGATCTTCACCTCGAACCTCGGTACGTCCGACATCAGCAAGGCCGTCGGGCTGGGCTTCACCCAGGGCGGCGGTGAGAACAACTACGAGCGGATGAAGCAGAAGGTCAACGACGAGCTCAAGAAGCACTTCCGTCCGGAGTTCCTCAACCGCATCGACGACATCATCGTGTTCCACCAGCTGACGCCGGAGGAGATCGTCGAGATGGTCGACCTGATGGTCAACCGGGTCTCGGCGCAGCTGAAGGCCAAGGACATGGAGATGGAGCTGACCGACAAGGCCAAGGCACTGCTGGCCAAGCGTGGGTTCGATCCGGTGCTGGGTGCCCGGCCGCTGCGGCGGACCATCCAGCGCGAGATCGAGGACCAGCTCTCCGAGAAGATCCTCTTCGAGGAGATCGGGCCCGGCCAGCTGGTCACCGTCGACGTCGACAACTGGGACGGCGAGGGTGCCGGCGAGGACGCCGTGTTCACCTTCACCGGCACCAAGAAGCCGGCGCGGGTGGCCGAGCCGGACCTGGCTCAGGCCGGGGCGGCAGGCGCCGCCAGCGCGACCGCCGCGGAGTAACCACGACCGACGCGAAGACCCCCGAATCACCGTGATTCGGGGGTCTTTGCCGTTGATCGCTGGACCGACTGCTTAAGATGCTGGTGTAATCGGCGGGCGAAGGAATCTGGTGAGAGTCCAGAACGGTCGCGCCACTGTGAAGTCAGACCCGACGTTCGCCGTCGCCTTGTGAAGCTGGGACGCGCAATCCCGGAAAGGAACTATCCACATGACCTCTCCAGAGGCCCGCAGGTCGATCGCGCCGGCGCTGGATTTCTCCGCCGCCAAGGCCGCGGTCTGGCTGACGCTCACCGCGTTCTTCGCTCTCTTGGTTCTCTACTTCGTCGGCCTGGATCAGGGTGCGACGTCGGTGTTCGGTAGCAACACCCTCATCCACGAGTTCGTCCACGACGCCAGGCACCTGCTCGGCTTCCCCTGCCACTGATATTCGGGAAACGCCGAACACAGTGGAAAAACAGATCATCGGGCGCGGCCTGCTGGCCGGCGCCCTCGCTGGAGTACTCGCGTTCGTCTTCGCCCGCATCTTCGTCGAGCCGGTGATCGAACGGGCCATCGGCTACGAGGAGGGTGTGGGCGCCGCCCATGAGGCCCTCGAAGAGGCCGCACACCACCATGGTGGGCATCACCACGGCGACGGGATCGAGGGCTTCACCCGCGGCGTGCAGATGAACGTCGGGATGGGCTTCGGTGTGCTGCTGTTCAGCCTCGCGATGGCCGCGTTGTTCGCGGTCGTCTTCGCGCTGGCGTACGGGCGCGTCGGCAACGTCTCGGCGCGGTTGATGTCGCTGTACGTGGCGGGCGGGATGCTGCTCAGCCTGTACGTGGTGCCGTCGCTGAAGTATCCGGCGAACCCGCCTGCGGTGAGCCTCGACGAGACGCTTCGCCAGCGCACGCTGCTGTACCTGCTGATGGTGGTGCTGTCCGCGGCGCTGCTGGTGGGTGCGGTCTACCTCGGCCGGCGGCTGGTGGACTGGTTGGGGGTCTGGAACGCGACGCTGGTGGCCGCGGGCGGCTACCTGGTCGCCGTCGCGGTGGTGATGGTGATCCTGCCGACGATCAGCGAGACCCCCGGGCCGCTGCGCGACGACGCGGGCACCATCGTCTACGAGAATTTCCCGGCCGACGATCTCTACGAGTTCCGGCTGTTCTCGCTGGGCACGCAGATCGTCATGTGGGCGACCATCGCGTTGGTGTTCGGTGCGCTGGTGTCCCGGCTCCTCGAAGGGAAGCGGCAGGAGCCCGCCATCCCGGCATGAGCGAGGTCGTTCGGCTGACCCTCGTGTCGCACGCCATGACCGACGCGATGGCGGCCGGACGGTTTCCCACCGACGAGCCACTGAACGCGGTGGGCCACCGGCAGGTCGACGCCTCGATCGACCTCGGCGTGGTCGAACACGCCTGCTGCGGCCCGGAGAAGCGGACCCGCCAGACCGCGGACCTGCTGGGTCTGAGGGCCGAGGTGGACACCCGGTTGGCCGACCTGGACTGCGGCCGGTGGCGCGGCGATGTGCTGGGCCGGGTCGAGTCGGCCGACCTGGCGATCTGGCTGACCGACCCCACCCGCGCCCCGCACGGCGGCGAGTCCGTCGTCGAATTGTTCGACCGGGTCCGTGGCTGGATGGACTCGCTGACCGCGGAGCGGACCCGGGTGGTGGCCGTCACCCATCCCGCCGTGATCCGCGCCGCGGTCCTGACCGCACTGGACGCCCCGCCGAAGTCGTTCTGGCGCATCGATGTTGCGCCGGCCAGTCGGACGGTGATGCATTTCCGCGGCCACGCGTGGACACTGCGCTCGACGCGATAGTCAGCCGACGGGCACCAGATCGAAGGTCTGGTGCACGATCGAGAGCAGCCAGCCCGCCGCGGTCGGGCTGCGGTACTGCGGCCAATTCAACTGGAAGCTGACCACCCACGGCTGACCGGTGTGGTCGACGGCGTACCAGCTGAATGTCAAGTCCCCCGGTAGGTTTCCGCCCTTGGCGCCGACATACGGCCACTTCGCCCTGTCCAACTCGACGCCGGGGATGGCGGACAGGATCTGCTTCACCGGCGCCGCCTTGCCGACGGCGGCAGCTTGCAGCGCGATGTGCACCCGGCAGATGTCGGCCGCGCTGCCGTACCATTCGGCGCCGAATTCCGATGCCGGCGTGTGGGTGCGGTGCGGATCGGGTTGGTAGGGACGCGAATTCGTCTGCTTGAGCAGCTGCGCCCGGCCCTCCGGTGAGGCCTGCTTCCACTGTTCACGCAGATCCGGTTCTCCCCAGCCGACGGAGAACATCTCGTGCATGGTGGGAAACGGCGTCATGCTGGCGGGGTCGTGATGGCCTGCGAGCACCAGCGCCCGCTCGACGGCACCGGGCCCCAGGCGCGCGAGCAACAGATCGGTCGCCATGTTGTCGCTCGCCGAGATCATCTGCTGAGCAGCCCTTCGCACCGAGACCTGGGCGCCGGGCGCGAGTTCCTCCAGGCCCGCCGAGCCGACCGCCTTGGCCTCCTTGGTGATCGTTAGCTGGTCGGTCCATTCGAGGGTGCCGGCCTTCACGGCCTCGGCGACCGCAAGCAGCACATAGAGTTTGAAGATCGACGCCAGCGGCAGTGACTGTTCGGTGTTGGCGCCCGCCAGCACGTCGCAGTGGGCGGCCTCACCGTCTCCGACCACCCGCGACACCTGATAGGAGTACCGCGCCCCTGACGCGGTGATCTCGGCGTCGATGTCGGCCCAGTTCTCGATCGCGGGCGGGGCAAGCGAGATGTCGAGGCGCTCGACCAGACCGGCGTCGTCGGTGCGGACCGCGATCTGTTGCCGGACCCCGTAGGAGGTCTGCACATCCAGCGTGGCCTGCCCGGCGCCGATGTCGACGCCGTCGACGGTGAACGGGCGGTCCCACCAGATCGCGTCCAGTTTGGCGACGAACTCGTCGACCTTGTCCGGGGCGGCCAGCGTGCGCACCCCGACCGGGCCGATCGGCCAGTCGGAGTTGAGCATGTCCATGACCTGCTTGGCGCGCAGGCCCTGGGGGGTGTTCACCTCGATCGGCGACCCGTACGCCGCTTCGGTCGGCGCGGGTACGGAGGTGGTGCAACCGCCGAGCAGGGCCACGACGAGCGTGACCGCGATCGAGAGCCCGGCGGCGCGGGGGCGCAGCCACCGACGCCTCGGCTTATTTACCGGCGCCCGCAACGTCCAGGACGACCTCGAACTCCAGCAGCGACGCCCCGGTGGCCACCGGGTTGGCCTGTTGGCCCTGGTGCGCCTCGATGGCGGGGCCGGTGGCCCACGCCTGGAACGCCTCGTCGGATTCCCAGTGCGTCACCACGAAGTAGCGGTTCTCCCCCTTGACCGGGCGCAGCAGCTGAAAGCCGAGGAACCCGGGTTGGTTGTCGACGGCGTGGGCGCGGTGGGCGAACCGCTTCTCCAGTTCGGGGCCGGCGTTCGGCGGGACCTCGATTGCATTGATCTTCACCACGGGATTTTGGCTGGGCATGCGAATCAGGCTACCGAACCGCCGCAGGCATGATGTCGGCATGCAATTGACGGCGCGCGGCGGTCTGGGCCGACCGCTGGTCCTGGTGCACGGGCTGATGGGGCGGGGCAGCACCTGGACTCGTCAATTGCCGTGGCTGACGCGGTTCGGCGAGGTGTACACCTACGACGCGCCGTGGCACCGCGGACGCGACGTCGACGACGCGCACCCGATCGGCACCGAGCGCTTTGTCGCCGATCTTGGCGAGGCGGTGGCGCGACTGGACGGTCCCGCGGTGATGATCGGCCACTCGATGGGCGCGCTGCATTCATGGTGTCTGGCCGCCAGCCGACCCGAGTTGGTCGAGGCGCTGGTGGTCGAGGACATGGCACCGGACTTTCGCGGCCGCACCACCGGGCCGTGGGAGCCGTGGGTGCACGCCCTGCCCGTCGAGTTCGACTCGGCACAAAAGGTTTACGACGAGTTCGGTGACGTCGCGGGCCGGTACTTCCTCGAGGCCTTCGACCGGACGGAGACCGGTTGGCGGCTGCACGGCCACCCCAGCCGGTGGATCGAGATCGCCGCCGAATGGGGCAGGCGGGACTACTGGAAACAGTGGTCACAGGTGCGGGTGCCCACGCTGTTGATGGAGGCGGGCAACTCCGTCACTCCGCCGGGGCAGATGCGCCGGATGGCAGAAATCGGTTACCGGACAACCTATCTGCATGTACCCGACGCGGGTCACCTGATCCACGACGATACGCCGCAGATCTACCGCGAGGCTGTGGAGGCGTTCCTAACGACGCTCACCCGACGCGCCTGAGCTCGGCCAGGCCGGCCGGTCCTCGAATCGCGAGCGGATCGGGTCGCGGTCGTCGTCGAATCGCCCGGCCATCGGTGCGGCCATCCGGAACTGGTCCAGGTGCAGGCGCAGCGTGCCGCCGCGACTTGCGGCCCAACTCAGTGCCGCCACCACCCCGAACGGGGCGAGCAGGATCAGGAACGTCATCGCAGTGGTCATGGCAGTAATGCTGCACCGGGAAAGATGCCGCCAACAGTGGCAGAAAGGACACATCAGATAATATGCTGCCATGGCGATCAAGAGCGTATCCACTCTGGTGCTCGACGGCCTGGCGATGTTCGAGTTCGGGGTGATCTGCGAGGTCTTCGGCATCGACCGCTCGTCGGACGGAGTGCCGAACTTCGACTTCAAGGTCTGTGGACCCGAGCCGGGCAAGCCGCTGAGCACGTCGGTCGGTGCCACGCTCATCCCCGATCACGGCCTGGACGCTCTCGTGGGCGCCGACCTGGTGGCGATCCCGGCGATCGGTGGTTCGGACTACCTGCCGGAGGCGCTGGCGGCGGTCAGGTCCGCGGCCGATTCCGGGGCGATCGTCCTGACGGTGTGCTCGGGGGCCTTCGTCGCGGGCGCCGCCGGACTCCTGGACGGCAGGCCGTGTACCACGCACTGGATGCACGCCGACGAATTGGCGAGAAAGTATCCGACGGCCAAGGTCGACCGCAACGTGCTCTTCGTCGACGACGGCAATCTGATCACCAGCGCGGGCACCGCCGCGGGCATCGACGCCTGCCTGCACCTGGTGCGTCGCGAACTCGGCAGCGAGGTCACCAACAAGATCGCACGCCGGATGGTGGTGCCGCCCCAACGCGACGGCGGTCAGCGCCAGTTCATCGATCAGCCGATTCCCGTTCGGTGTTCGGAACGCTTTGCCCCGCACCTGGATTGGATCCTGGCTAACCTCGACAAGCCGCACACCGTTGCGACGCTCGCGGGCCGTGCGCACATGTCGGCGCGCACGTTCGCGCGCCGGTTCGTCGAGGAGACCGGCCGCACGCCCATGCAGTGGGTGACCGATCAGCGGGTGCTCTACGCGCGCACACTGCTCGAGGAGACCGATCTCGACGTCGACCGGATCGCCGAACGCAGTGGCTTCGGTACCGCGACGTTGCTGCGCCACCACTTCCGCCGCATCATCGGCGTCACCCCCTCGGACTACCGCCGCCGGTTCGCGTGTGGCGGCATGCCGTGTGACCGGGCGGCCGAGAGCGCCTGATTAAGGGCCGCCTTCGCCCGCCAGCGCGAAGCGGCCGTCGGCGGTCTGTTCCACCAAACCGTCGACCAGCAACGAGTCCAGCGCCCGGTCGCGTTGCGCGGTGTCGGTCAGCCATACGGTGTCCAATTGCGCCTTGCTGACCGGAGAGTTGTTGGCCCGCAATACCTCCAGCAGTAGCCCGCGGACCTGACGGTCGGTACCCGCATACCGCTGGACTCGCCGAACGGGACCATCGAGCGTGGGGTATCCCGCTGTGCGCCAGGCGCACTCGCGTAGCGGACACCGGTCACAGCGTGGCGCCCGGGCCGTGCACACCGTCGCCCCGAACTCCATCAGGGCTACCGAAAAGCGCGGTGCCGCCGCGTCATCGGGCAACAGCGCCGCCACGTCCTGTAGATCGCGGGTTGAGGCGGGCGCATCGCTGCGGCCGTGAATCACCCGGGTCACCACGCGACGCACGTTCGTGTCGACGACCGGCACCCGTTTCTGGTACGCGAAGCACGCGATGGCCCGTGCGGTGTACGCACCGATTCCCGGCAGCTCCAACAGTGTTTCGACGTCCGACGGCACGGCGTCGTCGTGATCGGTGGCGATGATCGTCGCGCACTCGTGTAGTCGTTTGGCGCGACGCGGATAGCCCAGCTTGCCCCAGGCGCGCAGCACGTCGGCGGCGCTTGCGGCCGCGGTCGCCGACGGTGTCGGCCAGCGCGCCACCCAGTCGGTCCACACCGGTACCACCCTGCTCACCGGGGTCTGTTGCAGCATGAACTCGCTGACCAGTACCTGCCATGGCGTCACACCGGGCCGCCGCCACGGCAAGTCTCGGCATGCGCTGTCGTACCAATCGAGCAGTTGCGGCACAATATCTGTCATGCCCAGCACCAGCCCGGTAACCGCTTGGAAAGCACTCAAAGAAGGTAACGAGCGGTTTGTCGCCGGCAAGCCGTTGCATCCGAGTCAGGGCATCGAGCACCGAACCAGCCTCGCCGAGACACAGACGCCGACCGCGGTGGTGTTCGGCTGCGGGGACAGCCGAGTGGCCGCCGAACTGATCTTCGACCAGGGCCTCGGCGACATGTTCGTGGTGCGCACCGCCGGCCACGTCATCGACGCGGCGGTGCTCGGCTCGGTCGAGTACGCGGTCGCGGTGCTCGACGTGCCGCTGATCGTGGTGCTCGGCCACGACAGCTGCGGTGCGGTGAAGGCCACGCTGTCCGCCCTCGACGACGGCGTGGTGCCCGGCGGGTACGTGCGCGACATCGTGGAACGGGTGATGCCGTCGATTCTGTTGGGCCGTCGCGACGGGCTGACCAGGGTCGATGAGTTCGAGGCCCGGCACGTCATCGAGACCGGTGTGCAGCTGATGGCCCGCTCGACGACCATCTCCGAACGGATCGCCGCGGGCGATCTGGCGATCGTCGGCGCCACCTACCACCTGGCCGACGGCCGGGTCGGGTTGCGGGACCACCTGGGCGACATCGGCGAAGCCTGACGCGACACGCCGAGTCACCTCGGGCAATCGGGCGTGACCTGGGCTTACCGTGGGCTTGTGCTGGATCTCGAACCGCAGGGCCCGCTGCCCCCGCAGATTTACTGGCGGCGCAGGGCGCTTGCCGTGGGCCTTGCGGCACTGGTCATCGGGGTGGTGGTGGCCATCGTGGTGGCGATCGTGATGAACACCGGCGGTTCCGACGATCAGGCCGCCGACGAGACCGCGGCCACCGAGGCCGCCGCGCCGACCCCACTGCCGGGGGAGAACCCCGAGGTCAAGACGCCCGTGGTGCCGCCGGCGCAGGACGCGCCGCCACCGACCGCGACGCCCACCGCCGCGGTGGTGCCGCCGCCGGTGCTCGCCGAGGGCGACGACTGCCCGGATTCGACGCTGGCGGTCAAGGGCATCACCAACCAACCGCAGTACGTGGTCGGCGATCAGCCCAAGTTCACGATGGTCGTCACCAACATCGGCCTGGTCGCCTGCCAACGTGACGTCGGCGCGGCCGTGCTGGCGGCCTACGTCTACACGCTGGACAACAACCGGCTGTGGTCGAACCTGGACTGCGCGCCGTCCAACGAGACCCTGGTCAAGACGTTCCAGCCCGGTGAGCAGGTGACCACCGAGGTGACGTGGACGGGCATGGGTTCGGCGCCCGGGTGCCCGTTGCCTCGCCAACCCATCGGGCCCGGCACCTACAACCTCGTCGTCCAGTTGGGCAATCTGCGGTCCGCGACGGTGCCGTTCATCCTCGCCGAGCCGGCGCATCTGCCTCCCGGCGAAGGCCCTGCGCCCGCGCCCGGCCCGGTGCCCGCACCGGTCGGCTGACCCGCTAAGCCAGTCGGTCGGCGATCGTCGACTCGGCCAACTGCGAAAGGCCCTCGCGGATGTGGCGGGCCCACATCGACCCGATGCCCTCCACGCTCTGCAGGTCGCCTGCGCTGGCGGCCAGCAGCCCCTGCAACGAACCGAACGAATGCACCAGCAGATCGACGTGGGCGAACTGCAGTCGGGGGATGCCCGCCATCGCGCGGTAGCCGCGTGAGCTCATCGCGGAGTCCTGTGCCTCCGGTGTCGATGGATAGCCGAAAACCCTTGCCAGCGTGGTGAAGTCGAGCAGCTCGTTGTCCGAGAGGGCGTCCAGCTCGTCCAACGTGGCGCTGACCTGAGCGGCGGTGGGTGGATCCGGGTTGGCGTGGTAGTCCCGCACGATCAGTTCACGAGCGGTGTCGTTGTCGCCGACGAGTTCGTCGAGCTGGAGTTTGAGCTGGCGTCCGTCGGTGCCGAGTTCCACGACGTAGGAGTCGATCTCGAGGCTGATGCGCCGCACCATCTCGAGCCGCTGGACGACGGTCATCACGTCGCGCAGCGTGACGAAGTCCTCGATCTCGGCCGCCGAGAGCTGCCTGCTGACCTCGTCGAGGCGGGTCTTGTAGCGCTCCAGCGTGTCGATGGTCTGGTTGGCCCGCGACAGGATGGTCGCCGAGTCCGGGATGACGTGGCGCTCGCCGGCCACGTAGACGGTCACGATGCTCATCGAATGACTGACCGAGATCACCGGATAGCCGGTCTGGATGGCGGCGCGTTCGGCCGAGCGGTGCCGTGTGCCGGACTCCTCGGTGGCGATCGACGGATCGGGCACCAACTGGACGTTGGCCCGAAGGATGCGGCTGCCGTCGCTGGAAAGCACAACGGCGCCATCCATTTTCGACAACTCACGCAACCGCGTCGGCGCGTAGCGGACGTCCAGGGAGAACCCGCCGTCGCAGATGGCCTCGACGCTCTCGTCGTAGCCGATGACGATCAGCGCGCCGGTGCGGCCACGCAGTATGCGTTCCAGCCCGTCGCGCAGCGCGGTGCCCGGGGCGAGCCGGGCGATCGTCTCGCGCAAGGTGGGCCGCGCCAACCGCACCACGGTACGGCGGGACCGGCCACCCGCCTTTACGGCCATCCACCCCTCCCCTCGGCCGGCTATCCGGCAGGTTCTGCGCCATTTTCGCTGATGCTGCGCAATACCCGCAGCGCTTCGCCGATGTTGTCCGCCGACATCGCGCGCAGGCCGGCGGGCACGTTCGTCACTCCGGAGGGCACGACGGCGCAGGTGAAGCCCAGGCGCGCCGCCTCGCTCAGTCGGCGATCCATGCCGGTGACCCGCCGCAGGTCGCCGGCCAGGCCGACCTCGCCGATCGCGACCGCGGTCGCGGGCATCGGCAGGTTCAGACACGACGACGCGATCGCGAGCGCCACCGCCAGGTCCGCGGACGGGTCGGTCAGCCGCATGCCGCCGACGGTGGACAGGTAGATGTCGTTGACGCCGACAGGCAGTGACGCGCGCTTCTCGAGCACCGCGGTGATCATCGCCGCGCGGGCCGAGTCGATGCCGCTGACGGCGCGCCGGGGGCTGCCGCTGGCCGGTGAACCGATGAGCGCCTGCACTTCTCCGATCAGTGGACGTTTACCGTCGAGGGTGACGGTGACCGCGGTGCCGGGCACCGGCTTGGGACGCTGGTCGCGAAACAGCGCCGACGGATCGGCGACACACTCGATTCCGTTGTCGTGCAACAGGAAACAGCCGACCTCGTCGGCTGCGCCGAACCGGTTCTTCACTCCGCGAACCATGCGAAGCGCTGAGGTCCGGTCCCCCTCGAAGTGCAGTACGACGTCGACGAGATGCTCCAGTGAGCGCGGCCCGGCGATGGCGCCGTCCTTGGTGACGTGGCCGACCAGGATCATCGCGACACCGGATGCCTTGGCCGCCATGGTCAGTGCGGTGGTCACCGCGCGCACCTGGGTGACGCCACCGGTGACGCCGTCGGCCTCGGTGGTGGACATCGTCTGCACCGAGTCGATCACCACCAGGCTGGGCTGCACCTCGTCGATGTGGCCGAGGGCGACCTGCAGATCCGACTCGGCGGCCAGGTAGACCTCGTGGTGGGTGCAACCGGTGCGTTCGGCGCGCATCCGGATCTGGCCGGCCGACTCCTCACCCGACAGGTACAGCGCACGCCTGCCCGCCTCCGCCCAGCGGTGCACGGCCTCCAACAGCAGCGTCGACTTGCCGACTCCCGGATCGCCCGCCAGCAGCGTGACCGAACCGGGGACCAGGCCACCGCCGAGCACCCGGTCCAACTCGCTGATGCCGGTGCGAAAGTGCCGGGTGTTACCGGGGTCGATGGAACTGATCGGGACCGCGGAGGTGCTCGGGGTGATCGCGCGCCCCGCGACGGCACCCTTCACCGCGGCGAGCACCGCGATCTCGTCGACGGTGCCCCAGGTGCCGCAGTCCGGGCAGCGGCCTACCCATTTCGCGGTGACGTGGTGGCATTCCGAGCAGCGGTACTGCGAACGCGCTTTGGCCACGCCGTGACGTTAGCCCTCGGCACCGACAGAAGCCGCGGTGCGGACGGCCGTGTCGCCGACTCGGTCGGTCAGTGACCGCCGGAGTGGCCGCCGGCCTGGCCGGAGTCCTGCACCGGATCGCGCTTGGGCGACTCACCGGCCGAGATCGGCACCGACATGGTGCCCTCGCCGGCCTTCTCGAACTTGAACGTGAAGTCGTAGGTCAGCCCGTTGGTGATCGGTTTGGTCAGCGTCACCGTGGCCTCCGCGGCCTGCGCGTCCTCCACGGTCTCCAGCGCGGTGACCTGGCCGTCCGGCGCGCCCACCACCAGCATGCCGTTGGCGGGCAGCGACGTGTCACCGGTCAGGGTCACCGTGCCGACGTCGGAGGTGATCGAGACCAGCTTGTCGTCCGTGTCGGGCGAGTCGTTGGAGGCGGTGAACAGCAACTCGACGTCGGTGCCCGGTTCGATGTAGGCGCTGGTCTGGACCGCCCGCAGATGGATGTTGCGCACCGCGATCAGGCCGACGTTGAGGTTCGTCCCGTTCACGGCGGGCTCCTGGGTCGCCATCTGCGAGACCTGACCGGAGCTGCAACCGCTGAGCGCGGTCGCGGCGACGATGGCGACCGCTCCGAAGGCGGCCAGTTTGAAGCGGTCCACGCGTGCCTCCTGCTCGAACCCTCGACGCGACCGAACACCGGTCGCGGAAATTCAACTATGCACAGTAGTAGGTGCGGGGTTGGGGCGGTAGCTCAGGTGCCGCCGCGACCCCGCACCGCGCCACCCGTCGCCGTCCGGGCATTCGGGTAGATCATGGATTACCGGCCGTGTCAACCCCCGCTCCCCAGCCATGGTGCCCCTGACCTGCATCGTTGTTAAGCACCCCAGGACGGGCCGTGTTAACATTGATGTGTGAAAGGGGCTCGAAACTGATGATTTTTAAGGTTGGAGACACCGTTGTTTACCCCCACCACGGTGCCGCGTTGATCGAGGCGATTGAAACCCGGACCATCAAGGGCGAACAAAAAGAATATCTCGTCTTGAAGGTTGCCCAGGGGGACCTCACGGTCCGAGTTCCCGCCGAGAACGCGGAGTATGTCGGGGTACGCGACGTGGTCGGCCAAGAGGGCCTCGACAAGGTATTCCAGGTTCTCCGCGCACCGCACACCGAAGAGCCGACCAACTGGTCGCGCCGGTACAAGGCGAATCTCGAGAAGCTGGCCTCCGGCGACGTCAACAAGGTCGCCGAGGTGGTCCGCGACCTGTGGCGCCGCGATCAGGAGCGCGGGCTGTCCGCGGGCGAGAAGCGGATGCTGGCCAAGGCGCGGCAGATCCTCGTCGGTGAATTGGCGCTTGCCGAGAACACCGACGACGAGAAGGCCGCGACCATCCTCGACGAGGCACTGGCCGCCGCCTCCTGACGGCAATGACGGGCCTGCCACGGATCGGGCTCGGCACCGACGTACATCCCATTCAGGCGGGGCGACCGTGTTGGTTGCTGTGCCTGTTGTTCGACGACGCCCTCGGTTGCGCGGGCCATTCCGACGGCGACGTGGCGGCCCACGCCCTGTGCGACGCACTGCTGTCAGCGGCCGGTCTCGGGGACCTCGGCGAGGTCTTCGGCACCGGCCGCCCGCAGTGGCGCGACGCCTCAGGTGCGGACATGCTGCGGCACGTCCGTGAACTGCTCACCACGGCCGGATTCCGCATCGGCAACGCCGCCGTGCAGGTGATCGGCAACCAGCCCAAGATCGGCCCGCGCCGGGCCGAGGCCCAAGACCTGCTCTCCGGGCTCCTCGATGCGCCGGTCTCGGTGTCGGCGACCACCACCGACGGCCTGGGTCTGACCGGCCGCGGCGAGGGATTGGCCGCCATTGCGACCGCCCTTGTCCTCTCCGATGGGGAATCCGCCGATATAGGCCGGTAAGCTGGCTCGTCGTGACCGCACGCGGAGGAGCCGAGCCGACAGGGCTGCGGCTGTACGACACCATGGCCGGGGCCGTGCGTGACTTCGTGCCGGTGAAGCCCGGTCACGTCTCCATCTATCTGTGCGGCGCCACCGTCCAGGGACTGCCCCACATCGGTCACGTCCGCAGCGGTGTCGCCTTCGACGTGTTGCGGCGCTGGCTGATGGCCAAGGGCTACGACGTCGCGTTCATCCGCAACGTCACCGACATCGACGACAAGATCCTGGTCAAGGCCGCCGACGCGGGCCGGCCGTGGTGGGAGTGGGCCGCCACCTACGAGCGGGCGTTCTCGGCCGCCTACGACGCGCTGGGGGTCCTTCCGCCGTCCGCCGAACCCCGGGCCACCGGCCACATCACCCAGATGGTCGAGTTGATCGAGGCGCTGCTCGAGCGTGGCCACGCGTACACCGGCGACGGCGACGTGTACTTCGACGTGCTGAGCCTGCCCGACTACGGCAAGCTGTCCGGGCACAAGATCGGCGACGTCCACCAGGGCGAGGGGGTGGCCGCGGGCAAGCGCGACGAGCGCGACTTCACGCTGTGGAAGGGCGAGAAGCCCGGTGAGCCGTCCTGGCCGACCCCGTGGGGCCGTGGCCGGCCCGGCTGGCACACCGAGTGCGTGGCCATGTGCAAGACCTACCTCGGCGGCGAGTTCGACATCCACGCCGGCGGAATGGATCTCGTGTTCCCGCACCACGAGAACGAGATCGCCCAGGCCGAGGCCGCCGGTGACCCGTTCGCGCGGTTCTGGCTGCACAACGGCTGGGTGACGATGGGCGGCGAGAAGATGAGCAAGTCGCTGGGCAATGTGCTCGCCATTCCCGCTGTGCTGCAACGTGTTCGGGCCGCCGAGTTGCGCTACTACCTGGGTAGCGCCCACTACCGGTCGATGCTGGAATTCTCGGAGACCGCACTACACGACGCCGCGCGCGCCTACGCGGGCATCGAGGACTTCCTGCACCGGGTGCGCGTGCGTGTCGGCGAGGTGGCTCCGGGCGAGTGGACGCTGCGGTTCGCCGCGGCCCTCGATGACGACCTCGCCGTGCCGGCGGCACTGGCCGAGGTGCACAGCGCACGCGCGGAAGGCAACCGCGCACTAGACGCGGGCGACCACGAAACGGCGCTGGCGCAGGCGATGTCGATCCGCGCGATGATGGGCATCCTGGGCGCCGATCCGCTCGACGAGCGCTGGGACTCCAAGGACGAGACCTCGGCCGCGCTGGCCGCGCTGGACGTGCTGGTGCAGGCCGAGGTGCAGCGTCGCGAGGAGGCCAGGGCGCGCAGGGACTGGGCGGAGGCCGACGCGATCCGCGACCGGCTCAAGCGGGCCGGCATCGAGGTCACCGACACCGCCGACGGGCCGCAGTGGACGCTGCTCGACGGCGAGGCCAGACCGGCCCGCGCGGGCAAGGGGAGCTAGCCGTGGCCGGAAACTCCCGGCGCAGGGGCGCGGTGCGCAAACCCGGCACCAAGAAGGGGCCCACCGTCGGCTCCGGCGGGGTGCGCCGACGCGGCCTCGAGGGCCGTGGCGCCACCCCACCCGCGCACATGCGGCCCAACCATCCGGCGGCCAAGCACGCGGCCAAGGCCCAGCAGCGCAGGCAGGGCAAGCCCTCGACCCGCAAGACCGACGACACCGAGATCGTGCTGGGTCGAAATCCGGTGGTGGAGTGCCTGCGCGCCGGCGTGCCCGCCACCGCCCTGTACGTCGCGCTGGGCGCCGAGGCCGACGAGCGGCTCACCGAATCCGTTCGGATGGCGGCCGATTCGGGCATCGCGATTCTGGAGGTCCCCCGCCACGACCTGGATCGCATCGCGGCCAACGGCCTGCACCAGGGCCTGGCGCTGCAGGTGCCGCCGTATGCCTACGCCCATCCCGACGACCTGCTCGCCCAGGCCACCGCTGACGCCGCCCCGGCGTTGCTCGTCGCGCTGGACAACATCTCCGACCCGCGAAACCTCGGCGCGATCGTGCGTTCGGTGGCGGCGTTCGGCGGCCACGGCGTGCTGATCCCGCAGCGCCGGTCGGCCTCGGTGACCGCGGTGGCGTGGCGCACCAGTGCGGGCGCGGCGGCCCGGGTGCCGGTGGCCCGTGCCACCAATCTCAATCGCACGCTCAAGAGTTGGGCCGACGCCGGACTGCACGTGATCGGCCTCGACGCGGGCGGCGACACCGCGATCGACGACCTCGATGCCACCGGGCCGACGGTGGTGGTGGTCGGCTCGGAGGGCAAGGGACTGTCGCGGCTGGTGCGGGAGAACTGCGACGCCGTGGTGTCGATCCCGATGGCCGGGCCCACGGAGTCGCTGAACGCGTCGGTGGCCGCAGGGGTGGTGCTGGCCGAGATCGCCCGGCAACGCCGCTGAACCGAGCCCTCGCGGAAGTTCTACAGCCAGGGGTCGGCGCGCTGCCACAGCGTGGGCAGATGCAGTGCGACACCGTCTTCGGCGGCCAGCCGGCGCAACACCCGTATCGACTCGTCCAGGTCGTCCACCGCGTACGGCAGTGCCCGCAGCGGTTTGTGCAGGGCGCGGAAGAAGTCGTCCCAGTGGATGAACACCACCCGGCGGGCGCCGACGGTGCGCACCGTCTCGGTCCAGTAGTCGACGAGGTAGCGCTCGGGCAAGACCCCCAATTGCGCGACGCCCAGGTACACCACGTCGGCGCGCTGACCCGCCAACGCGCCGGGCACGAAGCCCGCACTGCCCACGATCAGCAGCCGCCGGTCCGACGAGCGGTGGTGCACCAGCGTCGACCAGGCTTCACCGCACCGGTACGCCGACACCCTGACCGGCGGCACCACGGGTTCGTTGATGACCCCGGGAAAGCGGTCCGGCGGTGAGTGCCGGGCTTCGATCAGCGTCACGTCGTATGCCCCGAGGCTGACCGGTTCGCCGGAGCCGACCGCGACGAGGCGGTCGTCAGGCAGCCCGTGGCCGCGGCCCACCTGGACCGCCGAAGCGCCGCCCACCACTTTGGCGCCGGTGCGTTCGGCGACCGCCGCACTGTCCATCGCGTGGTCGTAATGGGTGTGCACCGGCAGCACCGCATCCAGCCGGTGCACGCCCAGCCGGGCCAGGCAGCCGTCGATGCGCGGCGCCGACGGGGACAGCCTGCGCAGGCCGACCTCGGCGAGGCCGGGTCGGGAGAAGAACCCGTCGGTCATCAGCGCCGAGCTGCCGTCGTCGATCAACAGCGTCGCGACACCGGCCCACGTCACGCTCAGCGGCGAGCGCTGCTCGGTCGGCGGCACGTCGAAGAAACCCGCGTAGTCGGCGAGGTCGGGCCTGCCGAGCTTGAGTCGCATGACACCACCCTAGGAGCCGCCCCGGGGCTAGGTGAACGAACGCAATTCGACGCCCTCGGCCAGCAGCCGCTTGCGCACGGCGTTGGCGATCTGCACCGCGTTGGGCGAGTCTCCGTGCACGCAAACGGATTGCACGGCGATGGGGATCGTCGAGCCGTCGACGGCGGCGACGCGGCCGGCCTTGACCATCGAGGACACCCGATCGGCGATCTCGGAAAGATCGTGCAGCACCGCGTCGGGCTGACGCCGCGTCACCAGTTGCCCGTCGGCGCGGTACGCCCGGTCGGCGAACGCCTCGGCCACGGTGCGCAGGCCGAGGTCGTGGGCCTCGGCGAAGAACGCCGAACCGGCGATCCCCAGCACCGGCAGGGCGGGATCGACGGTGCGCACCGCCTCGGCGACCGCGCGGGCCTGGCCGCGGTTGGTGACGATCGAGTTGTACAGCGCACCATGGGGTTTGACATAGCTGACCGTGGTCCCCGCGGCGTGCGCGATCGCCTGGAGCGCGCCGATCTGGTAGATGACCTCGGCCGTGAGCTCCTCGGGTTCCACGTCGACGAAGCGCCGGCCGAACCCGGTCAGGTCGCGGTAGCTGACCTGTGCGCCGATCCGCACCCCGCGCTCGGCGGCGGCCCGGCAGGTGCGCCGCAGCAGGGCCGGATCGCCTGCGTGGAAGCCGCAGGCGACGTTGGCGCTGGTGACCACGTCGAGCATGGCGTCGTCGTCACCGAGTTGCCACACTCCGAAGCTCTCGCCGAGATCGGCGTTGAGATCGACGATCACACCGACCAGCCTACGTTCGGCTCCGGCGACGCCCACCGGTTCTCCGCGACGAACTGCGACAGCGGGCGACCGAACGTCCACCGGTCGATCTCCAGTGCTGGCCGGTCGGGGAACTCCGGGACCGGCCCCAGGCACAGGACCGCCACCGGCTCGGCATCGGTGGGCATGCCCAGTAATTCGCCGAGCGCGGCCGGGTCGAAGATCGACACCCAGCCCATCCCGAGCCCTTCTGCCCTGGCCGCCAACCACATGTTCTGGATCGCGCACGACACCGACGCCAGATCCATCTGCGGCATGGTGCGACGCCCGAACACGTGGCGTCGTCTGTCCTCGCCGAGCGCGACGACCAGCACTTCGGCGCATTCCAGAATGCCCTCGACCTTCAAGGCCAAGAACTCCTCGCCGCGACCTGGAAGCGCCTCGGCGGTGCGCAGCCGTTCCTCGTCGACCAGATCGTGGATTTGTCGGCGTAGGTGGCCGTCGGTGATGCGGATGAACCGCCACGGCTGCATCAGCCCGACGCTCGGGGCGGCGTGGGCCGCGGTGAGCAAGCGCGCCAGCACGTCGTCGTCGACCGTGGCGCCGGGCACGAACCGGCGCATGTCACGGCGTTCGGCGATCACCCGGTAGATCGCCCGGCGCTCGGCGGGGCTGAACGCGTGCTCGGTCACGGCGGCGAGCTTAGCTGGCACCATCGAGGGGTGAGCCGCGACGAGGTGCTGATCACCGCCGACGAGCTGGCCGAACGTCTGGACGCGGGGCAGCGGCCGACGATCATCGACGTGCGTTGGCGGCTGGACGAGCCCGACGGCCGCGCCGCCTATGAACGCGCGCACCTGCCGGGGGCGGTGTACGTGTCACTCGAGGACGAGTTGTCCGACCACTCGGTCAGCGGGCGCGGGCGTCATCCGCTGCCCGCCGGACGTGACGTCGAGGCGGCCGCGCGGCGTTGGGGTGTCCGCGAGGGGGTGCCCGTGGTGGTCTACGACGACTGGAACCGGGCCGGGTCGGCACGCGCATGGTGGGTGCTGACCGCGGCGGGCGTCGCCAACGTGCGCATCCTCGACGGCGGCCTGGCGGCGTGGCGTGGGAATCTGGAATCCGGCTGGGCGGCAGCGCAGCCCGGCGATGTGTCGGTGCGTCACGACGACCTGTACGCGGGCGCACTGACGACGCTGGGGACCGAACAGGTGGCGGGGGTGTCGCTGGTGGACGCGCGGGCCCCGCAGCGGTTTCGCGGTGAGGCCGAACCGGTCGACCCCGTCGCCGGCCACATCCCCGGTGCGCGAAACCTGCCGTCCACTGCGCTGCTCGACGACGACGGGTGCTTCCTGCCGGCGGCGGAGCTGCTGCGGCGCTTCGGTGGCGCCCAGGGCGCCTACTGCGGGTCGGGTGTCACCGCATCGGTGGTGGTGGCGGCGCTGGCGGCGGCGGGCGTGGACGTCGCGCTATATCCGGGGTCGTGGTCGGAATGGTGTTCGGATCCGGCGCGCCCGGTCGAACGCGGATGACGACCTAGCCCACTGCGCGGCGGCGGCCCACCAGCCAGCACACCACATAGATCACGAACGAGATCGTGGTGACGAACACCGACACCGGCACCCCCGGCGCCAGGGACAGCAATATCCCGCCGACAGCGGCGATCTCGGCGAACACCACGGAGGCCGCGATGGCGGCGGTGGGCGCGGCGAAGACGCGTACCGCGGCCGCCGCGGGGGTGATCAGCAGCGCCATCACCAGCAGCGCGCCGACGATCTGCACGCCCTGCGCGGCCACCACCCCGACCAGCGCCGCGAACACGATCCCCAACGCGCGCACCGGAACTCCTCGACCGGCGGCCACCTCGGGGTCCACGGTGGCGAACAGCAGTGGCCGATACGACACCATCAGCACCGCCACGACCAGCACCGACACCACCGCCAGCAGGGTCAACCCGGAGTATCCGACGCCGACGATCTGGCCGGTCAACAGCGCGAAGCTGGTCCCGCTGCGGCCGGGGTAGAGGTGAATGAACAGCACGGCGAGACCCAGACCGAAGGCGAGCACCACCCCGGTCGCGGAATCACGTTCGCGGGTGCGCTGGCCGAGGAAGCCGAACAACACCGCGGCCAACGCGCAGCCCACCAGCGCGCCCGCGCCCACGTTGAAGCCGGCCAGCAGCGCGAATGCCGCACCGGTGAGCGACAGTTCGGCCGATCCGTGCACCGCGAACGACATCTGCCGCATCACGATGAAGGGCCCGATCAACCCGGACACCAACGCCAGCAGCACCGCGGCCAGCAGCGCCTGCTGGACGAAATCGCGGCGCAGCAGATCGATCGTGATGTCGAACGAGAGCAGGTTCGACACCAGTTCGGTGAGGCGGTCACTCATGGTGATGCCCGCCCGCCGGTCCGAAGTGGTCGTGGTGGTAATCGCTGTGTTCGCCGACGACGACGTAGCGGCCGCCGATCTTCACCACCTCGATGTCGGCGCGGTACAGCTCAGACAGCGTCGCCGAGGTCATCACGTCCTCGACCGCACCGATGCGGAAGCGGCCGTCGACCAGATACAGCACCCGATCTACGTACGGCAGAACAGGATTGACCTCGTGGGTGACGAACAGAACCGCCGTGTCGGACTGCCGGCGGCGCGCGTCGATGAGCGCCGACACCAATTGGGCGCTGGCCGGGTCGAGGTTGAGCAGCGGTTCGTCGCACAACAACAGCGCGGGGTCGGTCGCCAACGCCTGCGCGATGCGCACCCGCTGCAACTCGCCGCCGGACATCACCCCCAGCGGTGTATCGGCCAGTCTCGCGCCGTCGACCTGACGCAGCGCCGCCGCCACCGCGGTGCGTTTGGCCGCACGGTGGCGCAGCGTCGTCATACCCCACCGGTGGCCGTCGACACCGAGGCCGACCAGGTCCTGCCCGCGCAGCGACAGCCCGAGATCGGGGGAACGGTGTTGGGGCACATAGCCGATGCGCTGACTGCCCTTCCGGACTGGCTGCCCGCAGACCTTCGCGGTGCCCGCGGTCAGCGCCAGCTGACCGAGCAGCACCTTGAGCAGTGTCGTCTTGCCGGTGCCGTTGGGGCCCAGCACGGCGAGGAACTCGCCTGCGCGCACGGTGAGGTCGAGTCCGTGCCACAGCACCCGGTCGCCGAACGCCAGTCGCGCGCCGGTCAGTTCGGCGACGACGTCAGTGGTCACGGGCGGTGCTCATCGGTCGGGCCGCGGTGACTTGTCCAATGCGCCTGCCAGCCGCTCGACGGTCTGCCGCTGCCAGGTCAGGTAGTCGGTGTCCTCGGGCAGGCCCTCGGTGACGACGACGACGGGCACGCCCGCCTGGGTGGCGGCCTCGTGCACCTTCTTGGTGACCGGGGTCTGGGTCTGCGGGTTGTACAGCAGCGCCGACACCTCACCGCCGGTGATCAGATCGAGCACCTTCGCCAAGTCGGCGGGCGAGGGGTCGGTGTCCTCCTCGATCGCGCCGGCGAAGCCCTCCGGTGTCCGGTCGGTCAGGCCGGCGTTGCGCACCAGGTAGTAGGCGACGGGTTCGGTGGCCACCACCGCCGCGCCGGAATGGTGCTGCCCGATCGCGCGCTCGGCGGTGAGGATCTCCTCGACCTTCTCGCCGAAGCGCGCGGCGTTGGCCCGGAACTCCTGAGCATGGTCGGTGTCGATCGCGGCCAACCGCTCGGCAACCTGTGTGGCGACCGCCTTGGCGGTGGGCAGGTCGTAGAAGACATGTTCGTTGGTGGCGCCACCGATGGCGGGCAGCAGCGAATAGG
The DNA here is from genome assembly GCF_053483675.1 of Mycolicibacterium sp. XJ1819. Taxonomy (NCBI): domain Bacteria; kingdom Bacillati; phylum Actinomycetota; class Actinomycetes; order Mycobacteriales; family Mycobacteriaceae; genus Mycobacterium; species Mycolicibacterium sp. XJ1819. The sequence continues at coordinate 236,543 of NZ_JBEFST010000001.1, read as the reverse complement.
CATCGACCGCGGGGACATTCGGGGTGGTGGCCAGCACCTCGTCGACCCAGCGGTCGTAGCCGCCACCGTTGTAGACCACCAGCGTCGCGTCGGCGATCTCGGCGGCGGCGGCCGGTGAGGCCTCGAACGAATGCGGATCGTTGACGGCGCTGATGAGGATCGACTCGACGGTGGCGTGGTCGCCGACGACGGCCTCGGCGACGCTGCCCCAGACGTCGGTGGAGGCGACGACGGTCGCGGTCTCGTGGCCGTGCCCGTCGGCACTTCGCTGTTCGGTACAGCCGGCCGTCAGACCGATCAACGTGGCCACCGCCACCACCGCCGTCAACCTCAAACCCATGCGCAGCCCCTAATACAAATGAAAACCGTTTCCAATAACTCTAACGCAGGTGCCCGTCGGAGCGGAAACCATCGGCTAACGTCAACGGGTATGCCGAGGAGTCCCGCGCCGAGACGGCGTGCGACCCTGGCCTCACTGGCCGCCGAGCTCAAGGTGTCGCGGACCACGATCTCCAATGCCTACAACCGGCCCGACCAATTGTCGGCGGATCTTCGCGAACGGGTGCTGGCCACCGCCAAGCGGATGGGCTACCCGGGCCCCGACCCGGTCGCGCGTTCGCTGCGCACCCGAAGGGCGGGCGCGGTCGGGCTGATGATCACCGAACCGCTGAACTACTCGTTCTCCGATCCGGCCGCGCTCGACTTCGTCGCCGGGCTCGCGGAGTCATGTGAGGACGCGGGACAGGGGCTGCTGCTGGTGGCGATCGGCCCCAACCGCACCGTCAAGGACGGGTCGGCGGCCGTACTCGCGGCCGGGGTGGACGGGTTCGTGGTGTACTCGGCGTCCGACGACGATCCCTATCTGCCTGTCGTGCAACAACGTCAGCTGCCGGTGGTGGTCGTTGATCAGCCCAAGGATGTGCCGGGTACCTCGCGGGTGTGCATCGATGATCGCGGCGCCATGCGGACGCTCGCGGAATACGTTGTGGGGCTGGGTCATCGGGAGGTCGGTCTGCTGACGATGCGACTGGGCCGGGACTGGCCGCCCGGTGGACCCGGCGCCGCACTGGCGGCCGCCGAGCGGGTGCAGACACCGCACTTCCACGTGCAGCGCGAACGGATCCAGGGTGTCTTCGACGCGATGACCGCGGCCGGTCTGGACCCGGAGTCGCTGACCGTCGTGGAGAGCTACGAGCATCTTCCGACTTCGGGCGGTGCGGCCGCGGCGGTGGCACTGGACGCCAATCCGCGCCTGACCGCGCTGATGTGTACCGCCGACGTGCTGGCGCTGTCGGCGATGGATTACCTGCGCGCCCGCGGTATCTACGTGCCGGGCCAGATGACGGTGACTGGATTCGACGGGGTCCGGGAAGCTCTGCGGCGGGGCCTGACGACGGTCACCCAGCCCAGCATCGAGAAGGGCAGGCGGGCCGGGCGATTGCTGCACCACCCGCCGCGCTCGGGACTGCCGACGATCGACGTGCTGGACACCACGGTGGTGCGGGGCCGCACATCCGGCCCGCCCGGCTAAAGCGCGTCAGCGCAGTGCCGTCTGCGCGCGTCGAGCAGATATTCCAGGGCCTCGGCGACGGCCTCGGGCGTGGCGATGCGGTATCGGGCCAGCGTGTCGCCGGGGCCGACCTTGACGCCCACGTCGGCCCCGCGCAACCGGCGGAAGGCCTTCTCGTCGGTGACGTCATCGCCGAAAAACACCAGGGCCGAGGCGTTTTCCTGGGCGCGCAGAAGGTCGAGGGCCGCGCCCTTGTCGGTCTGGATCACGGCGAACTCCAGTACCGCCTTGCCCTCGGTGATCTGCGCGTCCCACGCCTGGGCGGCCTCGCGGGCCTGGGCCAGCGCGGCGCGCCCGTCCTCGGGTGCGGCGTTGCGGACGTGCAGCGCGACACTGGCGGGTTTGGTCTCCACCGCGACACCGGGTTTGTCGGCCGCGATCGCGGTGAGTTCGGCGGTGATCCGGTCCAACAGATTCCGGTCGATGTCGTGGCCGAAGCCCGAGGCGAATTCGGCGCCGTGGCTGCCGACGAGGTGCACCGTCGCGGGCATCGCCGACAGCGCGCGGAGTACCTCGAGGGCGCGCCCGGAGATCAACGCGGCCGAGGTGTCGGGCAGTTCGGCCAGTTCGACGAGCGCGGCGGCCGCCGCAGGCAGCGCGCGGGCGTCGGCCGGATTGTCGACAATCGGGCTGAGCGTGCCGTCGAAATCGGAGGTGACCAGCAGGCGAGGAACCCCGGCGACCTCGGCGAGCGCATGCTGCAGATCGGGCGGAAGGGCACTCACCGCTCAGATCTTAGGGTGCTCCCCGTCGCCGATGAGCAGGCGCACCGCCAGGTCCAGTCGCTTGGCGACGTCGGTCGCCGAGGCCCTTCTGGTCAGCCATGCCAACAGGTTCGACAGCCACACATCCGAGATCACCCGCGCGATGTGGTACTGGTCCTCGGTGGGTTCCCCGTCGCTCATCGCGCGGGCGAACATCGAGTCCATCAGCTTGCCGACATGGTCGACCTCGCCGGCCGCGGACGCGTCGGCGAACACGAACGCCCGGGTCATGGCCTCGGTCAGCAGCGGATTGCGCTGCATCGCACGGTTGAGCTTGCCGACCATCAGGTTCAGCCGCTGATACGGGGTGCCGCCGGTCAGCGTGGCGCGGTCGGTCTTGGCGTCGATGCGCTCGAACTCCCGGCCCAGTGCCGAGACCAGCAGATGCACCTTGGACGGGAAGTAGCGATACAACGTGCCGACCGCGACGTCGGCCCGTTCGGCGACCGCACGCATCTGGACGGCTTCGTAGCCGCCCTTGGAGGCGATGGCCAAGGTGGCGTCGAGGATGCGTTTGCGGCGTTCCCGCTGCGCTTCGGAGCCGAGCTCCGACTCGGCCAGAACCGCCACGTTCATCACCTGGCGTGGCCGTGATTCCGGCCCCGAACCAGGGTCGGTTTGTGCTGTCTCTGGCAGGCCGGACATCTGGTCGGCGGCTCCTTCATGGTGCGGAGATCACGGTCGACTTGACGATCGAACGCTGGCACTATTAGAACACGTTCTAGTGGGAAGCATGGATTTCCCACCCAAAAGCTAGGAGTCACGGTGGCGGTTTCTCCCGCGGAGACCAGCGCATCCGAACAGTTTGCCGCGCGCGAACTCGTCAGAAGCTGGGCGGCGAGTTCGGGCGCCGTGGCGGCCGCGCGGGAGGTGGAGCAGGGCACGGCCGACGCCTGGCGGCGACCCTACGACGGGTTGGCGCAGCTGGGGCTCTTCGGCGTGGCGCTGCCCGAGGCGCACGGCGGGGCCGACGGCACCGCCGAGGATCTGTGCGCGATGGTCGACGAGGCCGCGGCCGCCATGGTGCCCGGGCCCGTGGCCACCACCGCCCTGGCCACCCTGCTCATCGGGGATGCCCACGCCGACTTGCTCGAGGCGCTGGCCACCGGACAACGCACCGCCGGCGTGTCACTGTCGGCCGACGTGCGCGTTTCCGACGGCAAGGCGTCGGGCACCGCGGAGTACGTGCTGGGCGCCGACGACGCGGGCGTACTGGTGCTGCCCGCCGGCGACGCCGTGCTGCTGATCGACGCCACCGCCGACGGGGTGCGGGTCGAGCCGTTGAAGGCCAGCGACTTCTCCCGCCCGCTGGCGCGGGTGGTGCTGGACGCGGCGCCCGCCGACACGCTGCCGGTGTCGGCGCAGCGCCTGGCCGATCTGGCCGCGGCGATCTCGGCGGCCGAGGCCGCCGGTCTGGCCCGCTGGACCCTGCAGACCGCCACCGAATACGCGAAGGTGCGCGAGCAGTTCGGCAAGCCGATCGGCAGTTTCCAGGCGGTCAAGCACATGTGCGCCGAGATGTTACTGCGTTCCGAGCAGGCCGCGGTGGCCGCGGCCGACGTGGCCAGGGCCGTCGTGCACGGCGACGAGCGGCAACTGTCCATCGCCGCGGCGGTGGCGGCCGCGGCATGCATCGACGCGGCCGCGGCCAACGCCAAGGACTGCATCCAGGTGCTCGGCGGCATCGGCATCACCTGGGAACACGACGCGCATCTGTACCTGCGCCGTGCGTACGGCATCGCGCATTTCCTCGGCGGCGCCTCACACTGGCTGCGCCGCGTCGCCACGCTGACCCAGCAGGGTGTGCGCCGGGAACTGACCATCGACCTGGATTCGGTGGCATATCTGCGACCCGAGATCTCTTCCACGGTGGCCGAAATCGCCGCACTGCCCGCTGACAAGCGCCAGGCGGCGCTGGCCGAGACCGGTCTGCTCGCACCGCACTGGCCGCGGCCGTACGGTCGGGAGGCCGGCCCCGCCGAGCAGTTGTTGATCGACCAGGAACTGGCCGCGGCCGAGGTCGTACGTCCCGACCTGGTGATCGGATGGTGGGCGGTGCCAACGATTCTCGCGCACGGCAGCCCCGAGCAGATCGAGCGGTTCGTGCCCGACACGCTGCGCGGGGACATCTTCTGGTGCCAGCTGTTCAGTGAACCGGGCGCCGGGTCCGACCTGGCCGCGCTGCGGATGAAGGCCGTCCGGGCCGACGGCGGTTGGCGGCTGACCGGGCAGAAGGTGTGGACGTCGGCGGCGCAGAGGGCGCAGTGGGGGGTGTGCCTGGCGCGCACGGATCCCGACGCACCGAAACACAAAGGCATCACCTACTTCTTGGTCGACATGAAGTCGGCGGGCATCGTCATCCGCCCGCTTCGGGAGATCACCGGTGACGAACTCTTCAACGAGGTGTTCTTCGACGACGTCTTCGTGCCCGACGAGATGGTCGTCGGCCAGGTGAACGACGGCTGGCGGTTGGCGCGCACCACCCTGGCCAACGAGCGGGTCGCGATGTCACACGGCACCGCACTGGGCAATCCGATGGAGGAGTTGCTGCGCACGGTGGTCGACCTCGACCTCGACGCGGCGGGCCAGGACCAACTCGGCGCGATGATCGTGTCGGCGCAAGTCGGTGCGCTGCTCGACCAGAAGATCGCCGAACTCGCTGTCGGCGGCGAGGATCCGGGCCCGCAGGCCAGTGCGCGCAAGTTGATCGGCGTGCGCTACCGCCAGGCGCTCTCCGAGTTGCGGATGGAACTGTCCTCAGGTGGCGGCGTCGTGCAGAACCAGCAGGTGCACGACTTCCTCAACACCCGCTGCCTGACCATCGCGGGCGGTACCGAGCAGATCCTGCTCACCATGGCGGGTGAGCGACTGCTGGGGTTGCCGCGCTAGGGAGTCAGCTGAACGCGGCCTGTGCGCACGCGTCCGGCGAGGTGAGGTTCACGCCGCCGTAGACCACCTGGATGTGCGAGCACACGATCAGCGGAACATCGGTGCGCGGCCCGCCGGTGCGCGAATCGACCGGCCAACTGTTGCCACGGAAGGTGAACTTCTCCGGCGGCCCGCCGCCGAAGTAGATCGTGGTGAACTCGACGTCGGTCAGCGACTTGAACGAACGCGTGTTGGGCGCATCGAAATTGAAGTGCAGATAGACGCTGCGGTCCATGGTGCGCAGCGTGGTGGTCTGGCGCGCCCACAGATCGCCGGGGAACCCGACCGGCCCCTGCGGGGTGCGCAGGTAGGCGGCGGTGTCGAACAGGCAATTCGCCTCGGCAGCAATGCAATTGGCGGTCACTCTCATCTCGAGGGCGGTCGCCGCGTCGACGGGCACGGACGCGTTGGCGGTGTCGATCGCCGCGGACGCGGGTGCGGCCGACCCCACCGCCAGTGGTATCGCCGCGATCGTGCAAAGAATGCCTGCCAACCGCTTCACAATTGCCTCCTGTTGTGCGGCGAATGGTAGCCCGGGCGTTATTCGTCGTAGGTGACTTCGACTGAATCCGACCGTGGCCGGGCCTGACAGCCCAAAATCAGCCCCTCGTCGAGGTCGGACTGTTCGAGCACGTCGTTGACCTCCATCTCGACCTCGCCACTCGTCTTGAGTACCGCGCAGGCGCCGCAATGGCCCTCCCGACAGGAGAACGGCGCGTCGAGGCCCTTGTCGAGCAGCACGTCGAGCAGTTTCGCGCTGCGGGGCCACACCACTTCGTGGCGTTCCCCGTCGAGCGTGACGACCGCGGTGGCCGGGCCCTCGTCGCTGTCGGCGTCTTCGGTGTAGTCGATCGTCACCGCGGCGAACGGATCGGATTCCAGCGATTTGAACACCTCGATGTGCACGCGCTCGGCGCCGAGTGCGGCCAGCGCCTCCTCGGCCGCGGCCATGAACGGTCCCGGTCCGCAGATGTAGGCGTCGTGGCCCGCGTAGGGGGCGGCCAGCGTCGTCAGGGCCGCCGTGGAAGGCAGACCCTGCACGCTTTCGAGCCAGTGCACGACGGTCAACCGGTCGGGGTACTTGGCCGCCAGTTCGCGCAGCGCCGCCGAGAAGATCACCGAGTTCTCGTCGCGGTTGGCGTAGATCAGCACCACCTTGCCGCTGCCCTCGGCCAGCGCCGACTTGCAGATCGACATCATCGGGGTGATCCCCGATCCCGCCGCCAGCAGCAGGAAATCGGTGTCCAGCGTCTTGGGCACGAACGTGCCCGACGGGGCCAGCACGTGGATCTTCATGCCGGGGTGGGCGTGGTCGCACAGCCAGTTGGACGCGTACCCGCCGTCGGTGCGTTTGACGGTCACCGTCATCGGGTCGCCGGTGAACGGTGAACTGCACAGCGAATAGCAGCGCGCCACCGACCCGGTGCGATCGCTTGGCACCCGCAGGGTCAGAAACTGCCCCGGCGCGTACCGCAACCGCTCGGCGGGGATGGCCGGCGCGTCGGGACCTTCGGGCGCGCTGAAGACCAGCGAGCGCGCATCGGCGGTCTCCTCGACGACCTCCGCGAGCACCAGCTCGAGCACATGGCTGCCGAGCGGCTCATCCGTCACAGCTGTCCACCCTCCTGGTGTGAATATTAGAACAGGTTACAGAAATGCATGTGTGCAGCTCAAGCCACTGCAAGCCCGTCCTACTCGACATGAATCGTAACGTGTTCTAATCTCTGTTTGTGTGATCGGCTCTTCACGAAAGCGCTCATCGCAGTCCCTACTGTCCGGGAGGCAAACCAGTGACGTCCATTGAACAGCGTGACGTGGAGGCGGTCCTAGCCGGCGTCGACGACCTGTTGCCGTTGATCGCCAAGCGCGCCCAGACTACCGAGGACCTGCGGCGCCTTCCCGACGAGACGGTCAACGAACTCGACGAGGTCGGCTTCTTCAAGCTGTTGCAGCCTCAGCAATGGGGCGGCATGCAGTGCGACCCGACGCTGTTCTACGAGGCCGTGCGCCGTCTGGCGACCGCGTGTGGATCCACCGGTTGGGTCGCCTCGATCGTTGGCGTGCACAACTGGCACCTGGCGTTGTTCGACCAGAAGGCCCAGGAAGAGGTCTGGGGCGACGACCCGACCGTGCGGGTGTCGTCGTCCTACGCCCCGATGGGGGCCGGCCAAGTCGTCGACGGCGGCTACCTGGTCAACGGATCGTGGAACTGGTCGTCGGGTTGCGACCACGCGTCGTGGACCTTCGTGGGTGGTCCGGTGATCAAGGACGGCCGCCCTGTCGACTTCGGCAGTTTCCTGATCCCGCGCACCGAGTACAAGATCGACGACGTCTGGCACGTGGTCGGCCTGCGCGGAACCGGCAGCAACACGCTGGTGGTCAAGGACGTGTTCGTGCCGTCGCACCGCTTCCTGTCCTACAAGGCGATGAACGACGGCACCGCGGGCGGCCTGCAGGCCAACACCGCGCCGGTGTACAAGATGCCTTGGGGCACCGTGCATCCGACCACCATCTCGGCGCCGATCGTCGGAATGGCCTACGGCGCCTACGACGCGCACGTCGAGCACCAGGGCAAGCGGGTGCGTGCCGCGTTCGCCGGCGAGAAGGCCAAGGACGACCCGTTCGCCAAGGTCCGCATCGCCGAGGCGGCAAGCGACATCGACGCCGCGTGGCGCCAGTTGATCGGCAACGTCGGCGACGAGTACGCGCTGCTCAAAGGCGGCAAAGAGATTCCGTTCGAGCTTCGTGCCCGGGCCCGTCGCGACCAGGTTCGCGCCACCGGTCGGGCCATCGCGTCCATCGACCGGCTCTTCGAGGCCTCCGGCGCCACCGCACTGAACAATGACGCTCCGGTGCAACGGTTCTGGCGGGACGCCCACGCCGGGCGTGTGCACGCCGCCAACGATCCCGAACGCGCGTACCTGATCTTCGGCAACCACGAGTTCGGTCTGCCGCCTCAGGACACGATGGTCTGATCAGGCTGTTCGATGACATCCTTCGCCGCCGAAGCCGCACAGCAGCAAGAGATCACATTCGAGTCGACATCGCGCTACGCGCAGGTCCGCGCGGGCGAGAAAGACATGCGCCTGCACTACCACGAGGCGGGCGTCGGCAACGGTAAGACCGTCGTGCTGCTGCACGGTGGCGGGCCCGGCGCGTCGAGTTGGTCGAACTTCGGCCGCAACATCGCCGTGCTGGCACAGCATTTCCACGTGCTGGCCGTCGACCAACCCGGGTACGGACACTCCGACAAGCACACCGAACACGAGCAGTACAACCGCTACAGTGCGACCGCGTTGCGCAGCCTGTTCGACCATCTCGGACTGGACCGCGCCGACCTGATCGGCAACTCGCTGGGCGGCGGCACCGCGGTGCGGTTTGCACTGGACAACCCCAAGCGGGCGGGCAGGCTGGTGCTGATGGGCCCCGGCGGGCTGTCGGTGAACCTGTTCGCGCCCGACCCCACCGAGGGCGTCAAGCTGCTCGGCAGGTTCACCGCGGACCCCACCCGCGAGAACATGGAGAAGTTCCTGCGCATCATGGTCTACGACCAGAGCCTGATCACCGAGGAACTGATCGACGAGCGGTTCGAGATCGCGAGCCAACCGGAGTCGCTGGCCGCGGCCCGCGCGATGGGAAAGTCGTTCGCAGGCGCGGACTTCGAACTCGGCATGATGTGGCGCGAGGTGTACAAACTGCGTCAGCGGGTGCTGCTGATCTGGGGTCGTGAAGACCGGGTGAATCCGCTGGACGGGGCGCTGGTCGCGCTCAAGCAGATCGCCCGCGTGCAGCTGCACGTCTTCGGGCAGTGTGGCCACTGGGCCCAACTGGAGAAGTTCGACGAGTTCAACAAGCTGACCATCGACTTCCTCAACGATGGTGCCGGGGAGGCGAAATCATGAGCATCCGGTCGCTGGGATACCTGCGGATCGAGGCCACCGACGTCGGTGCATGGCGCGAGTACGGCCTCAAGGTACTGGGCATGGTCGAGGGCAAGGGCGCGGTCGACGGCGCGCTGTATCTGCGCATGGACGACTTCCCGGCCCGTCTGGTGATCGTGCCCGGCGAAAGCGACCGCCTGCTGGAATCCGGCTGGGAGACGGCCAATGCCGCGGGCCTGCAGGAGATCCGCAATCGGCTCGACCTGGAGGGCACTCCGTACAAGGAGGCCACCGCGGCCGAACTGGCCGACCGCCGCGTCGACGAGATGATCCGGTTCCAGGACCCGTCGGGCAACTGTCTGGAGGTGTTCCACGGGGCCGCTCTCGAACACCGCCGCGTCGTGAGCCCGTACGGGCACCGGTTCGTCACCGAGGAGCAGGGCTTGGGTCACGTGGTGCTGACCACCCGCGACGACGCCGAATCGCTGCACTTCTATCGCGACGTGCTGGGCTTTGCGCTGCGCGACTCGATGCGGCTGCCGCCGCAGTTGGTGGGCAGGCCCGCCGACGGAGCGCCTGCGTGGCTGCGGTTCTTCGGGGTCAACCCGCGCCACCACAGCCTGGCCTTCATGCCGGGTGAGACACCGAGCGGCATCGTGCATCTGATGGTGGAGGTGGAGAACTCCGACGACGTCGGCCTGTGCCTGGACCGGGCGCTACGGCGCAAGGTACCCATGTCGGCGACGCTGGGTAGGCATGTGAACGACAAGATGCTGTCCTTCTACATGAAGACTCCCGGCGGCTTCGACGTCGAATTCGGTTGCGAGGGGCTGCAGGTCGAAGACGACAGCTGGGTCGCACGGGAGAGCACCGCGGTCAGCCTGTGGGGGCACGACTTCAGCATCGGCTTCAAGGGACAGTGACAGCCCGCAAGGACATCGACGCCCGCACGTTCCGAAATGTGCTGGGCCAGTTCTGCACCGGTATCACGGTGATCACCACCGTGCACGAGGACATGCCCGTCGGTTTTGCCTGCCAGTCGTTCGCGGCGCTGTCGCTCGACCCGCCGCTGGTGCTGTTCTGCCCGACGAAGGTGTCCCGGTCCTGGCAGGCCATCGAGGCCAGCGGACGCTTCTGCGTCAATGTGCTGCACGAGGATCAGCAGCACGTGTCGGCCCGGTTCGGATCCAAGGAGCCCGACAAGTTCGGCGGAATCGACTGGCACCGGTCCGAACTCGGCTCACCGGTCATCGAGGGCACGTTGGCCCACATCGACTGCACCGTGCATTCCGTGCACGACGGCGGTGACCATCTGGTGGTGTTCGGCGCGGTGCACTCGCTGTCGGATGCGCCGCACCGCAAAGCCCGGCCCCTGCTGTTCTACCGTGGGCAGTACACCGGCATCGAACCGGACAAGAACACCCCGGCGCAGTGGCGCGACGACCTGGAGGCGTTTCTCACCGCCACCACCGACGACACCTGGCTCTAGATACACCCCGCCGCACACGGATCGGCCGGCGGCAGCGACTCGGGTAGCGGTGCGTTGGGATCGACGGGTGCCTGCTCGGTGAGATCGATGTCGTGGTCGAGTCCGGGCGCCATCGGGATGATGTTGCACAGGAAGCTCAGCGCGAACTCGCATGGGGGAGGACCCGGTGGTTGCGCGCCTGCGGTCGGTGCGGACAGCACGGTCGCCGTCAACGCGGCGGCCAACGGAACGGTCGCGGTGATCAGGGCTCTGCGCAACATCGGATCACCATAACGTCCGCTGCTAGGGCCTCCCAAGCAGCACGTCGCGTTGATCGGCCATCCGGGCGCGGATCGCGCTCAGCACCGCGGCGACCTCGGGTCTGCGCATCGTCTCGGCCCGCGCGACCAGCCAGTACGACAACCGGACGGCCACCGCGTCGGGCAGCACGCGCACGAGGTCGGCGTGGCGGTCGGCCATGAAGCACGGCAGCAGGCCCAGTCCGGCGGCCGCTCGCGTCGCCTCCACGTGGACGAAGACGTTGGTCGAGGTGACCGATTCGCGCATGGCGGGAGCGAAGCTCGTCGCCACGTCGAGGTCGTCGACCTGCAACATCGATTCGATGAAGTAGACGAGTGGGAAGCGTTCGAGGTCCGCGATGTTCGCGGGCGGCCCGTGCTCGGCGAGGTAGTCGCGGGAGCCGTACATGCCCAGGCAGTAGTCGCCGAGCCGGATGGCCTTGGCCCGGTGCACCTTCGGCTCGCCGACGACCACCTCGACGTCCAGCCCGGAGCGCTGCTGGGTGGCGCGTTGGGTGGCCGCGACGATCTCCACGGCCACGCCCGGATGCTTACGCTGCACCTGGGCCGCCGCGGGTGCGGCGATGTAGGCCGAGAAGCCGTCGGTGGCCGAGATCCGGACCACCCCTTCGAGGATCCGCTCGCCGCCGGTGTCCACCGCGAGCGACCGGACGGCGGATTCCACCGCCTCAGCGGCCGACAGCGCCTCGCGCCCCAGGTCGGTCAGTTCCCAGGCCCCGGCGACCCGAGTCAGCACCCGGCCGCCGATCGCCCGCTCGAGCGCGGCGATCCGGCGCGAGACCGTGGTGTGGTTGAGCCCGAGCTCGTCGGCCGCGGTGCGGTAGCGCCCGGAGCGGCCGACAGCCAGCAGTACGAGGAGGTCGTCGGCGCTCGGCCGGCGCCCGGACGGCGACGCCATGTGTGCATTTTTGCAGATCACTCCTGCAGCTTTGGCCATTGCGGGGGTGACGACGTGCATGAATACTCACTCAAATGAGCGAATCCGGCCCGGTACCCACCGGCCTGAAGCGGGTGGTCGTCGCGTCGATGGCGGGCACCGTCGTCGAGTGGTACGAGTTCTTCCTCTACGCCACCGCGGCCACCTTGGTGTTCAACAAGGTCTTCTTCGCCCAGGGCACCGACGAGGCCAACGCGATCATCGCCGCCTTGTTGACCTATGCGGTGGGCTTCGTGGCGCGCCCTCTCGGCGGCGTGGTCTTCGGACACTTCGGCGACAAGTACGGCCGTAAGAAGCTGCTCCAGTTCGCGATCCTGCTCGTCGGCGCGGTCACCTTCCTGATGGGTTGTCTGCCGACATACGGCCAGATCGGGGTCTGGGCACCGGTGCTGCTGGTGGTGCTGCGCTTCCTGCAGGGCTTCGCCGTCGGGGGCGAATGGGGTGGCGCGGTGTTATTGGTCGCCGAGCACAGCCCCGACCGCGAGCGCGGCTTCTGGGCGAGTTGGCCCCAGGCGGCGGTGCCGGTCGGCAACATGCTGGCCACCGTGGTCCTGCTGGTGCTGACAGCGACGATGTCGGATGCCGCGTTCTTGTCGTGGGGATGGCGCATCGCGTTCTGGCTGTCGGCGGTGGTGGTGCTGATCGGGTACTACATCCGCACCAAGGTCTCCGACGCGCCGATCTTCGTGGAGGCCGCGCAGGAGGTCGAACGGGCCAAGGCCGTGTCCTACGGCGTCGTCGAGGTGCTGAGGCGTTATCCGCGTGGCGTTTTCACCGCGATGGGACTGCGCTTCGCGGAGAACATCATGTACTACCTCGTCGTGACGTTCTCCATCGTCTACCTCAAGACCCATGTCGGCACCGACACCAGCGACATCCTGTGGTACCTGCTGGCCGCGCACGCCGTGCATTTCGTGGTGATCCCGCAGGTGGGCAGGCTCTCCGACCGGTTCGGGCGCCGACCGGTGTACATCGTCGGCGCGGTCGCCGCGGGCACCTGGGGCTTTTACGCCTTCCCGATGATGAACACCGCGAACTATCTGGTCATCACGGCCGCGATCATCCTCGGCCTGGTCATCCACTCGCTGATGTATGCACCCCAGCCGGCGATCATGGCCGAGATGTTCCCCACCCGCATGCGCTATTCCGGTGTGTCGCTTGGCTATCAGGTGACCGCGATCTTCGCGGGGTCGCTGGCGCCTGCCATCGCCACCTGGCTGCTCGACAGGTTCAGCTCATCAGTGCCCATCGCGTTGTACCTCGCCGGCGCTGCAGTGATCACGCTGGCCGCGGCGTGGGTGACCCGGGAGACCAACGGAATCGACCTCAAGACCATCGACGACGCCGACCGCGAGCAGCTCGCGAAGGCCGGAGCCGGATGACCGATCTGACGGGCCGTACGGCGCTGGTCACCGGCGGTGCGAGCGGGATCGGCGCGGCCTGCGCACGTGAACTCGCGTCATGCGGGGCAGGAGTGACCGTGGCCGATCTCGACGAGGCGGGCGCACACGCCGTCGCCGACGACATAGGTGGGAAGGCCTGGGTGGTCGACCTTTCCGACGTCAACGCCCTGGAGGATGTGCGGCTGGAGACCGACATCCTGGTCAACAATGCAGGCGTGCAGCACGTCAGCCCCATCGCCGAGTTTCCGCCCGATCGCTTCCGGCTGATGATGGCGCTGATGGTGGAAGCTCCGTTTCTGCTCATCCGCGCCGCGCTGCCGCACATGTACGACCGCAGCTTCGGCCGGATCGTCAACATCTCTTCGGTGCACGGCATCAGGGCGTCCGAGTACAAGGTCGCCTACGTCACCGCCAAGCACGGCATGGAAGGCTTGTCGAAGGTGACCGCGCTGGAGGGCGCCACCCACAACGTGACGAGCAATTGCGTCAACCCGGGGTACGTGCGAACGCCGTTGGTCACCAAGCAGATCGCCGATCAGGCCAAGGTGCACGACATTCCGGAGGATCAGGTGGTGACGGACATTCTTCTCAAGGAGAGCGCGATCAAGCGATTGGTTGAACCCGAAGAGGTGGCTTCTGTGGTCAGTTGGCTCGTGTCGCCGACGGCAGGCATGGTGACCGGCGCGACGTACACGATGGACGGCGGGTGGAGCGCGCGATGACGAACGCCGAGGCGCAGTGGGAGCCGACGCCCGAGGACGTGGCCGGTGCCCGGGTGACCGATTTCGCGCGGTTCGTCGGCGAACGCCACGGGGTGACCGTCGACGACTACCGGTCGCTGTGGCAGTGGTCGATCGACGACCTCGAGGGGTTCTGGGCGGCGCTGTGGGACTACTTCGACCTCGGGAACCGGCCGGATACGGTTCTGGTCGGCGAGGAAATGCCCGGCGCGCAGTGGTTCCCGGGTACCCGGCTCAACTACGTCAATCAGATCATTCGCAACGCCCGCACCGACCGGCCGGCCATCCTCGATATCGCCGAAGGCGGCGCCGTGACCGAGATCTCGTGGGCCGAACTGCTGGGCCGCACATCGGCGTTCGCCGCCCGGTTGCGGGCGCACGGGGTGGGGCCGGGCGATCGGGTCGTCGGCTATCTGCCGAACATCCCCGAGGCCGTGATCGCCTTCCTGGCGACCGCGAGCGTCGGAGCGATCTGGAGTGCCTGCGGCCAGGACTACTCCGCCAAGGCCGCGCTGGATCGGCTGGGTCAACTCGAACCGGTCGTGCTGGTGACCGCGGAGGGCTACCGCTTCGGCGGCAAGTCCCATGACAAGCGCGACGACGTCGAGGCGCTGCGGGCGGGGTTGCCGACGCTGCGCGCCACGGTGCTGGCCTCGGAGCTGACCGAAACCTCCGACGCGCGGCTGGACACCGTGCCCGTTGACTTCGGCCACCCGCTGTGGATCCTGTACTCGTCGGGAACCACGGGCAAGCCCAAGGGCATCGTGCACGGACACGGCGGTGTCGTGCTCGAGCATCTCAAAGCCGTTGCCCTGCAATGTGACATCGGTGCTGACGACACCTTCTTCTGGTACACCAGCCCGAGCTGGATGATGTGGAACTTCCAGATCGCCGGGCTGCTGGTGGGGGCGACGATTGTGTGCTACTCGGGCAGCCCGAACCACCCCCAGCCGGACACGCTGTGGCACCTCGCCGCCCAAATCCAGGCGACGGTGCTGGGCACCAGTCCCGCGTACGTGCTCGGGTGCGCCAAGGCGGGTGCGGTGCCGCGGCGGGATCACGACCTGTCGGCGTTGCGCACCGTCGGCATCACCGGGTCGTCGTTGCCGCCGTCGACGTCGCTGTGGCTGCGCGACAACGTCGGTGAGCGGGTCCAGGTGTCGTCGATCAGCGGCGGCACCGACGTGGTCTCGGCCTTCATCGGCGGGGTGCCCACCGTGCCGGTATGGCCCGGAGAACTGTCGGCGCCCTACCTCGGTGTCGCATTGGACGCCTGGGATGAGGCGGGCAACCCGGTCCGCGACGAAGTCGGGGAACTCGTCATCACCAAACCCATGCCGTCCATGCCGGTCAGGTTCTGGAACGATGCGGACGGATCCCGCTACCGCAGCGCCTATTTCGAGACCTACCCCGGTGTGTGGCGGCACGGGGACTGGATCACGATCACCGACCACGGCAGCGTCATCGTGCACGGGCGGTCGGACTCGACGCTGAACCGGCACGGCATCCGGATGGGCAGCGCCGACATCTACCAGGCGGTGGAACGCTTGCCCGAGATCGCCGAGTCCATGGTGATCGGCGTCGATCAACCCGACGGCGGCTACTGGATGCCGTTGTTCGTGGTGCTGGCCGAAGGGGCAGAACTCACCGACGAACTCCGCGACCGCATCAACAAGACCATCCGGGACGAGGTGTCGCCGCGGCACGTTCCCGACGAGATCATCGTCGCCCCCGGCGTTCCGCACACCCGCACGGGCAAGAAGCTCGAGGTGCCCGTGAAGAAGCTGCTCCAGGGCGGCGACGCCGCGAAAGTCGTCGAGCGCAGCGCCGTCGACGATCCCGACCTGCTCGACTGGTACGTCAAGCAGCGTCGAACCTGACCAGCTCGATGCTGAGCCCGCCCTCGATCAGGCTCGTGGTTCGCACGGGCGGGCCGGGCAGCGGCGGGGCCAGCGATCGGTAGGTGGCGTTGGTGGGCGTCGTGAACTCGGCAATGTGCTCGCCGTCGCATTCCTTGGTCGCCACCGACCAGCCGGGTGCCTCCTTGGCGTAGTTGCAGGCCTCGCACTCGCCCAGGCCATTCGATGCGCTCGTCGGACCGCCGCGGTGCCTAGGCACAGCGTGGTCGCGGTGACGTATCTCCGCGTTGCAGTAGGGCGTGCGACACGTCTGGTCGCGGACTCCGATGAAGGCGGCCAACCCTTTCGGGAAGGCGCGCGCTTTGGACTCCATCGCCACGAGTTGTCCGCTGCGCGGGTGACGGTACAGCCGGCGCAGCACCGCCTTTGCGTCCGCATCGGCGACCGCGTCCCCGGTCAGCCCTCTCGCGATCGCGCTCGGTAGGGGTCCGTAACCGTCGAGCCATGCGGGCGCATCGTCGTCGCCCATCAGAGTGGTGTCGGCCATCACCAGGTTCACGTTGACGTCCACCGGTTGTTCGGCCGGGCGTCCGGTGACCCGCTCCACCAACGTGTCGGCCATGATCTGGTCGCGCGAGCGGTCGTCGAAAGTGGTGTCGGCGGCGCATTTCAGCGCGGCATAGACGCTCACTCCCTGCCCGACGGGCAGCAGCGCGCTCACCCACACCATCGAGTCAGGCGCCGGGCGGACGCCCACCCGTCGGTCCGCGGGGGCCTTGGCGCTGCGATCCACCACCGCGCCGACGTCGAGGTCGCAGGCGATTCGTTTGGCTTCGGCGGCGATCCGCTTGTCACCCCACCCGTCGAGCTTGGTCACGTCGGCGCACATGCGCTCGTCGAGGCGGCGGCGGTCCTCGACACACAAGCACGCCGACTCGCGCACGATCAGGGTGGCCCGCCATTCCGACAGCGCTGCACACTCCAACGCCGCGAGCGTGTGAGGCATCTCGTCCACCAGCGCGCTGGCGAAGCCGAGGTGCCGACCGCCCTGTACCGGGGCATCGCGACGGGCCAGTGCGACCTCGGTCGCGAGCCCACGTCCACGCTTGCGCGCCGGCACGCCCGCAGCTTCTTCGGCCGCATACCGTTTGGCCTTCCACGCCGCCGTCGCGCGGGCCTGTGCTGCGGCCGCGGCGGCCTTGAGGTTCTCCAGGCGTTCGACCTGCTCCCGCAGGCAAGCCTCGCCCGCCTCGGGGTCGACGTCGAACAACCTTTCGAACATAGTCCCGACGCTACAGGGACCCTCCGACAAGTCCCTCTCAGGACAGCCAGGCGCCGATCCGCCGCAGCGCCTCGGTGATATCGCTCGTCGGCCCGGCGAACGACAGCCGCACAAACGACCCGCCCCGCACGGTGTCGAAGTCGATACCGGGCGCGATCGCGACGCCGGTGTCCGCCAACAGCTTCGAGCAGAACGACAGCGAGTCGGTGGTCAGATGCGACACGTCGGCGTAGACGTAGAACGCGCCGTCGGTGGGGGCCACCCGGTCGATGCCGATGTCCCGCAGCCCGTCGAGCAGCAGCCGGCGGTTGGCCGCGTAGTGGTGCAGCAGGGCGTCCGACTCGGCGACGGCGTCCGGGGTGAACGCGGCCACCGCGGCGTACTGGGCCAGCACCGGCGGGCATATCGTGAAGTTGCCGGTCAAACAGTCCACCGCGCGTAGCAGTTCCTTGGGCACCAGCAGCCAGCCCAGCCGCCACCCCGTCATCGCGAAATATTTCGAGAAGCTGTTGACCACCACCGCATCCCGCGACGTCTGCCACGCGCAGCTGGTTTCCGGGGCGCCCGGGTAGACCAGCCCGTGGTAGACCTCGTCGCTGATCAGCCGCACCCCGGTGTCCGCGCACCACGACGCGATCGACGCGAGCTCTTCGGGCGGTATCACGGTCCCGGTCGGGTTGGCCGGGCTCGCGACGATCACGCCTTGCACGGGCGGATCGAGCTCGGCCAGCATCTGCGCGGTCGGCTGGAAGCGGGTCTCCGGGCCGCAGGCGATCTCGACGACCTCGCAGTCCAGCGCCGAGAGGATGTTGCGGTAACACGGATATCCGGGGCTGGCGATCGCCACCCGGTCGCCGACGTCGAAGCAGGCCAGAAACGTCAACAGGAAACCGCCGCTGGAGCCGGTGGTCAGCACCACCTCGTCGGCGTCGACCGCGATGCCGTACCGGTCGGCGTAGGACTCGGCGATCGCGCCGCGGAGTTCGGGGATGCCCAGTGCCACCGAGTAGCCGAGCTGGTTGCGCTGCAGCGCGTCGACCGCCGCGTCGCGCACCGGCGTGGGCGCCCCGGCGCTGGGCTGACCCGCCGAGAGGTTCACCAGATCACCGTGACTGCGCTGACGCTCGGCGGCGGCCAGCCACACATCCATCACGTAGAACGGCGGAATGCCCGCGCGCAGGGATATCCGGCTCATCCGGCCAGGCTAGAGCACCTCGGACTCGAGCCGACGCAGATGCTCACGCGGTGGCCCGAGCAGCTGTGCGCTGCCGTGTGCGCGCTTGAAGTACAGCTGAATGTCGCTTTCCCAGGTGATCGCGATGCCGCCGTGCAACTGGATCGCCTCCGCGGCCACCTTGGACAGCGCCTCGCTGGCCGACACCCTCGCCAGTGCGGCCGAGGTCGCCGAGGGCTGCGCGACCGCCTCGTCGACGACGGCCCGCGCGGACTGCACCGAAACGTACAGATCGGCCATCCGGTGCTTGAGCGCCTGGAAGCTGCCGATCGACCTGCCGAACTGCACCCGGTCCTTGGTGTAGGCCACCGTCAACTCGAGGCAGCGGGTCGCAGCGCCGACCTGCTCGGCGGCCAGTAGCAGCGCCGCCGTGTCGGCCAGTCCCGGATCGGCGCCGATGTCGGTGGCCTGCCCCGGTGTCACCCGCGCCAGTCGCCGCGTCGGGTCCATGCCGTCGAGGCGCTGCGCGCTGAACTCGGTCCACCGGCTGATCCGATCACCGTCGACGGCAACTACCACGTCGGCGACATCGCCGTTGACGACGTAGTCGGCGTCGAACACCACGGCGCCGATCGATACGCCCTCCGCGAGCGCCTCGAGAGCGCCGGTGTCCGGCTCGTCGGCGGCCAGCAGCGCGGCCACGGCCAACGTGGTGCCCAGCAGCGGGGTGGGCACCAGCGCCTTGCCGAGTTCCTCGAGCACGACGGCGGCGTCGGCGAGTCCCCCGCCCGCACCGCCCATCTCCTCGGGCACCAGCAGGGCTGCCGCACCGACCTGCTCGCACAACAGCTTCCACAGCGACTCGTCGTAGCCGCGCTCCGAAGCCATCGCCGCGCGCACCGCCTCCGGCGAGGCGTGCTTTTCGACCAGCGACGCGACGGTCTGGCGCAGCAGGTTGCGCTCTTCGGTCACGACAGCGCCTCCAATACCCGTCGCCGGTGTGCCGTCGAATCGCCCCACGCCGACCGAAGCGCCTGCACCCGCAGCAGCCACAGCGACAGGTCGTGCTCCTGGGTGAAGCCGATGGCGCCGTGGGTCTGCAGCGACGAGCGCGCCGCCAGCAGCGCGGCCTCGCCCGCGGCGACCTTGGCGGCGCTGACGTCACGCGCGATCTCGGGCGCACCGTCGGCCACCGACAGCGCCGCGCCGTAGACCAGCGGCCGGGCCAACTCGATCGCGATGTGCACGTCGGCGAGCTTGTGCTTGATCGCCTGATACGTGCCGATCGCGCGGCCGAACTGGTGTCGCTGCTTGGCGTATTCGACCGACATGTCCAGCATCGCCTGCCCGGCGCCCACCAACTGCGCGGCCGTGGCCAGCACGCCCATCTCGTATGCGCGCGCGACATCCGCCGCCGCCCGGTCGCCGGATGCGGTGACGTCGAACAGCTTTCGGCTCGGGTCCACGGAGTCGTGCCGCTCACCCGCCGCGCCTTCGGTCACTCCGTCCGGATCGGCCAGCAGGACCAGGCCGGCGGTGTCGGCGTCCACGGCCCGGGGCACCTGCGGGGGCATCGCGACCGTGGCGATCAGCTCGCCGGACGCCAGCGCGCCTGCCCGCTCGTCGCCGGCGAGCAGAATCGGTGCCACCGCAATGGACTCGGTGACCGGGCCGGGCACACACCAGCGGCCGAGCCGCTCCATTGCCACCACCACGTCGACGGGATGGGCGTCGATGCCGTCGAACCGCTCGGGAACGGCCAGGGCCGTGACGCCGAGTTCGGCCAGCTGGGCCCACACCTTGCGGCCCGGTGTGGTGTCACCCTGCGACCAGGCCCGCACCGCGGCGGGCAGATCGGCGGAGCCAAGCGCGGCATCGATGCTGGCCGCGAAATCGCGCTGCTGCTCGTCGATCTCGAATCTCACTTGGCCTTCTCCCTAGGCAGGCCCAGCAGCCGCTCGGCGATGATATTGCGCTGAATCTCGTTGGTACCCGCATAGATCGGACCGCCCAGGGCGAACAGCAGCCCGTCGGTCCAGTCGTTGTGCAGCTCCGCGTCGGGGCCGAGCAGGTCCAGCGCAGTCTGGTGCAGTGCGACGTCGAGATCCGACCAGAACACCTTGGTCACCGACGACTCGGCGCCCAGCTCACCGCCCGCGGCCACCCGGGTCACGGTGCCGAACGTGTGCAGGCGGTAGGCCTGCGCCTTGATCCACGCGTCGGCAACACGGTCGGCATAGGCGGGATCCGGGTTCTGTTTCCATTGCGCGACAAGTCGTTCCGCCGGCGCCAGGAAGCGTGCCGGGCTGCGCAGCGACATACCGCGTTCGTTGCTCGACGTGCTCATCGCCGCGCGCCACCCGTCGTGCACCTCGCCGATGACGTCGTGGTCGGGGACGAACACGTCGTCGAGGAAGATCTCGCCGAAGCCGGTGTCACCGCCGAGTTGGGCGATGGGCCGCACGGTGATTCCGTCGGCCTTCAGGTCGAACATGAAGTAGGTCAGCCCACGGTGGCGTTCGGCGGCCGGATCGGAGCGAAACAGCCCGAAAGCCCGCTCGCCGAACGGCGCGCGGGAACTCCAGATCTTCTGGCCGTTGAGCAGCCAGCCACCCTCGGTCCTGGTGGCGGTGGACCGCAACGACGCCAGATCGCTGCCGGACTCCGGCTCCGACCACGCCTGCGCCCAGATCTCCTCGCCGGTGGCCATCTTCGGCAGGACGCGGTCCAGCTGTTCTTCGGTGCCGTGCGCGAACAACGTCGGCGCCAACATCGACGTGCCGTTGGCGCTGGCCCGGCCCGGTGCGCCGGCGCGGAAGTACTCCTCCTCGTACACCACCCATTGCAGCAGCGACGCGTCTCGCCCGCCGTACTTGCGCGGCCAGGTGATCACCGACAGCCCGGCGTCATAGAGGATCCGGTCCCAGCGCCGGTGCTGCTCGAACCCCTCGGCGGTGTCATAGGACTTCGTCGGGAACGAATTCCGGTTCGCGGCGAGGAATTCGCGCACCTCGGCCTGAAATTCCAAGGTGGTGTCGTCGAAATTGAGATCCATCAAACTCTTTCTCTCAGAAGCGGCTTGACCACCTTGCCACCCGCGTTGCGGGGCAGCACGTCGAGAAACTCTACCGACCGTGGCACCTTGAAGTTCGCCAGATGCTCACGGGTGTAGGCGATCACGGTCTGCTCGTCCAGAGTGGCACCGGGCCTGGCCACCACGAACGCCTTGCCGACCTCGCCGAGTCGCTCGTCGGGGACGCCGATCACCGCGGATTCGGCGACCCCGTCCAGTCGGGCCAGCACCTGCTCGACCTCTGCGGGATAGACGTTGAACCCGCCGCAGATGTACATGTCCTTGAGCCGGTCGGTGATCTGCAGATTGCCGTTCTCGTCGACCTTCCCGATGTCGCCGGTGTGCAGCCAGCCGTCGGCGTCGACGGTCGCGGCGGTGGCCTCGGGGTCGTCGAGATAGCCGAGCATGACGGTGGGCCCGCGCAGCAGCACTTCGCCGGTGCCGTCGTCGGAAGGGTCGTCGATACGCAGTTCGAAGTCGGCGATCGGGCGTCCGGAGGTGGTGGCGATGGTCACCGCGTCGTCGTCGGCGCGACACATCGTGCCGAAGCCGTTGGCCTCGGTGAGACCGTATGCGGTGAGCACGATGTCGATGTCCAGTTCGGACCGCATGCGTTCGATCAGCACGACCGGGATGGTCGCGGCGCCGGTGACCGCGAACCGCAGCGAGCTCAGGTCGTAGTCGGCCCGGCGGGGGTGATCCAGCAGCACCTGATAGATCGTCGGGGGCCCGGGCAGCACGGTGATGCGGTGCTCCTGCACGGCCCGCATGGCCTGCTCGGCGTCGAAGGTCAACTGGGGAATCAACGTCGCGCCGGTCTGCAGGCAGGCCAGGATGCCGGCCTTGTAGCCGAAGTTGTGGAAGAACGGGTTGATGCACAGGTAGCGGTCGGCGCTGGTGAGCTGGCCACACTCGGCCCACGCTGCGGATCCCGCCAGCGACTGCCGGTGCGCGCACAGCACGCCCTTGCTGCGGCCGGTGGTGCCGGAGGTGAACAGGATGTCGGAGACGTCGTCGGGTGTGACGGCCGCGGCCCGCGCCTGGGCCGCGGCGGTGTCGCGGCCGCGGGCCATGAACGAATCCCACGAACCGTCGCCGGTCTCGGCGCGATCGACCGGCACCCGCACGATGTGGCGCAACCGCGGCAGCGCGTCACGGTCGAGGTCGGCGGTCTTGTCGGTGCCGAGGAACTCGCCCGCGGCCACCAGCAGGGGCGCGTTCGTGCGCTCGATGACGTCGGCCGCCTCGCGGACCGTGTAGCGGGTGTTGAGCGGCACCACGACCCCACCCGCGTAGTGGGTGGCCAGGCAGGCCACCACCCAGTGCCACGTGTTGGGTGACCAGATCGCGACCCGGTCGCCGGCGTCGACGCCCAGCTCGATCATCGCCGCGGCGGCGACGCGCACCTCGTCGCGCAATTGGGTGAACGTGAACGTCCGATCGTCGGTGACCAGCGCCGGATGTCCTGCGAATCGGTCGGCGCTGTGGTCCAAGACCTGGGGAATGGTCCTTGGATCCGTACTCATCGACGCTCCCTCAACAAAGCAAGTGCTTGGTAGGTTAGCCTACAAGGGTGATTGAGGTCGAGGAGTTCCGGGCCGAGGTCCGCGACTGGCTGGCCGCCAACCTGGTCGGCGAGTACGCCGCACTCAAGGGCCTCGGCGGGCCGGGCCACGACAACGTCGCGTTCGAGGAACGTCTGGCGTGGAACCGGCATCTGGCCGCCGCGGGGTACACGTGCCTGGGGTGGCCCCAGGAGCACGGCGGCCGAGGCCTGTCGGTCGCGCATCGGGTGGCGTTCTACGAGGAGTACGCGCTGGCGAACGCGCCCGCGAAGGTCAACCACTTCGGCGAGGAACTGCTCGGGCCGACGCTGATCGCCTACGGCACGCCCGAGCAGCAGAAGCGGTTCCTTCCCAAGATCCGCGATGTCACCGAGCTGTGGTGCCAGGGCTATTCGGAGCCGGGCGCGGGCAGCGACCTCGCCAACGTGTCGACGTCCGCCGAACTCGACGGGGATCAGTGGGTGATCAACGGACAGAAGGTCTGGACGTCGCTGGCACACTGGGCGCAGTGGTGCTTCGTGGTCGCGCGCACCGAGAAGGGCTCCAAACGCCATGCGGGCCTGTCCTATCTGCTGGTGCCGCTGGACCAGCCCGGTGTCGAGGTGCGGCCCATCGTCCAGCTGACCGGTGACTCGGAATTCAACGAGGTGTTCTTCGACGACGCCCGCACCGAGGCCTCGCTGGTGGTCGGCGAACCCGGTGACGGCTGGCGGGTGGCCATGGGCACCTTGACATTCGAGCGTGGGGTGTCGACGCTGGGTCAGCAGATCGAGTACGCCCGCGAGCTGTCCGGCGTGGCGGAGTTGGCCAAACGCACTGGTGCGGCTGACGATCCGCTGATCCGGGAACGGCTGACCCGGTCATGGGTGGGGCTGCGGACGATGCGGTCCTACGCGCTGGCCACCATGGGTGAAGAACAGCCCGGTCAAGACAACGTGTCGAAGTTGTTGTGGGCCAACTGGCATCGCGAGCTCGGCGAGATCGCAATGGATGTGCTCGGCTCCGAAGGTCTGACGCTGACCGACGGCGACTTCGACGAATGGCAGCGGCTGTACCTGTTCTCGCGGGCCGACACCATCTACGGCGGATCCAACGAAATTCAGCGCAACATCATCGCCGAGCGGGTGCTCGGCCTACCGAGGGAACCAAAAGGGTGACGAAAAATCTTTCTGTAGCCCCGAAAGAGATTGACGGACACGGTCTTCTGGCCGGCAAGGTCGTCGTCGTGACGGCCGCCGCGGGCACCGGCATCGGGTCTGCGGTGGCGCGGCGCGCACTGATGGAGGGCGCCGACGTCGTCGTCTCTGACCACCACGAGCG
This sequence comes from Mycolicibacterium sp. XJ1819, assembly GCF_053483675.1. NCBI lineage: Bacteria > Bacillati > Actinomycetota > Actinomycetes > Mycobacteriales > Mycobacteriaceae > Mycobacterium > Mycolicibacterium sp. XJ1819. The sequence goes on along the minus strand of NZ_JBEFST010000001.1, from coordinate 212,259 downwards.
GCGTCTGGGCGAAACCCGCGACCAACTCACAGAACTCGGCCTGGGCCGGGTGGAAAGCGTGGTCTGCGACGTGACATCCACCGCGCAGGTAGACGCCCTGATCGCATCGACCACCGCCCGGATGGGGCGTTTGGATGTGTTGGTGAACAACGCCGGTCTCGGCGGCCAGACCCCCGTGATCGACATGACCGACGAGGAATGGGACCGCGTGCTGAACGTGACCCTGACGTCGGTGATGCGTGCCACCCGCGCGGCGCTGCGCTATTTCCGCGAGGCCGGCCATGGCGGGGTGATCGTCAACAACGCCAGCGTGTTGGGGTGGCGCGCACAGCATTCGCAATCGCACTACGCGGCCGCCAAGGCCGGGGTGATGGCGTTGACCCGGTGCAGCGCGATCGAGGCCGTCGAGCACGGTGTGCGGATCAACGCGGTGTCGCCCAGCATCGCCCGTCACAAGTTCCTCGAGAAGACCAGCAGCGCGGATCTGCTGGACCGGCTCTCGGAAGGCGAGGCATTCGGCCGGGCGGCCGAACCGTGGGAGGTGGCCGCCACGATCGCGTTCCTTGCCAGTGACTACTCCAGTTACCTGACTGGAGAAGTGATATCGGTGTCGAGTCAGCACCCATGACCGAGCAGCCCGTGAGTAGGAGGGACGAGCTTCTCGAGCTCGCCGCGGTGATGTTCGCCGAGCGTGGCCTGCGCGCCACCACGGTGCGCGACATCGCCGACTCCGCGGGCATCCTGTCGGGCAGCCTGTATCACCACTTCTCCTCCAAGGAGGAGATGGTCGACGAACTGCTGCGCGGGTTTCTGGACTGGTTGTTCACCCGCTACCAGGAGATCGTGAACACCGAGGCCAATCCGCTGGAGCGGCTCGAGGGATTGTTCATGACGTCGTTCGAGGCGATCGAGCACCGCCACGCCCAGGTCGTGATCTACCAGGACGAGGCCAAGCGATTGGCGGGGCAGCAGCGGTTCTCCTATGTGGAGCAACGCAACAAAGAGCAGCGCAAGATGTGGTTGGACCTGCTCAACCAGGGCATCGAGGAGGGTTACTTCCGGCCCGACATCGACGTCGACCTGGTCTACCGGTTCATCCGTGACACCACCTGGGTGTCGGTGCGCTGGTATCAACCCGGTGGTCCGCTCACCGCCGAACAGGTCGGCAGACAATATCTTTCAATAGTTCTCGGTGGAATCACAAGAGAGAAGGACTGAAATGGCTGGAACCAACGGACTTTCGCAGGCGTACGTCATCGAGGCGGTGCGCAGCGCGGTCGGCAAGCGCAACGGGTCGCTGGCCGGCGTGCACCCCGTCGACCTCGGTGCGGCCGCATGGCGCGCGCTGTTCGACCGGGTCGACGTCGACCCGGGTGCCGTCGACGACGTGATCGCGGGCTGTCTGGACACCATCGGGCCGCAGGCCGGCAACATCGCGAGGAACTCCTGGCTGGCGGCGGGCTTTCCGGAGGAGGTCCCCGGGGTCACCGTGGACCGCCAGTGCGGATCCAGTCAGCAGGCGATTTCGTTCGGCGCACAGGCCGTGATGTCCGGCACCGCGGATCTGATCGTCGCGGGCGGCATGCAGAACATGAGCCAGATCCCGATCTCGTCGGCGATGCTCGTCGCCGAGCAGTTCGGATTCACCTCGCCCACCAACGAATCGAAGGATTGGCTGCACCGCTACGGCGACCAGGAGATCTCCCAGTTCCGCGGCGCGGAGTTGATCGCCGAGAAGTGGGGTATCTCGCGCGAGGAGATGGAGGAGTTCTCGCTCACCAGCCACCAGCGGGCGCAGGAGGCGATCCGCGCCGGCTACTTCGAGAACGAGATCTTCGGTATCGAGGTGGAGGGCGCCACGTTCGTCACCGACGAGGGCCCGCGCGACACCTCGCTGGAGAAGATGGCCGGGCTCAAGACCCTGACCGAGGGCGGCCGGTTGACCGCGGCGATGGCCAGCCAGATCTCCGACGGCGCCAGCGCGGTGCTGCTGGCCTCCGAGAAGGCGGTCTCCGAGCACGGCCTCAAGCCGCGCGCGCGCATTCACCACATCAGTGCCCGCGGCGCGGACCCGGTGTTCATGTTGACCGGGCCCATCCCCGCGACGCGCTATGCGCTGGAGAAGACGGGGCTGTCGATCGACGACATCGACACCGTGGAGATCAACGAAGCCTTCGCCCCGGTGGTGATGGCGTGGCTGAAGGAGATCAAGGCCGATCCCGCGAAGGTCAACCCGAGCGGCGGCGCGATCGCACTCGGTCATCCGCTCGGCGCGACGGGCGCGAAGCTGTTCGCCACGATGCTGAACACGTTGGAGCGCACCGGCGGTCGCTACGGTCTTCAGACGATGTGCGAGGGCGGCGGCACCGCCAACGTCACGATCATCGAACGCCTCTAGCCGGGATAGAGTCGCCAATCTCTTGATTTGGTGTGAGTGTCACATACATACTGTGTAAGTGACACATACAACGCTGCTCGTCTGAGGCGGCGTCGCACCAGGAGATTGGGGACCGGATGCGGACACGAGGCGCCATCCTGCACGGAGTCGGCAAACCGTGGTCGGTGGAGGAATTCGAACTGGATCCCCCGCGGGCCGGCGAGGTGCTGATCAAGAACGTCGCGGCCGGCATGTGCCATACCGACGACCACATCCTCCAGGGCGATCTGTCCGCGCCCAACGACGTGATGCGGGACTTGGGCCTGCCGGAGATGTTCCCGCTCATCGGCGGTCACGAGGGCTCGGCCGTCGTGCAGGAGGTCGGGGAGGGCGTCACCGATTTCGCACCGGGTGACCACGTGGTGATGTCGTTCGTCGCGACCTGCGGCAAATGCCGGTGGTGTTCGTCGGGTGCGCAGTACCTGTGCGACTCGGGGTCGATGACGATGGTCCCCGGTATGCCGACCGATGGCACGTTCCGCCACCACACCCTGTCCGGTCAGGGGCTCGGACACCTGTCCAAGGTGGGCGCCTTCGCCGAGCACACCGTGGTCGCCGAGACCTCGCTGGTGAAGATCGACCCCGACATCCCGCTGGCCACCGCGGCCCTGGTGTCCTGCGCGGTGCCCACCGGCTTCGGGTCGATGGCCAACCGAGCCAACGTCCGCGGCGGGGACACCGCGGTGGTGATCGGCTGCGGCGGTATCGGCACGAGCGCGCTGCAGGCGGCCCGGATCCAGGGCGCCCGACACATAGTCGCCGTCGACCCCAGCGAGTTCAAGCGCACCTGCGCGCTGAAGTTCGGTGCCACCCACACCGCCGCGTCCGCCGACGAGGCCATCGAGTTGGTCCGTGACCTCACCCGCGGCGTGATGGCCGACGCCGTTGTGGTCTCGCCGTCGCTGGTGTATCAGGAGACTCCGGCCGCGGGGCTGGCGATGACCCGCAAGGGCGGCACCTGTGTCATCACCGGGATGTCACCGCAGACCTTGACGTCGATCGACTTCAACATGCAGGACTTCACGCTGATGAACAAGACCCTGTGCGGAACGATCCTCGGATCGATGAACCCGCGCTCGGATGTGCCGATGCTGCTGGACCTGTATCGGTCGGGCCAACTCAAACTCGACGAGATGATCACCAAGACCTACACCCTCGACCAGATCAACGAGGGTTACGAGGATCTGCGCAGCGACCGAAACGTGCGCGGAGTCATCGTCTTCGACGGCACCGATCAGGAGGTAGGGGCGTGACCACGGCAACGGTAGACCTGTCCGATCCGGCGTTCTGGGCCAACGGATTCCCGCACGAGTTGTTCACCCGGCTACGTGCCGAGTCGCCGGTCTTTCACCACGCGTTCACTCCCCGCGTGGAAGAACAGGTGCAGCGGGAATTCTGGGTCACCACCAAACACCGGCACTGCGTGCGTCTGCACCGCGACACCGACAGCTTCACCGCGTCGGAGGGGCCGCTGATCCAACCGCTGGACACCTTCTCGTCATACCCGAGCATCATCAACATGGACCCGCCGGATGTGAACAAGCGGCGCAAGATCCTCAGCGGCGCGTTCACGCCGCGGGCCGTCGCCAAACTCGAAGAGGGCATCCGCAGGCGGGCCAAGAAGATGGTCGACGAACTCCACGCGGCGGGCGGAGGTGACTGGGTCACCCAGGTCGCCGGCCACCTGCCGATGACCGTGATCGGTGACATCGTGGGGATTCCGGACGCCGACCGGCCCCGGGTCTTCAACCTCGTGGACAAGATCCTGATGACCAAGGCGCCCAATTCGGGTGTGAAACCCGAAGACGAGCCCGCGATCTACATGGAGATCTTCGAATACGCCACGGCACTGACCGCCGAGAAGCGGCGCAATCCCGTCGACGACATCTGGAGCACTCTGGCCACCGCGGTGGCCACCGACGACGCCGGCCGGCAATATGCGTTGGAGCAGATGGAACTCGAGGTCTTCTTCTTCATCCTGAGCCTGGCCGGGGCCGACACCACGAAGAATGCGCTGACCGCCTGCCTGAAGGCGTTTCTGGAGAACCCCGACCAACTCGATCTGTACCGCCGCGACGAGTCGACGCGCGCCTCGGCGGTCGAGGAGGTGCTGCGCTGGACCTCGCCGGTGGCCTTCTGGGTGCGGGGCACCAAGGTCGACATCGAGATGGACGGTGAGCACATTCCGGCGGGCAAACGGGTCATGTCGGTGCTGGCATCGGGCAACCGCGACGAAGAGGTGTTCCCCGACCCGTTCAAGTTCGACATCACCCGTGCCGACAACCCGCACGTGACCTTCGGCGGCGGCGGCCCGCACTACTGTCTTGGGGCGATGTTGGCGCGCGCCGAGATCCGCGCGGCACTCGACGAACTGCTCACCCGGCCAGTCGATTTCACTATCGGAGAGCTGACGGTCACCAACCCGAACCTGACGCTGAACATGAACGTCTACGAGCACCTTCCCATCGAGTTCAAGGGGTAGACGGTGACGATGAAAAGCCCGCCGGTCGACATCTTTCCGGAGCCGGGCCTACTGATCGGTGACCAGCGGTTGGCGACTTCGACCGGCGGCACGCGCGAGCACCGCTATGCCGCGACCGGCCAACTCACCCGGCAGTTCCCGGTCGCGGGCGCAGCCGAGATCGACCGCGCGGTGAGTGCCGCGCGCGCCGCAGTGCCGCACTGGACCGCGATGCCGCGCGACGAGCGACGCCGATTGCTGCTGCGGGTGGCCCAACTGGTGCGCGACAACGCCGAAGAGCTCAGCCTGATGAGCGTGGTGGAGAACGGAATGCCGATCGCGCTGGCCGCGCACAGCCCCGCGGTGACGGCCGACCTGTTCGAGTACAACGCGGGCTGGGCCGACAAGATCGGCGGCACCGTCGAGCCCACCTGGCCGATGCCGTCGCTCGACTACACCGTGGAAGAACCGTACGGCGTTGTGGGCGTGATTATTCCGTGGAACGGCCCACTGGCCTCGATCGGCATGGTGGTGGCGCCCGCGCTGGCCGCCGGCAACTGCGTGGTGCTCAAGCCGCCCGAACTGACGCCGTGGACCAGCCTGCGGTTCGGAGAACTGTTGACGCAGGCGGGCATTCCGGCCGGAGTGGTCAGCGTGGTGCCCGGCGGACCGGAGGCCGGCGAGGCGTTGACCCGTCACCCCGGGATCGACAAGCTGCACTTCACCGGCAGCGGGGCCACCGCGCGGCACGTGTTGGCGGGCGCACAACAACACCTCACCCCGGTGTCGCTCGAACTCGGCGGCAAGAGCGCGAACCTCATCTTCGCCGACGCCGACCTGCCCGCCGCAGTGCAGCAAGCGGTCGGCGGACTGGTCCAACTCTCGGGCCAGACCTGCCTGTGCGGCACCCGGGTGATCGTCGAGGACTCCGTGTACGACGACGTGGTGGAGATGGCGGCGAACTTCCTCGGCCACGTCACCGTGGGCGATCCGCTTGATCCCGCCACCGCGATGGGCCCGGTGGTCAGTGCCGCGGCCGCGGACCGGATCATGGGGATGATCGAGCAGGCCCGCGAGGACTGCCGGCTGGTCACCGGTGGCACCCGGCTCGCCGGTGACCTGTCTGACGGCTACTTCATCGCCCCGACGGTGTTCGCCGACGTCGACAACGCCTCCTACCTGGCGCAGAACGAGGTGTTCGGCCCGGTGCTGTCGATTCTTTCGTTCAGCGACACCGACGACGCCGTTCGGCTCGCGAACGACACCCCTTACGGGCTGGCCGCCTATATCTGGAGCTCAGACCTGCAGCGCACCCACCGGATTGCCGCCCAGCTGACCGTCGGAAACGTCTGGGTGAACGGCTTTTTCGGAATACCTCCGTCGGCGCCGTTCGGTGGGGTGAAGCAGAGCGGCCACGGCCGAATCGGCGGCCGGGACGGTATCCGGGAGTTCACCCGGCCGAAGAACGTCTGGATCGCCCTCTAGGAAAGGTTGCCAATGCAAGACGAGCTCGCGGTTCGCCGAGTCATCGAGGCCTACGCGGACGCGGTCACCCGCCGTGACGCGGCGGCATACGGAGCGATGTACGCGCCGGAGGCGGTGTGGATCGTGGGCCCACCCGTGGACCGGCGCGTCGAGGGTAGGGACGCGATCGTCGCCGAGTTGAGCTCAGAGATCGCGCGACTGGACTTCTTCGTGTTCACCGCGGCCAACATCGTCGTTTCGGTGACCGGCGACACCGCGTCGAGCCGGTCCACGGTACACGAGGTGGGCCGGGCCATGGAGGGCGCCGGACCGGGACTGCCCGCGATGGAGGTCCGTGCGCTCTACGAGGACGAGCTTCGCCGCGACGGCGACGGCTGGGTGTTCACCAAGCGGCGCTACTCGATCCTGTATTTGGACACCACAGTTCCTGCGGGGCAGGCATTCCCGCTCACGGCATCATAGGAACGACGACTCGGCGTCCATGCCGAGACCCGCGGGTGCACCGATCACCATCGTCTGGGCGTTGCCGCATCCGCGGGCTCCGGTGCTGTGGTCGACGACTTCAACCACCGCGTCGCGCAATTGATGGATGCGCCGCGCCACCTGCGGGTCGTCGCAGTTCGCGATGTGCTCTCCGGTGACGTGCAGCGGCCCGTGCCACACCCCGTGGATATCACCCTCGAAACCGAAGTACAGCCCGGTGCCGAGGTGAAAGCCGGTGTCCGACATCGGCTTCACGGAGATCTCCCGGGTCTGTCCACTGGCCAGCGTCAGCGCGATCGTGCCGCCGACGAGGCGACGATTGTCCGGCCGGTACTTCAGGTCGGGGACGGCGGCGACGACGGCGTCTCGCCGACCGTCGGGGTGCTCGATACCGCCCTGGACCTGAAGCGACGAGCCCACCGCCTCCGACGTGCTGGCCTGATAGTAGAGATGAAGACCGTAGGGCGAACCGTCGCTGTTGCGCATCACCGCGGGCATCCAGATCATGTGATTGGACGCATCGCCGGGCTGCGGAGCCGGGGGGATGTCGGTGGGTGGATGGCCGACGAAGTAGCGCACCCCCCATGAGTGGTCGCGCGTCGAAACCCATGTCGAGTCGTCGAATTCGGTTCGCTCACCGTCCACCTCCACCCAGCCGCGGGCCGTGCCGATCTGGTGATAGCGCACCAGGTCGGCGTCCAGTCGGGTGCCGCCCAGCGAGCGATGCTGCTCCCGGTTCTCCATCACCGGCGGCACGATCTTGGTGAAGGTCCACTCGAAGCTGATCGGCACGATGTCGTTCTCGTCGAGCGCGAACCGCACCTGATTCATCGGCTCGATGATCTCGTAGTGCAGCGGTCCCACCGATGCGGCGTCGATGACCGGCGTCAGTTCCCGGCTGGCGCGTACCGTCCACTGGTCGGTGCCGCGGCTGACCCCGCCGAACGCGTCGATCACACCGCGGTTGGTGTACTTGCCCAGGCCGAAGAACATGTGCAGCGCGCCGTCGGTGCCGTACGCCGAGGCGGCCACCTTCTCGGTCCACGCACGATCGGTCTGGGAGACCGTCGCGAAGGTGTCCGCGATCTGATGGTTGAGATGATCGTCTGCGGGCACCAACGGGCCGGTGTAGGTCATGGAGCACCTTTCATCAGGTCGTAGATCCAGTCCTGCAGCGGCGGGATGGTGTGCACGATGTGGTCGGTGACGCCGCGCTGGTGCAGAAGCCGTGACAGCGATTTGAGGACCGCGCCCATCCGCAGCATCGCGAAGACCTCGTACCAGTCCAGTGACTGGACGGGCCGGCCGATCCGCGCGGCGTACCGGTCGAGGGTCTGCGCGCGGTCACAGAAGCCGGGCAGCTCGGCGTCCAGTGGTAGCCCGTTACCCAGTTGGATCGAGCGGCGGATCGCGAACGACCAACCGAGGTCGACCTCGGCAGGGCCGACGCTGGCCATCTCCCAGTCCAAGACCGCCCGCATGCCGAATGAGTCGTCGACGATCATGTTGCCGAAGCGGGCGTCGCCCCAGATCAGCGCGGGGGGTGGCTCGGGATCGGGCAGATGGTCGGCAAGCCAGGTGGCCACGTCGGTCATCTCCGCCGGCGGCGAATTGTCGGTGGCCCAGGCAAGGTAGTCGGTCCACCATGCGAGCTCACCGGCCAACCCCGCGCCCTTCGGTCGGTACAGGAACGACAGTTCGCCGTCGCGGTCGGTGATGGCACCGATGTCGGCGAGAGTGTCGTGGAAGTTGACGTAGAACTCGCGCTGCCGGTCCGGTGCCGCCTCGTAGAGCCAGCCCGCCACGCAGTACTGGGGGGCCTCGTCGGCCGGGATGCGGCCGGGCACCAGATCCATGGCGATGAAAGTGCTTCCGACATAGTCGGGATCGTCTTCGACCGCGACGACTTCCGGCGCGGGCACCCCGTGATTGCGCGCGAGTTCCATGGTGCGGGCCTGCCGGATGAGATCGTATTCCGGGAACACGCCCTCGCCGGCGGGCGGTAGCCGCAGCACCAGTCCGCGCGAGGTGGGCCCGTCCGGAGCACGCCAGGACACGTCGAGCAGCGCGCTTTCACTGGAGAACCCGTTCGTGCGCACCGCTTCGGCCATGCTCACCGAGATCGACTCGGCATCGGGCCAGTGTTGGGTGAGCCACCGGCGAAAGCCGCTCAATACGGCGTCCCAGTCGCGATCGGCGCTACTGACGGTTGACATTTCGGCCTGCCTTCGCTCGTCGCGTCGACCTGGATGGTAGGCACCCGGGAGGTTCGAATGCAATAGAACTCTTGATTTAGTGTCAGTGCCACTCACATAATGAGTAAGTGTCACTCACCGGTACCGATGACGTCCGTCCGTTCTCGATCTCGGTACCCGAGGCCGACCTCGAGGATCTGCGCGCCCGGCTGCGCAACACCCGCTGGCCCGACCCCGAATGTGTCGACGACTGGAGCCAGGGGCTGCCCCTGAGTTATGCCTCAGAACTCGCCGCCTACTGGGCCGACGGGTACGACTGGGGCGAGCGCGAGGCGAGGCTGAATCGGCTGCCCCAGTTCGTCACCGAGATCGACGGCATCGACATCCATTTCATTCACCACCGGTCGGCGCACGACGACGCGATTCCGCTGCTCATCACACACGGGTGGCCCGGGTCGGTGTTCGAGTTCGCCAAGGTGATCGAACCGCTGGTGGATCCGACGGCGCACGGCGGTAAGCCCGAGGACGCCTTCCACGTGGTGTGCCCGTCGCTGCCCGGCTACGGCTTCTCCGGGAAGCCGACCGCCACGGGATGGGGTATCGACAGGATCGCCGAGGCCTGGGACGCGCTGATGGTGCGGCTCGGTTACCGGCGTTATGTCGCCCAGGGCGGCGACTGGGGTGCGATGGTGACCACGCAGATCGGCCGTAATCGGGGCCACTGCGTGGCCATCCACACCAACATGCCGATCGCGGGGCCGCCCGACGGTGGTCTCGGCGAACTGTCGGCCACCGAGCAGCAGGCGCTCGCACGACTCGGCTACTACGACAAGTGGGAGTCCGGGTATGCCAAGCAGCAGTCCACCCGGCCGCAGACGCTGGGCTACGGGCTCACCGATTCACCCGCCGGGCAGATGGCTTGGATCGTGGAGAAGTTCGCGGCGTGGACGGACTGCGGCGGGCATCCGGAGAACGCCGTGAGCCGCGACGAGCTTCTGGACAACGTGACGCTGTACTGGATCACCGGCTCCGCGACGTCTTCGGCCCGGTTGTACTGGGAGAGCTTCGCGGGCGCGGACGGGGCCGGACGCGTCGAGCTGCCGACCGGCGTGGCGGTCTTTCCCGCCGAGATCATCCAGTCGCCGCGGTCGTGGTGTGAGGCCGCCTACAACGTCACCCACTGGACCGAGATGCCCCGCGGTGGCCACTTCGGCGCGCTGGAACAGCCGCAGCTCTTCGTCGACGACGTCCGGACGTTCTTCTCGGCTCACCGATGACCATCGGCGTCGCGGTGGGTGGTGCCGTCGATGATGAGCCGGATCAACTCCCGAATCATCCTGTCACGGCCGGGAATACGCCGCTGAGACGGGTAGACCCAGTCCTCTAGTACCACCGATCCGATGATCATCGCGGCCACCGCGCCGATGGTGGCGGGCTTGTCGTCGGCGGGCAGACCGTACTTGTTGGCCACGTCGAACGACGCGTCATGGACCGCGCGCAGACCCTTGCGAAGCTCCGCGCTGACCGCGACCGCGGCCGGATACAGGTCGCTGCGCGGATCGGAGCGTGCCGAGATCAGTTCCTGAAAGATCCGGTGGTCTTGCCGGATCAACGTGTACAGGCCCTCGACAAGCTGGGTGGCCATCTGCTCGAGTGTGGCGCCGCTGGAGAAGTCGACCCACGATTGGCTCCATTGCGTGATGTAGCGCTTGAGCGGGGTCAGCACGCTGGCCTCGAAGATCTCGACCTTGGATCCGAAGTGCCGGAACAGCGTGAGCTCGGCGACCTGAGCCCTGGCGGCGATCTCCTTGGTGGTCGTCGCGCGGTAGCCGAGGTCGGTGAACAACTCGTGCGCCGATTTGAGCAATCGCTCCCTGACGCCCTCGCGCTCCGGCGCATCCATGGCGGACAGTTTACTGAACGCGGCCGGTTCGGTTCGGCGAAATGTCAGTGGCTTGTTAGTGGCACTGACGTGGTCAGTGGTCGTGGATGACGACCCCGCGGATGTTGCGCCCGGAGAGCATGTCGTCGTAACCCTCGTTGATGTCGCTGAGCTTGTACTCGGCGGTGACGGTCTCGTCGAGCAGCAGCTTGCCCTCGCGGTAGAGGCTCAGCAACCGGGGAATGTCCGCGCGCGGGTTCGCCTCGCCGTACAAACTGCCCAGCAGCCGCTTCTGGTACAGCGTGACGAACGCCATCGGCAGCACCGCGGTGGTCTCGGCCATCGAGGCAAGCGCGGTCATCACCACCGCGCCGCCCTTGCGGACGATATTGAGCGCATCGTTGATCATCGCGCCCTCGAGCACGCCGACGGTCAACAGCGCGGAGTCGGCCATCACACCGCGCGTCAGGTCGGTGACGAGCTCCGTGGCTTCGGCCAGCGAGGTCAAAAAATGTGTGGCGCCGAACTCTAAAGCCTTGTCGCGCTTGGCCTCGACGAGATCGACGGCGACGATGTGCTCGGCACCCGCCAGCCGGGCGCCCTGGATGGCGCCGCTGCCGATGCCGCCGCAGCCGATCACCACCACCGTGTCGCCCGGGCTGACGTCGGCGGTGTTGACGGCCGACCCCCACCCGGTCATCACCCCACAGCCCAGCAGGCAGGCCCGCGACAGCGGCAGGTCGTCGTCGACCTTGATGACCGATGCCTCCGACAGGGTGCCGTACTGGGAGAAGCTGCCGACGCCGGCCATGATGCCGACGTCCTTGCCGTTGACGCGGCGCCGGTAGGAGCCGTCGGCCTGCACCCCCAGCAGGATCAGCGCGCCGAGGTCGCACAGGTTCTGATGGCCGCTGGCACACCACCGGCAGCGCCCGCAGGCCGGTAGGAACGAGGTGACGACGTGGTCGCCCGGTTTGAGATCGCGCACGCCGGGCCCGACCTCCTGCACGGTGCCCGCGCCTTCGTGCCCGCCGATCATCGGCAGCGTCACCCCGGCCAGGTCGCCGGTGCGGACATGGTGGTCGGAGTGGCACAACCCGGTCGCCTCGAAGGAGATCAGCACCTCGCCGTCCTTGGGCCCGTCGAGGTCGACCTCCTCGATGGTCCACGGCTCGTTGAGCCCCCACAGCACAGCGGCGTTGGTTTTCATGGGCAGCACCCTAGGCCGATGTCGGCCGGCTCGGATCGGATTCGCCGGGTTGGGGGCTCAGAGCGTCAACGCCAGGCCGCCGAGCGCCACGATCCAGCTCGCGAAGCTGCCGACGAGGAAGTATTCGGTGATCGCGTCGATTCCGAAGTTCCCGTTCTCCCGGGCCTTCTGGGCGTTGATCTCCGGGAACCGGATGATGCTCTTGGCCGCGACGACGGCGGTGGCCGCCGCCAGTTGGCCGGCCAGGCCCAGACCGAGGATCAGCAGCCGTTCCATCGGGCCGAGCAGACGGCCGCCCTTGAGTTTGTCCGACGGCTGCGGTTGGCCCTCGGGTTTGATCGCCCCGACGGACCCGAGCACCAACCGCACCAACTGGTTGCCGGTGACCACCTGTAGCAGCGCCACCCCCGCGACCATCAGCAGCCGGTCTGGATCCACCGCGATATCCACCCACGACGGCCACCGCTGCACCAGCCCGCCGACGTCAGAACCCAGTCCCGACAACACGATCAGCATGGCCACCGCCGTCCCGAACACCGTCAGCGGCCCGAGTTGGCCCGCGCCCGTCCGCTCGGTGCGGGCGTAGAGTACGACCCAGGCCACGCCGCCCGCCGTCGCCCCCGCCAGCAGCACGATGTCGCCCGCGTGCCACAACCCCGCGAGGGCCGCGCAGCCGACGACCACCGTCGGAACGATCGTGACGGGCACCCACAGCCGCCGGGTCAGCCGGCCGCCTAGGTCGGCGATCCCCACCGCGATCAGCATGACCGCCAGTGCACTCACGGAACGTTCCTGAGATATCGCGAGGCCACCACGATCAGGTCCAGGCCGTCGCGGCCGGCGCGCTGGGAGACCGCCGAGGCGCTGATGTCCTCGGCGGCGGCGATGTCCTTCTTGGTCTGGTCGGTCAACAGGCCCTTCACAATGCGTAACGATCGACTGTCCAGAGATCCAAGCAGATGATCCCGACAGATCAGTGCCGCGTTGACCGCGTCGACATCACCGCGGTCAACGCTGCCGGACCGAAACGACGTGCGCACCAGCGCCAGCCCCGATTGCCGCTGGGCCGACGCGGTCCATTCGATCGCCTCGCGGGCGGCCCACCAACCCGGCCCGTCCTGGATGCCCGTGTCCGCGTCGAGGACGGTCACCGCCCCCCAGCCGATCCCGAACCGGACGTCGAGGCCGGGGGCGACCGCGAGCCGCACCGCGAGCGCCGCGTCGATCGCCGTGCCGACGCTCGGGTAACTGCCCTGGAACTCGTCGCCGACGGTGAACGCCGGTGGGTTCAGTGCATCGGCGGCGACCGTGCGCAGCGCCCGGTTCAGCGCGCGGTGGGCAGCGCTGCGGTCGGCGGCCATGCGCGAGCCGACCACGTCGCCGATCAGCGTCGCGCACACCCTGGATGAAGGTCTACCCTTCATCGCCATCATATGAAGATTATAGCTTCACTATAGCAGAATTAAGCAATACCCTTTATTGGATGAAGGCGGCGGCGGCTTTCAGCTGATCGACCGCGTCGTCGACGATTCCCGCGATCAGCTCCGCGCAGCTGGGCAGGTCGTCGAGAATGCCCGCCACCTGGCCGGACGCCAGCACACCCGCGTCGGTGTTGCCCTCCACCAGCCCGGCCTTCAGCAGCATCGGGGTGTTGGCCGCCATCACCACCTGCGACCAGGTCAGGTCCTTGCCCTGGCGCATCGCCAGGCCGTCGCGGACCATCGACGGCCATGTCATGCCGGTCATCTTCTTGAACTTCCCGGCATTGCGCACCGCCGCAGAGAAGCCGCGCAGCCGTGAGCCGCTCTCCAGCTTCTCGACCAGCCCGGTGCGCAGCACGCGGTGCGGCATGCCGTCGACGCGGGTGGACACCACGGTGCCGTCCAGCGCGGACTCCAGGTAGCGCCGCTTGACCGCGTCGGGAACGGTGGAATCCGACGTCAACAGGAACCGGGTGCCCATCGCGACTCCGGCGGCCCCGTAGGACAGCGCGGCGGCCAGCCCGCGCCCGTCGAAGAATCCGCCGGCGGCCACCACCGGCACGCCGGTGCCTTTCAGCGCGTCGAGCACCGACGGCAGCAGCAGCGTGGTGGCGATCGGCCCGGTGTGGCCGCCGCCCTCCCCGCCCTGCACGATCACCGCATCGGCGCCCCACCCGGCGACCTTCTTGGCGTGCTTGGCCAGGCCGACCGACGGAATGACCACCACGCCTGCGTCTTTGAGCTTGGCGATCAGGTCGGGTTTGGGGGCCAGCGCGAAGGACGCGACCCGCACGCCCTCGCGGATCAGCAGATCCACCCGGTCCCCGGCGTCTCCTGCGTCGGCGCGGATGTTGATGCCGAAGGGTTTGTCGGTGGCGGCCTTGACCTTGGTGACCGCGGTCTGAAGTTCGTCCAGCGTCATGGTGGCCGACGCCAAGATGCCCAGCCCGCCGGCGTTGGCTGTCGCCGACACCAGGCGCGCACCCGCCACCCAGCCCATCCCGGTCTGCACCACCGGATGTTCGATCCCGACCAGCTCGGTCAGCGGGGTTCGTAGCCTGCTCATCGTATTTCCCTGTCCCGCAGGGACTTCGGGTCGATGACATCGCGGATCAGTTTCAACTCGTCCTCGGTGGGCAACCGCGTCGTGTCGACGGTGCCCAGACCGTGCACCTCGAACGAGGTGTTCTCGGCGACCTGCTCGGCGGTCACGCCCGGGTGCAGGGATACCGCGCGCATCTGCCGGTCGGGTCCGTTGAAGTCGAACACGCCGAGGTTGGTGACCACCCGGTGCACGTCGACGAACCGGAATGCGGGGTTGGCCGGGTCGACCTTGTCCCAGCCGATGCCGGACACCACGTCGACGGACTCGCCGAAGACCCGGGTGGAATGGTTGCCGACCCAGTAGCTGGTCGCGTGGTTGATGGTGTTGCCCGGCGCGCCGCGCACTCCGAACATCTGTCGCTTGGGGTGCTGCAGCGGTCCGAACGCGGACAGGTTCTGGTTTCCGTAACGGTCGATCTGGTTGGCGCCCATGACCACATGGCGCCGTCCCCACGCCAGCGTCTCGAAGACGCGCCCGAACGGCATCCAGCCCTCGATCGCCGCGGCGGCGCCGATCGCGGGGGTGTCCGCGATCAGCCGGGCCTCTCCGTCGGTGAGCAGGATGTCGGGGGAGTAGGTCAGCCGAGCCAACCGGGCGCCGATCGAGGCCATCGTGGTCATCGGGCTGACCATGATCTCGCCGGCGTCGCGGAACAACTCCGCGCATGCGAGGGCGCACACCTCGGCACGGGTCACCGACGTCATTTCGCTGCCTCCTGGTCTGCCTCACCGAATTTGCGCACCGCCGCCTGGTAGTCGGCCTCGGTTCCGCTCAGATACGTGTCGACGAACTGCTGCCAGGCCTCTTCGGAGCTCGCCGACTCGGCATAATGCCGCTGGAACTTCTCGTCGCGGCGGTAATCCGGTTCGGCCGTGGTGAAGTGCGCGCCGCCGGGCGCCTCGACCACGGTGTCGACCATCATCCGGTTGATCAGTAGCGCCTGCGGCGGTGCCGCTTTCACCAGTTCCTCGGTGGACACCACCCGCTCGACGGACAGGAAGCGCCGCTCGGCGGACATCAGATACAGGTCGTCGAAGTACGGGTCGATCCCGGTGTAGGCGGCATTGCCCTGTGCGTCACCGAGATTCATGTGCACAAATGCCGCATCGAGCGTCAGCGCGGGCATGGCGATGAGCTCCTCGTAACCGTCGCCGGTGGGATAGGGCGAGCGCACGGTCCTGAGCTCGTCACCCCAGAACGCACGCACATCGCTGCCCAGGCCCGCGCGGGTGGGCAGGAACGGCAGGCGCTGCGCGGCCGCCTGCAGGCCGCAGCGCAGCATGCCCTCGTCCATCTCGCGCGCCTCGATCGACCCACTGGTGCGCGCCTTGGCGAACCACGGGTCGTAGAACGGCGGGGAGTCCAGCGACACGAATCCGTAGTAGGCCCGCTTGACCTTGCCCGCCGAACACAGCAGGCCGAGGTCCGGTCCGCCGTAGGTGACCACGGTCAGGTCGGTGACGTCGGTGCGCAGCAGCGCCCGCACGAACGCCATCGGTTTGCGGCGCGAGCCCCAGCCGCCGATGCCGATGGTCATCCCGCTGCGGATGGTGGAGACGGCGTCATCCAAAGTTGTTCTCTTGTCGCTCACTTCGATCCTTTGTTGGTGCCTGCGAACGCGTCGCGGTGCTCGTCTGACACGCCTGCGAGGTTCAGCTCGAAGGTGAACCCCTGTTCCATGCGATAACTGGAGTTGACCTTCTGCACGTCGATGAGGTTCAACGCCTCCTTGGCGGCCCGGATCACCCGGGTGTCCTTGGCGGCGATATCGCGCGCGACGCGCAGCGCGGCCTCGTCGAGTTCATCGCGCGAGACGACCTCGTGCACCGAGCCGAAGTGGTGCAGGGTGGCGGCATCGACGGTGGCCGCGGTGAAGAACAGCCGCCGCATCATGTGCTGCGGCACCAACCGGGACAGGTGTGTCGCGGCGCCGAGCGCGCCGCGCTCGACCTCGGGCAGGCCGAAGGTGGCGTCATCGGAGGCGACGATGACGTCGGCATTGCCGACCAGGCCGATCCCGCCGCCGACGCAGAACCCGTTGACGGCCGCGACCACGGGCACCGCGCACTCGTAGACCGCCTTGAATGCGGCGTAACAACCGCGGTTGGCGTCGATCAGCGCGGTATAGCCCTCGGTGCGCTGCATCTCCTTGATGTCCACGCCCGCGTTGAACCCGCGTCCGGCGGCACGCAGGATCACCACATGGGTGGCGGGGTCGTCACCGGCCTCGGTGATGGCGTCGGCGAGTTCGAACCAGCCGCGCGACGGGATCGCGTTGACGGGTGGGTAGTCGACGGTGACCGAGACGATGCCGGGTTCGGTGACGGCGGAGGTAATGGTCATGGCACTTCCTGGGGGCTGTAGGAAAGCAAGCACTTGCTTGGTACGCTAGCACAGTGACTGACACCGCAGAGATAAACCTCGGACTCAAGGACAAGGTCGTGCTGGTGACCGGCGGGGTGCGTGGAGTCGGCGCGGGCATCAGCGCGGTGTTCGCCGACCAGGGGGCGACCGTGGTGACGTGTGCGCGCAGGCCGGTGGACGGGTCGCCCTACGAGTTTCACAGCTGCGATGTGCGCGACGACGACTCGGTGGCCGCGTTGATCGAGGCCGTGGTCTCCGGTCACGGTCGGTTGGACGTGGTGGTCAACAACGCGGGGGGATCGCCCTACTCGCTGGCCGCAGACTCGTCGGCGAAGTTCAACACCAAGATCATCCAGCTCAATTTGCTTGGGCCGCTTTCTGTCTCGATTCACGCTAATGCGGTGATGCAGGCACAGCCGCAGGGCGGCTCGATCATCAACATCGCCAGTGTCAGCGGCCGCAGGCCGACCCCGGGCACCGCCCCGTACGGCGCGGCCAAGGCGGGCATGGAGAGCATCACCAGCACCCTGGCCGTCGAATGGGCGCCGAAGGTCAGGGTGAACTCGGTGGTCGTCGGCATGGTGGAGACCGAACAGTCCGAATTGTTTTACGGCGACGCGGACTCGATCGCGGCCATTTCGCGCAACGTGCCGCTCGGCCGGCTGGCCAAACCCGACGACGTCGGATGGGCCGCGGCGTTTCTGGCCTCCGACGCCGCGAGCTACATCAGCGGCGCCTCGCTGGAGGTGCACGGCGGCGGGGAGCCGCCGCACTACCTGGCCACCACCACTGCAGACATCAAACAGTAGAGGAGACAACGGATATGGGACTGCTCGACGGTCGTGTGGTCATTGTGACGGGTGCCGGCGGTGGTATCGGCCGGGCGCACGCACTGGCGTTCGCCGCTGAGGGAGCCCGAGTGGTCGTCAACGACATCGGTGTGGGCCTGGACGGTTCACCCGCGGGCGGTGGCAGCGCCGCGCAGGGCGTCGTCGACGAAATCATTTCCGCCGGAGGCGAAGCCGTCACCAGTGGTGCGAACGTGGCCGACTGGCAACAGGCCGAGGGGCTGATCCAGACCGCGGTGGACGCGTTCGGCGGACTCGACGTACTGGTCAACAACGCGGGCATCGTCCGCGACCGGATGTTCGCCAACACCACCGAAGAGGAGTTCGACGCCGTCGTCGCCGTCCACCTCAAGGGACATTTCGCCACCATGCGCCACGCGGGCGCCTACTGGCGCGCAGAGTCCAAGGCGGGCCGCGCCGTCGACGCCCGCATCGTCAACACCAGTTCCGCCGCGGGCCTGCAGGGCAGTGTGGGACAGGCGAACTACAGCGCCGCCAAGGCGGGCATCGCGGCGATGACTTTGGTGGGTGCCGCGGAGATGGGTCGCTACGGAGTCACGGTGAACGCCATCGCACCCTCGGCGCGCACCCGGATGACCGAGACGGTGTTCGCCGAGATGATGTCGACCCAGGACAAGGACTTCGACGCGATGGCGCCCGAAAACGTCTCGCCGCTGGTGGTCTGGCTCGGCAGCGTCGAGTCCAAGGACGTCACCGGCCAGATGTTCGAGGTCGAGGGCGGGATCATCCGGGTGGCCGAGGGGTGGGCCCACGGCCCGCAGGTCGACAAGGCGGCGCGGTGGGATCCGGCTGAACTGGGGCCCGTGGTCGCCGATCTGCTCGCGAAGGCGCGAAAGCCGGTACCCGTGTACGGGGCTTGATCTCAGGCCGCCGCCTGAGAAGGGGCGCTGTCGGTTTCGGTCGTCCCGGTCTCAGCTTCAGCCTCGGTCGTCTCGTCTCCGTTGGTGTCTGTACTGGAATCGGTGCCGAGGCTGTCGGTGTCGTCCTCGGCGGTTTCCTCTGCCGAATCGGACGGGTCCTTCACCGCCGAGTTCTGTGCGCCGGGCACTGTCTTGTTGCCGTTGGTCAGATCCGTTGCGCCGTTGCGTTTCACCCGTTGTGAGAGGGTGACCGCATTGTCGAGCGCCGCACTCTCATCCTCAGCCTCGTCCTCGTCGGAGCCCGTGACCTCGGGGGCGAAGTCGGCGGTCATCTCCGGTTCGGCGTCGGTCGGGGTGAGTGCGCGCCCGATGTCGTGCAGGAACGTCTGCGGCGCCACCACCAGGTCGCGGACCGTGACGAACAGCCTCGTGACAAGCGATGGTTGCGCGTCGACGGGCACGCCGGCCCAGTTCACCAGGGTCCAGCCGTCCTCGTGGCTGCCTTCGACGACGACCGTGTCGGTGTTGGCGAGTTGATGGCTCAGCAGCAGTCCGAGGTCGGGGTTGTCCACGTTCATCATCACCCAGAACATGATCGTCGCGCCGTGGGAGAACGCCACCGCGTTCTCGTCGCCGTTGGCCTGGATCTGCCGGATCGCGTTGTCCACCCGGGCGTCGAACGCGTTACCGTCCTCTCCGCCGAGGACCGGCACGAACCGCAGCCCCAGCGTCCACGCCACCGGCGCCAGCGCGTAGCCGAGGCGGCCCAAACCGTCGCGCTCCGACGAACCCTCGAAGATGCCGGCCGAGATCTCCCGAAGCCCGGGCAGCACCTGAAACGCGGTGCCCTCGGGAAGCAGGTCGAGCAGCGGTTCGGCGGTCTGCTGGGTGCGAAGCATCGACGACACGTAGATGCCGTCGTAGTCGTTCCCGGCGAGCACGGCGGCCACCTGGGCTGCCTGCTGTTGCCCCAGCGCCGTGATGCCGGGGCCGGGAACCGACGTGTCGATGACGCCGTCGGCGTTGGCCGCAGACTCCGCGTGGCGGACGAAGGTCAACGTCATCGCCCATGCCGGGACCGCCGATACGAACAGCACCACCGCCGCCGCGAGCGCGGTGATGGTGGTCAGGACATGTCGCCGGGTGGAAGATCTGCGCATCACAACTCCGCCTGTCGCACCGGAACGTGTCCGCAAACCGTACGTCAGCTCAGCGCAGGGCACAGACGATTCCGGCAAATGACGCCGGCCGTCACGGCTCGCACACCACCAGCGGAATGACCCGCCCGGCAGCCTTCCGGTAGCCGCGATACGGCGGATAGATCCTGACCAGCTTGGGCCAGTACCGTTTTCGCTCGTTCCCGGTGGCGTCGCGGGCCACCAGGTCGACGTGTTCGGCGCCGATCTGGATGTGCACCTTCGGGTTGGCCTTCAGGTTGCGATACCACCCGGGGTTGTCGTCGCGGCCGCCGAACGAGGCGGGCAGCACGACCCGGTCGCCGTCGCGCAAATACAACGTGGGGGTGGTCCGGGGTCTGCCGCTCTTGCGGCCCGTCGTGGTCACCAGCGCGGCGGGAAACCACAGCAGGCGCGAACCCAGCCGGCCGTCGGTGTGTCGATAGAGCCAGATGTGGCCGCGGGCGAAATACTTCATCGCCATCGCGAGCGGTCGTGAGTTACGGATCGTGCCGGCCATGCCTGTGTCTAGCCGTGACCAGGCATCCGCAAACCCTATGTGTCGGGGTCGACGCCGAAGCCGATCAGCTGGGCTCGCACACCACCAACGGGATCACGCGCTCAGTCCAGGACTGGTAGTCCTCGTAGGTCGGGTACATCGCGACCAACTGCGGCCAATAGCGGGCTCGCTCTTCGTCATTCGCGTCACGGGCGGTCAGCGCGAGGATTTCGTCCTTGATCTGAACCTGCACCTTCGGGTCGGCCTTGAGGTTGCCGTACCACATCGGATTGCGGTCGCTGCCGCCGCGCGAGGCGGCGACGACGACCTTCTCACCGTCGCGCAGGAAATACAGCGGGCTCACCCGGGGTTGGCCGGTCTTGCGGCCGGTGGTGGTCAGCAACGCAACGGGGATGTTCTGAAAGGTTCCGCCGAGACCGTCGCCGTTGTTGCGCCGATACATCCAGGTGTTGAGCTTGGACATCCATTTGATGACGGCGTCGCCGCCCTTGGTGTCCATGAAGCGTGGACGCGATTTGGGCATGAGTGCTGCAGTAGACCTAGGTGGTCAGGCAGACGGGGGTGGAGCCGTCACATGACGGAAGTGCGTCTGCTGCCGGCGGCGCGCCCACGCCGCCGGCGTTGGCGGTGCCGCCCGCGTCGCCTGCGGCACCCGAGCCGCCGGCTCCGCTGCCGCCGGTCGCTGATCCTCCGTAGCCGCTACCGCCGACCGAACTTCCTCCAGCGCCGCCTGCCCCGCCGCCGCCGGTGACGCCACCCACGCCGCCGCCGGAGATGCCGCCGTTACCGCCCGTGGAGCCGCCGCCCGGGCCCCCACCACCGGTGACTCCGCCGCCACCACCCGGACCGCCGGTGCCGGCGCCGCCGTTGGCCGAGCCTCCATTGCCAGCGCCGCCCGTGGTGTTGCCGCTGCTGGCTGATCCGCCTGCGCCGCCGCTGGCGTTTCCGCCATTGGCCGACGCGCTGCCGCCGTTCTGCAGCGGCAACTCACCCCACAGCCCCACACCGCCGGGGGCCGCCGTCAAATGGCTCGACGCGTCGTCGGGCACGGCGAGGAATCCCGCGAACGAGACAGCCAGGGCGCCCGCGAACGCGGTCGCGACTGCGCGCCTGTTGAGATTTTGCACTTGACCGACTCCGTACTTTGTCGAGCGAATACGACTACTGTCCGACGCCGTTGCCGGGCCGTCGATTGGTCGACGACCCGGCAACGAATGCGTCAGCTCACAGCTGCCTTACTTCAGAAGGGCAAGAAGCTGGTGAGCAACCCGAGCAGGCCGCCACCGCCGCCTCCGCCGGAACCGCTGGTAGCCGAGCTACCACCGCCGAAGAGGTCAAACAGCGCCGTAAGCGAGGTGGAGATGCCCGACAGGAAGCTGAACGACCCGCCGTTGCCACCGTTGCCGGTGCCGCCGGCGCCGCCGCCTTCGCCGCTGCCGCCCAGACCCGAGCCACCTTCGCCGCCGCCGCCGGTGCCGGAGCCACCTTGTGAGGTGCCGCCGCCGCCGCCATCGCCGCCCGCGCCGGTCTCGCCACCGGCGCCGCCGGCGGACGCGCCGCCGTTGCCGCCGGTCGAACCGCCGCCTGCGCCACCGTCACCGGTTTCGCCGCCAGCGCCTCCTGCACCACCGGAGCCTGCGCCGCCGTTGGCCGAGCCGGCGTTGCCCACGCCGCCGGTGATGTCACCGGACGAGGCTGCGGCGCCGTCGCCGCCGTTGGCCGAGCCCGCGTTGGCCGTGGCGTCGCCGCCGTCGCCTGCATCGCCGGTGTCACCGCCCGCGCCGCCGTCGCCGCCCGGGCTCTCGCCGGCACCGCCTGCGCCGCCGGCGCCACCTGCGCCGCCCGCACCGGAACCACCACCGGCGCCCGCGGTTGCGGTCCCGCCTGTCGAGGCACTGCCCGCGCCTCCTGAGCCGCCGGTGGTGGCGCCGCCAGAGGCTGTGCCACCGGTGCCTGCGCCGCCTGTGCCGCCTGCACCGCCGGTGCCCGCACCACCAGCGCCGCCGTCGGCATCACCGCTGCTGCCGCCTGTGCCGCCGTTACCGGCAGGACCGCCGCTGGCTCCGTCACCGTCGCCGCCGTTGGCCGACCCGCTGCTGCCGCCTGCGCCGCCGCTGGTCTCCCCGGAGCCACCGCCGGTGCCGCTTCCGCCGGTGCCCGCGGCGCCGGTACCGGCGCCGCCGGTACCGCCTGCTCCGCCGGTGCCGCCGGTGTTGTCACCGTTGCTGTCGCCGCCTGCGCCACCGCTTTGCAGCGGTAGATCGCCCCACGCACCGCCGATGCCGGCCGGTGCGGCCAGCAGCTGGCTCGAGGCGTCGTCGGGCACCGCCAGGAACCCGGCGAAGGAGAGCGCGAGTGCGCCCGCAAACGCGGTCGCGGCGTGTTTCTTGAGCTTGTGATCGTGCATTTGACCCACCCCTGCTTGTCGTGTTGATGGAGGACTGATGTGACGCCGTTGCCGGGCCGCCGATGGGCCGACGACCCGGCAACGATGCGTCAGTTCACAGCTGTCTTGGCTCAGAAGGGCAAGAAGCTGGTGAGCAATCCGAGCAGGCCGCCTCCGCCGCCTCCGCCGGATCCGCTGACGGCCTCGCTGCTGCCGCCGAAGAGGCTGAACAGCGCCGAGAGCGAGGTGGAGATGCCCGACAGGAAGTCGAACGACCCGCCGTTGCCGCCGTTGCCGGTGCCGCTGGCGCCGCCGCCTGCGCCGCTGCCGCCGACACCCGAGCCGCCGGATCCGCCGCCGCCGATGCCGTCGCCACCCTGCGAGGTGCCGCCGCCGCCGCCTGCGCCGCCTGCGCCGGTCTCGCCGCCCGCGCCGCCGGTGGACAGGCCACCGTTGCCGCCGGTCGAGCCGCCGCCCGCGCCGCCTGCGCCCGTCGCGCCGCCGCTGCCGCCTGCACCACCGGTGCCGGCGCCGCCGTTGGCCGAGCCGGCGTTGCCCGTGCCGGCGGTGATGTCACCGGACGTGGCCGCGCCGCCGTCGCCGCCGTTGGCGTCGCCGGCGTTGGCATTGGCGTCGCCGCCGTCGCCCGCGTCGCCGGTGTCACCGCCCGCGCCGCCGTCGCCGCCGCCGCTGCCGTCAGCACCGCCGGCGCCGCCGGCACCGCCCGTACCGCCCGCACCGGACGAACCACCGAAGCCTGCGGTGGCGCCGCCGCCGGTTGAGCCACCGGCCGGGCCGCCCAAGCCGCCGGTGGTCGATCCGCCGGCCGCTGTGCCGCCGGTGCCGTCGCCGCCGGTGCCGCCGATGCCACCGGTGCCGGCACCGCCGACAGCGCCGTCCGCGCTGCCGCTGTCGCCGCCGTCGCCGCCGTCGCCTGCGGCACCGCCATTGGCGGGACCGCTGCTGCCGCCGTCGGCGCCGCCGCTGTCCCCGCCGCTACCGCCGTTGGCAGGTCCAGAGCCACCGCCGGTGCCGCTTCCGCCCGTGCCCGCGGCGCCGGTACCCGCGCCGCCGGTACCGCCGGCTCCGCCGGTACCGCCGGTGCCGTCACCGTTACTGGTGCCGCCGGAACCACCGTTCTGCAGCGGCAGGCTGCCCCACGCGCCACTGACGCCGGCCGGTGCGGCCAGCAGTTGACTTGACGCGTCGTCGGGCACGGCCACGAAACCCGCGAACGACAGCGCAAGTGCGCCGGCGAACGCCGCAGCGGCGGACCGCTTGGCAGCCGGGGAGTACTTCTTTTGATCTCGCATTTGAGTTTCCTTACTGGAGATGGAGTTTGGGTTCCGGTGCCGGGACGCCGACGGATGTCGACGGCCCGGTCACCGGTGCATCGGCTGGGTTACCTAGAACGGCAGGAAGCTGGTGAGCAGGCCGAGAAGGCCACCTCCTCCGCCGCCGCCTCCGCCGATGGAGCTGCTGCTGCCTCCGAAGAGGTTGAACAGCGCCGAGAACGATGTGGCGATGTCCGACAGGAAGCCGAACGAGCCGCCTCCGCCGCCATTGGCTGTGCCGCCGGCGTTGCCGCCTGCGCCGCTGCCGCCGACGCCGCTGCCACCGGTGCCACCGCCGCCGGTGCCGTCACCGCCGACCGAGGTGCCGCCGTCGCCGCCGCCACCGCCGTCACCGGTCGTGCCGCCGGCTCCGCCGACGCTCGCGCCGCCGTTGCCGCCGGTCGAGCCGCCGCCGGCGCCGCCCGGTCCGGTGTTACCACCGTCGCCGCCTGCGCCGCCGCTGCCGGTTCCGCCGTTGGCCGATCCGCCGTTGCCGTCACCGCCGGTGATGTCACCGGATGTGGCCGCGCCACCTGCGCCGCCGCTGGCATCGCCGCCGTTGGCGTTGGCCGTGCCACCGGCGCCACCGGCGCCGCCTGCGCCGCCTGCGCCGCCTGCGCCACCCGGGCTATTGGTCGCGCCGCCGTCGCCGCCGCCGCCGCCGTCGCCGCCGGGGCCGCCGGTGCCACCTGCACCCGCGGTGGCCGTGCCGCCGGTCGAAGTGCCACCGGCACCGCCCGAACCGCCGGTTGTCGTGCCGCCGGTGGCAGCACCGCCGGTGCCTGCGCCACCTGTGCCGCCTGCGCCGCCGGTGCCATCGCCGCCCGGACCACCGCCAGCGTCACCGCTGTCGCCACCGTCGCCGCCGTCACCGGCGCTCCCACCGTTGGCGGGACCGCTGCTGCCGCCGTCGGCAGAGCCGCTGGAGCCGCCGTCGCCGCCGTTGGCCGGTCCGGAGCCACCGCCCGCACCGTCGCCGCCGTTGCCGGCTGCACCGGTGCCTGCGCCGCCCGTGCCGCCGGCACCGCCGGTGCCGCCGGTGTCGCTGCCATTGCTGGTGCCGCCGCTACCGCCGGACTGCAGCGGCAGGCTGCCCCATGCGCTGCTGACGTTGGCCGGAGCGGCCAACAGTTGGCTTGACGCATCGTCGGGCACCGCGAGGAAGCCCGCGAAGGAAAGCGCCAACGCGCCCGCAAACGCGGCCGCCGCGGACCGCTTGGCCGCTGGCGAGTACTTCTTCTGATCCTGCATCTCTGTGTCTTCCTTACTTGTGTCGTGGGCGCCTCACCGCACCCTCAGTAATTACTGATGTCATTGCTTACGACTGAATTCGAATGCCCCTCGCTCGAATCGCTATGTCACGGACATCGCCTGCTTATTGCAGCCCGCGTCGAAATGGGCGGCCCCCGCGATATCTCGGCGAGGTTGAGCAGCCACTTCGAACGCTTTGGGCAGGTGTATGCCATCGCGGCAGGAC
Source organism: Mycolicibacterium sp. XJ1819 (assembly GCF_053483675.1). Taxonomy (NCBI): domain Bacteria; kingdom Bacillati; phylum Actinomycetota; class Actinomycetes; order Mycobacteriales; family Mycobacteriaceae; genus Mycobacterium; species Mycolicibacterium sp. XJ1819. The sequence goes on along the minus strand of NZ_JBEFST010000001.1, from coordinate 186,535 downwards.
CTCTGCGAGGCCGTCCGCCCCAGGTTCGCTGGCTTGACACAATCGGTAACGCCTCCCCCCACTACCTGAAGCAAAGCTGAGTGCTTGCTGAGCAGTGGCGACTAACTCTATGGCTTTGCTGAGTTGCGCGTCAAGCATTTGGGCATGTCGGCTGGGGCGAATGAAGCCGCGAGGTTTCCTTCGTCGCCGGCGCGCTTCGCGGACCGGCTTGCGGCGCCTCTGCAGCGCAGCCGCCGTAGATGCCCGTTACAAGATCGTTATGCGTCTGAACTGGAGCTTTTTTGGGTCAGGGCAACAGTTGAGCTCGCTCTGATCAGTATCGATCCGAGATCTGCGGGTGGATCGCCGAGACGTGGTCGTGACCGCTCGGCAACGTCACCGGGCCGAGACCGTTCGACGGTATCCGGGATAGCAGACATCGATGTGGTGCGAACGAGAGCAACGCCGAGGGGGAGCGCCGCCCAGGGCCAAGGATAGTTTGCGGAGCCGCAAAGATTGCGCGCTCTAGGGCGGAGCTCGGCTACGAGTGAAATCAACCTTAGAGTCAACTGAGCGTTTTTCGGGCCGTTTTGGCTTTTTGCTATCGAAAAAAGTTGGTGTTGGTGCCATGAGATTGGCCACAGCCATCTGGCCGGCGGACCGCCGCGGTCGACTCCGAATGTGTGCCACGAATGCCATATATGTCCCAGTTATGGGATAGGTATCGCGAACGTGGGTTATCGCGGTTTGCTGAAACTTGCTCAGGAAAGCTTCTTTTGGCTATGTCTGCGTTGATATTGATCGCCGTGACGGGACCATTGATCAACGGCAATTTACGAAAGCGTTATATGACGAAATGCCCTCATAGGCTCGGGTGAGTTAACAGATCTCTACTCGATTGTTCCGACTCAGCCAATTGACGTGATGTCCAACAATGCGCGAGATGTCGAGTTTGGCAAACTCGAGGCGCGCGCCGGGACACACCGCCGAGTGCGTCCTGCGCGAAATGTCCATCTATGCTCTGCCCGTGCCTGAAGTCTCGGATACGGACCGCATCGCGGCCGCCGACTCCTATATCGACGCCCTGGCCTCGCACCGCGCCGACGACGTTCCGTTCGCGCCGGACTGCGTCCGCATCGAGCAGGGCATCAAGACCGGGTTCTCGGGAAGCCATCTGCGCCGCAGCCTGAACCGTGGGCTGCAGTATCGGATCATCGAAGCCACCACCGACCGCTCGTTCACCGTCGACGGTGACCACGTGCACGCCACGTTCACCGTCGTCACCAAGGCGAAGTTCGCAGGCCGTCGCGTCGTCGCTCCGGTCCGCGAGACCTTCCTGATCCCGGCCACCGACGGCAAGATCCACCACATCCGGGCACGGTTCAGCCCGACAATCCGGCGCGGCTGACACATGCGCCGGCGCGTCGCCTGACCCCTAGATGCGCTCGATGATGGTGCCGGTGGACAACGCGCCGCCTGCACACATGGTGATCAGCGCGGTGCTCTGATCGGTGCGTTCGAGCTCGTGCAGGGCGGTGGTGATCAGCCGGCTGCCGGTGCTGCCCACCGGGTGGCCCAACGCGATCGCCCCGCCGTTCACGTTCACCTTGTCCATATCGGCGTTGTGCACACGGGCCCACGACAGTACGACCGACGCGAAGGCCTCGTTGATCTCGGTGATGTCGATGTCACCCATCTTCATCCCGGCTTTCTCCAGCACCTTGGCGGTCGACTGCACCGGACCGTCGAGGTGGTAGTACGGTTCGGCGCCGACCAGAGCCTGGCTGACGATCCGCGCCCGCGGCCGCAATCCCAGAGCCTTGGCCTTGGCCTCGTCCATCCACAGCACCGCGGCCGCGCCGTCGGAGATCTGCGACGACGTGCCCGCGGTGTGGATTCCGCCCTCGATCACCGGCTTGAGGCCCGCCAGGCCCTCCAGCGTGGTGTCGCGCAGCCCCTGATCGCGGGTGACGACGTGACGCTCGCTGGTCGGCTGCTTCTGCTCGTCGAGCACCGGCGCCTCGATACCACTGATCTCGCGGTCGAACCGGCCTTCGGCCCAGGCCTGCTTGGCCTTGGCCTGCGACTGGAAGCCCAACTCGTCGATGTCCTCGCGAGTGATGCCGCGGCGCTTGGCGATCCGCTCGGCGGCGGTGAACTGATCGGGCAGGTCGATGTCCCACGACGACGGACGCAGGATGCTGCGGTCGGGTCCGGCGTTGGCGCCCAGCCCCACCCGGCTCATCGCCTCGATGCCGCAGGCGATGCCGATGTCGATGGCGCCCGCCGCGATCAGGCCCGCGATCAGGCCGTTGGCCTGCTGACCGCTACCACACTGGCAGTCCACCGTCATGGCGCCGACGTGCTCAGGCAGCCCTGCCACCAGCCAACTCACCCGGGTGATGTTGTTGGACTGCTCGCCGAACTGCGTGACGCAGCCGCCGATGACCTGCTCGACGTCGCTGGCGTCGATCCCGGCCTTGTCGACCAGAGCCTTCTGAGTGGCACCCAACAACTCCGTGGCATGCAGGCCGGACAACCAGCCGTTCCGCTTACCGATCGGGCTGCGAGTGGCTTCAACGATGACAGGGTTACCCATTCCGTCAGGCTAGAACACGTTTCATTACTCTGACAAGCGACGATGCCGACCTGCCTTTTATCTGCGAAGAAGGCATGTTTTACTGGCACTAGAACACGTTGCAGAAGTGTTGCAAAGGAGCCCACCGCATGCCTTGCCCGAACCTGCCGAAGGGTTTCGACCCCCTCGATGCAGAGCTGAACCTCAAGGGTCTGCCCGTCGCCGAACTCGCCGAACTGCGCAAGTCCGAGCCCATCCACTGGGTCGATGTGCCCGGCGGAACCGGCGGATTCGGCGACAAAGGTTACTGGATCCTCACCAAACACGCCGACGTCAAGGAGGTGTCGCGGCGCAGCGACGTGTTCGGCAGCTCGCCCAACGGCGCGATACCGGTCTGGCCGCAGGACATGACCCGCGAGGCCATTGACCTGCAGCGCAATGTGCTGCTCAACATGGACGCCCCGCAGCACACCCGGCTGCGCAAGATCATCTCCCGCGGGTTCACTCCGCGGGCGGTGGGCCGTCTCGAAGACGAACTGCGGGCACGCGCGCAGAAGATCGCCGAGACCGCCGCGGCCCAAGAGTCCGGAGACTTCGTCGAGCAGGTCTCCTGCGAACTGCCGCTGCAGGCCATCGCCGAATTGCTCGGCGTACCGCAGGACGACCGCGACAAGATCTTCCGCTGGTCCAATGAGATGACCGCGGGTGAGGACCCCGAGTACGCCGATGTCGACCCGGCGATGTCGTCGGTCGAGTTGATCCAGTACGCGATGAAGATGGCCGAGGAGCGCGCCGAGAATCCGACCGAGGACATCGTCACCAAACTGATCGAAGCCGACATCGACGGCGAGAAGCTCACCGACGACGAGTTCGGCTTCTTCGTGGTGATGCTGGCCGTCGCGGGTAACGAGACCACCCGCAACTCGATCACCCACGGCATGATCGCGTTCATGCAGAACCCCGACCAGTGGGAGCTGTACAAGAAGGAGCGGCCGGAGACCGCCGCCGACGAGATCGTCCGCTGGGCCACCCCGGTTTCGGCGTTCCAGCGCACCGCGCTCGAGGACGTCGAATTGGGCGGGGTCACCATCAAGAAGGGCGAGCGGGTGGTGATGTCTTACCGGTCGGCCAACTTCGACGAAGAAGTGTTCGACGATCCGCACACCTTCAACATCTTGCGCGACCCGAACCCGCACGTGGGTTTCGGTGGCACCGGCGCGCACTACTGCATCGGCGCGAACCTGGCCCGGATGACGATCAACCTCATCTTCAACGCGGTCGCCGACCGCATGCCGGACCTCAAGCCGATCGGCGAGCCCGAGCGGTTGAAGTCGGGGTGGCTCAACGGCATCAAACACTGGCAGGTTGACTACACCGGAAAGTGCCCGGTCAAGCACTAGACAGCTCGCAAGGAGGAAATTCGGTGGACTTCAGTCCAGACGAAGGGCAGCGGGCTGTCGCCGATGTGGTGACCTCGGTGCTCGAACGTGAAAACGGCTGGGATGCACTGGTGGCGGGTGGGGTCACCGCACTTGCGGTGCCCGAGCGCCTCGGCGGTGACGGCGTCGGTCTTGCCGAGGTCGGCACGGCGTTGACGGAGATCGGCAGGCACGGCACCGTCAGCCCCGCCCTGGCCACGCTCGGCTTCGGACTCGTGCCCCTGCTCCATCTGGCTTCCGAGGCGCACCAGGACCGCTACCTCGCCGGTGTGGCAAAGGGCTCCGTGTTGACCGCGGCGCTCAACGAACCGGGCGCACCGCTGCCCGAACGGCCCGCGGTCACCTTCAAGAGCGGCAAACTCAACGGCACGAAGATCGCCGTACCGTATGCCGCACAAGCGGATTGGATGCTTGTCACGGCCGACAACGCGGTCGCGGTCATCGCCCCGACGGCGGCCGGGGTTCAGCTGACCAAGACGCCGACCTCCGGTAAGGGCGAGGAGTGCTCGATCACCTTCGCCGACGCCGACGTCGACGGGGTCCTCGACGGCGCGGACGCGCGACGGGTCAACCAGTTGGCGCTGGCGGCGATCGGGGCGTACGGATCCGGCCTGGTCGCCGGTGCGCTCCGGCTCACCGCGGACTATGTGGCCAACCGTCATCAGTTCGGCAAACCGCTCTCGACGTTTCAGACGGTGGCGGCGCAACTGGCCGAGGTCTACATCGCCTCGCGCACGTTGACATTGGCGGCCACCTCGGTCCTCTGGCGGTTGACCGAGGACCGGGACGCCGACGAGGATCTCGCCGTCCTCGGTTACTGGCTGGCGTCTCAGGCGCCTCCGGTGATGCAGCTCTGCCATCACCTGCACGGCGGCATGGGCATGGACATCACCTACCCGATGGACCGCTATTACTCGTCGATCAAGGACCTCGCCCGCCTGGTGGGCGGTCCTTCGCACCGTCTGGACCTGGTGGGAGCGCAATGTTCATAGATCTGACGCCCGAACAGAAACAACTGCAAGCCGAACTGCGAGAGTACTTCTCGAAACTCATCTCCCCCGAAGAGGCCAAGGAGATGGAGAAGGACCGCCATGGCAAGGCCTACCGTGCGGTGATCAAGCGGATGGGCTCGGACGGCAAGCTCGGGGTGGGCTGGCCCAAGGAGTTCGGCGGGCTGGGCTACGGCCCCATCGAGCAGTCGATCTTCGTCAACGAGGCGCAGCGCGCCGACGTTCCGCTGCCGGCGGTCACGCTGCAGACCGTCGGACCCACGTTGCAGGTGTACGGCAGCGAGGCGCAGAAGAAGAAGTTCCTACCGGCAATCCTCGCGGGTGAAGTGCATTTCGCGATCGGCTACACCGAACCTGAGGCCGGCACCGACCTCGCGTCGTTGCGCACCACCGCGGTCCGCCAGGGTGACGAATACATCGTCAACGGGCAGAAGGTGTTCACCACCGGTGGGCACGACGCGGACTACGTCTGGCTGGCCTGTCGCACCGATCCCGACGCGGTCAAGCACAAGGGCATCTCGATCCTCATCGTCGACACCAAGGATCCCGGCTACTCGTGGACGCCGATGATCCTGTCCGACGGCGCGCATCACACCAACGCCACCTACTACAACGACGTCCGCGTCCCGGCCGACATGCTGGTCGGCGAGGAGAACGGCGGTTGGCGGCTGATCACCACCCAGCTCAACAACGAACGGGTGATGCTCGGGCCCGCAGGCCGGTTCGCGGCCCTGTACGACCGGGTTCATGGGTGGGCGGCCAAACCGGGCAGCAACGGCGTGGCCGCAATCGAGCACGACGACGTCAAGCGCTCGCTGGGTGAACTCAAGGCCATGTGGCGTATCAACGAACTGCTCAACTGGCAGGTCGCGGCGTCCGGTGAGACCATCGACGTTGCCGACGCCGCGGCCACGAAAGTGTTTGGCACCGAGCGTATTCAGTACGCGGGTCGACTCGCCGAGGAGATCGTCGGCAAGTACGGCGATCCGGCCGACGCGCACACCGCAGAACTGCTCGAGTGGCTTGACAGCCAGACGAAACGAAATCTGGTGATCACGTTCGGCGGAGGTGTCAACGAGGTGATGCGAGAGATGATCGCTGCTTCAGGGTTGAAGGTTCCGAGGGTTCCGCGGTGAGCGCCGTCGAAGACATCCAGAAGGCGGCCGAACGGGTCAAAGCCGAAGGCAGGAGCAAGCCGCGGTTGGCCCGGCATCCGGTCAACCAGCCGATGATCGACCACTGGCTCGACGCGATGGGCGACAAGAACCCGATCTACGTCGACGAGTCCGCGGCCACGGCGGCAGGGCATCCGGGCACCGTGGCCCCGCCCGCGATGATCCAGGTGTGGACGATGATGGGCCTGGGCGGTACCCGGCCCGACGACGATCCGCTCGGCAAGATCATCGAGTTGTTCGACGAGGCCGGCTACATCGGTGTCGTGGCCACCAACTGCGAGCAGACCTACCATCGCTACCTGCGGCCAGGTGAGCAGGTCAGCGTCACCGCCGAGTTGACCGACGTGATCGGACCCAAGAACACCGCATTGGGTGAGGGCTTCTTCATCACGCAGAAGATCACCTGGCAGGTCGGCGATGAGGATGTCGCCGAGATGCTTTGGCGCATCATGAAGTTCCGGCCCGCCGACGAGGACGCCACTGGCGCGGGCGCCTCGGTTCCAGACGATCTGGACGCGAGCTCGATGATGCGACCGGCCACCTCGCGCGATACGAAATTCTTCTGGGACGGCGTCGACGCCCACGAACTGCGCATCCAAAAGCGCCCGGACGGCACGCTGCAGCACCCGCCGGTGCCCGCGCTGTGGCAGGACAAGACCCAGCCGACCGACTACGTGGTGGCCTCCGGTAACGGCACGGTGTTTTCCTTCGTCGTGCACCACGCGCCGAAGGTGCCCGGCCGCACCCTGCCGTTCGTGATCGCGCTGGTCGAACTCGAGGAGGGTGTGCGAATGCTCGGCGAACTGCGCAATGTCGACCCCGCCACCGTGGAGATCGGGATGCCGGTGCGGGCAACGTTCATCGACTTTCCGTCCAGCGACACGGGCCCGGCCTGGACGCTCTACGCGTGGGAGCCGAGCCGATGAGCGCTCCCACGGTGCAGGTGGGCACCAAGCTGCCCGAACTGTCGCTGTACGGCGACCCGACGTTCATCGTGTCGACGGCGATCGCGACCCGCGACTATCAGGACGTCCACCACGACCGCGACAAGGCGCAGGCCAAGGGTTCCAAGGACATCTTCGTCAACATCCTCACCGACACCGGCCTGGTGCAGCGCTACATCACCGACTGGGCTGGTCGCACCGCGGTGATCAAGTCGATCGCGCTGCGACTGGGGGTGCCGTGGTACGCCTACGACACGGTGACGTTTCGGGGTGAGGTGACCGACGTCGCCGACGACGGCGTGATCACGCTCAAGATCGTCGGCTCCAACAGCCTTGGCGATCACATTATTTCGACGGCGACACTGACAATCGGAGGGAACGCCTGATGCCGGGTGAACTGTCGGGCAGAGCGGCGATCGTCGGGATCGGCGCCACCGACTTCTCCAAGGACTCGGGGCGCAGTGAGCTGCGGCTGGCATCCGAAGCCGTACTCGACGCGCTCGACGACGCCGGACTGACCCCCGCCGACGTCGACGGCATGGTCACGTTCACGATGGATTCCAACACCGAGGTCGCGATCGCGCGCGCGATCGGCGTCGGGGATCTCAAGTTCTTCTCCAAGATCCACCACGGTGGCGGTGCGGCGTGCGCGACCATCCAGCAGGCGGCACTCGCCGTGGCGACCGGTGTCGCCGATTGTGTTGTGGCCTACCGGGCTTTCAACGAGCGATCGGGCGTGCGGTTCGGCCAGGTGCAGACGCGGCTGGTGGAGAATGCGGACTCGACGGGAGTGGACAACTCCTTCTCGTTCCCGCACGGGCTGTCCACACCGGCCGCACAGGTGGCCATGATCGCCAGGCGCTACATGCATCAATCCGGGGCCACCAGCAGGGATTTCGGGGTGGTGTCGGTGGCCGACCGCAAGCATGCCGCCAAGAATCCCAAGGCCTACTTCTACGAGAAGCCGATCACCATCGAGGACCACCAGAATTCACGCTGGATCGCCGAACCGCTGCGGCTGCTGGACTGCTGTCAGGAGACCGATGGCGGAGTGGCGCTGGTGGTGACGTCCGTCGAGCGGGCCAAGGACCTCAAGCACCGGCCCGCGGTCATCGAGGCGGCATCACAAGGCTCGAGTCCCGACCAATATTCGATGGTCAGCTACTACCGCCCAGAGCTCGGCCTGCCCGAGATGGGGCTGGTGGGCAGGCAGCTGTGGGAGCAGTCGGGGTTGACACCGACCGACATCCAGACCGCGATTCTCTACGACCACTTCACCCCGTTCACCCTGATCCAACTGGAGGAGCTGGGTTTCTGCGACCGGGGTGACGCCAAGGACTTCATCGCCGACGGCGCCATCGAGGTCGGCGGGAGGTTGCCCATCAACACCCACGGCGGCCAACTGGGGGAGGCCTACATCCACGGTATGAACGGCATCGCCGAGGGCGTCCGCCAATTGCGCGGAACCTCGGTCAACCCGGTCCCCGACGTCGAGCATGTGCTCGTCACGGCGGGAACCGGCGTGCCGACCTCGGGGCTGATCCTGGGCTGAGGCGTCGGGCAGTCAGGCGCACATCTTGGCGATCTGGTCGCTCGCCGCGGTGGCGCCCTGCAATTTGGCGGCCAGGTTGGGATCGGTGTTGGACACGTCGGCGAGTTGATTCATGCCGATGTCCTGGAGCGTCTCGGCGAACGAGCGTACGGCGTCCGCCAGGTCCGTGGGAGTGCCCGGATCCAGGCGGGTCAGCAGATACTCGCCTCCGCCCAGCGTCGCCAACCTGGCGTTGCCCGCCACCGCGGACTGGGCAACCGGGTCGACGCCCAGGTTGGTGTTGGTCTGGATGGCGACAGCCTTGCGGACCAGCTCGAAGGCGCTGCACACGCGCTTCTTGGCGTCCTCGGGCGCCCTGGCGTGGTCGGCGGTCGACTGCGTGGCGTTGCCGGCGGGCTCAGCTTGTGACTGCACGAGCGCCCAACCGGCGATGACGACGGCGATCACCGCGATAACCAGGGAAACCGGAGCCACCCATCGCGTCGGCGATGCCTTTGCTGGCTCGGACGGCGTCCCGTTGTCGCTGGTCTCCGCGTTCACTTCATGCGTACCCATGAAGCGATGGTAACCGCGGCGTCCGGCGCAGGGTCGACGGCCCATCGGCGTTCTGTGCCCTGCATGCGCGATGGCGAACGGTCGGCAGTGCTTGGCACCTGAGATAGCTAACTTCCAGAAAATCAACTCAAATGAAAATTATGTTGCTGGAACAGTGCTGTCACCCCCGATTTGCACTCAGTGACATCCGAATTAACTGGCTTGACACCTGTTCACGCCCCGGGGGCGTGCGTCCGCACGATGACTGCAAATTTACTAGGAACGGACCTTGGCATCCTTGACACCCTATTGAGCAAACATTTAACGTGAGACACATCTTTCCTCGAGGAAAGTATTTCGACGTCGCTGGTAGATGCGACTCACGTAAAGGGGGTGGACCACCGTGTCCCACTACTGCGAGGCCAATTCACCGAAGGCCCCGGTTCTTCCGTATTTCACGACAGGCTTCGCCGGAGCGGCGATGATCGGGGTTGGAATTTTGCTGGCGGCGCCCCCGGGCGCGCCTGCTCAGCCTGTCGACAGCTTGACGGTGCAACTGGTCAACGACGAGTCCGATGAGCTCTGGTGGATCGGCTCGGGCGGCGACCTAGCCGGGTTGAACGCGTTCACCCCGAATTCGCTGTTCGCCGCGTCGGGCTCATGCGGAATCGTCTGCAATGGCGCCGACGGCACCGCCGAGAATCCGGCCGGCCAGAACGGTGGCCTGCTGTTCGGCAACGGGGGCAGTGCATTCGCAGGCAGTGGTCTCGATGGCGGTAACGGCGGACTGTTCGGCGGCAACGGCGGTAATGGCGCCGATGCCACCGCCGCGGGTACTGCGGGCGGCAATGGTGGTAGCGCTGGAGCGTTTGCGTTGTTCGGCAACGGTGGCAACGGAGGCAACGGAGCGGCCGGTGACGCCAGCAACGACGGCGGCAGCGGCGGCAACGGCGGAAGCGCGGGCCTCTTGTTCGGCAACGGCGGCAGTGGGGGCAATGGCGGCGCAGGCTGGAACGCGCCGGACGCGGTCAACCCGACCTGGAACGGCACCACGGCGCCGACAGGGGACCCACACTTTCCACCGCCGGGCGGCCAACCACCCGTCGTGGGCGACGGCAACCAAACAGGTCAAAACGGCGGACCGGGATTCGACGGCGGACCAGGCGAAGCCGGCGGCGCCGGAGGTAACGGCCAGGGCGCAGGCTCCCTGAATCCCGTGCCGCCCGACAACAGCCCCGACGCCACCGGCGGCGCGGGTGGTCCCGGTGGGTCCGGCAACGCCGGGGGCCCGGGCGGGTCCGGGGGTGAGGGCGGATTCGCCGCATCCGGCCAGGGTTCTGCCTCGGGCGGACCCGGCGGTGCCGGCGGCACTGGCGGCACGGGCGCCGACGGCGGCACCGGTGGCGCAGGTGGCGGCGCGTTGAGCCCGATCTACAGCTTCGGTGGCGAAGGCGGCACCGGTGGCGACGGTGGGACCGGCGCGGCGGGAGCCAGTGGCACGAACGGCGGCAGCGGCGGTGCCGGTGGCCGCGGCGGCATGCTGTCGGGCACCGGTGGCGACGGCGGAGAAGGCGGTCTCGGAGGTGACGGCGGCGACGGTGCCGCCGGCGGCAACGGTGGCGATGGTGGCGCCGGCGGCCCCGCAGCCGGAAGTGAGTTCGGTAGCACTCCCGGAGGCGGTGGTTCTGGCGGAACCGGCGGTTCCGGCGGCGCAGGCGGCGATTCGGGCACGGGTGGTTCCGGCGGACCTGCCGGCGCGGGAGGAATCTTCTTCGGCGACAGCGGAAGCGACGGGGCAGGCGGCGAGGACGGTACCCCCGGCACCGGCGGGGTCGGGGGCTCTGGCGGAACCGGCGGCGAGTCCGGCGCGGGGACCGCGGGCGGCGGTGGCACCAGCGGTGAGTCGGGCGCCACGGGCTCGGGTACCACAGGCGGAGCCGGTGGTGCCGGCGGAACGGGCGGAACCGGCGGAAACGACGACTAAAGGCACCGGGGTGCCTCGGGGCGAAAGTCGATTGATTGGAGTGAATTTCAGCGACGCGTAGTGCGTCTCTGGCTGGCCTCACGCTGTGGACACATACTCGCCTACTACCCTCAGTAGCGCCGACGAGATCATGGGGGTTGGGCAAGTGTCAGACAGGCGCACGGAGCCGGCGGAACCCGATGACGAGGACACCGGGCCACTGCGTGTCCCAACGCCGCCGGCTCCCCCCGGACCGTGGGCGGGCCGGTTCGACACGCCACTGACCGTGACGCCGCGCCCGGTGCGCAAACCGCGAACGACAAACGCTGTGCTGGTTGCCATTGCGGGCATCCTCGCGGTGCTCGTCGTCGGTGGCCTGGTCTTCTGGCTGATTCGCTCCCCGTCGGAAGACGGCGCAGAACCGCCGAGCGCGGCACCCGCGGAGCCGACCACCGCTGCGCCCTCGCGGGAGGCTTCGCCCGCCGCCCAGCACGAGGCGCAACTGCAGCGGCTGTTACCGCCGGGCTATCCGGCCGACGCTTGTCATCCGGCGCCTGCACCGAAAGACGCGCTGGCGCAGGTCAACTGCGAGCGCAACGTCGATCCCGGCGGACCGCTGGCCGCAACGTTCACGCTGTTCGCCGAGAAGGCGGCGCTGGATGCCGCGTTCAACGAAGCGATCGCCACCGCGCAGCAGGTCAACTGCCCGGGCAACATTCAGTCACCGGGCCCGTGGCGGCGCAACGCCACCCCGGACCGGGTGAGTGGCACGCTCTACTGCGGAACGCAGGAAGGTCGGCCCACCGTGGCCTGGAGCGACGACACCAAGCTGGTTCTCAGTGCCGTGCGGTCCGGACCGCAGGGACCGACCTTTCCCGAGTTGTATGCGTGGTGGTCGTCCCACTCGTGACTCGCCGGTGCGACGAGCCCGACTCGATCAGGGAGTCGGCAGGTAGGTGCTGGGGGTCTGCGACTCGTCGCCGGCCGGAGCCGGGGTGCCCTCTGCCGTCGCGGCGGGCGTGCCCTCCGTCGCGCCCTCGGCAATCGGGGTGCCCTGGCTGCCTTCAGGAAGCGGGGTGCCCTGGCTGCCCTCGGGCAGTTCGGTGCTCACCGCTGCAGGAGCCGCGGGCGTCTCCTCAGCCGGGGTGGCGGCCGGTGCGGCCTCGGGGGCCTCGGACACATAGCTCCCGGTGCTCGACGGGGCCGCGCTGCGCGCCGACGGCGCCGGCTGTGTCCAGACCAGCAGGTCCTGGCCGCCGGCGTTGTACACGACGCTGGTCGGGGCGGCGCCGGTGACGTCGAAGTAGATCTTGCCGGTGGTCTCCTGCCCCTCGGCGAGCGTCGACGGGTTCACGCCCTGCTCGGTGGCGGCGCCGAACAGCGCCCGGTAGTTCGTGCCGTCCTCGGCGCGGGCGTTGAAGTTCGACACGATCGGGGTCGCGGCGCCCTGGATTGCTTGGTCGGTGGCGGTGGCCTCCCACAGCGTCCCGGTCACCGGGTAGGAGATGACGTCGGAGCTCTGCTTGAGGTCGCTGATGGTCCAGCCCTGGATGACGGCGCCGTCGACCAGTTCGGCCTGGCTTCCGAGCGGTTGGCTGACGACTGCGGGTTCCTGCGTCGCGGCGTCGGCGGAAACGATCGGCGCGCAAATGAGAGCTGCGGCCGCGGTTGATGCAATGACACCGGTAACGGTCGTGATCTTCACGGTATTGCTCCTGACTCGTCCGATTGCTGGGATGGTCACTAAAGCGAAAGTATCAGGTCATTGTACGTATGGGGCGTTCGGATGAGTTGCGGCACTGGCCAATAGCGCCACCGGCGGTATGTCTGGGCAAACCGCACCACGGGTGGCGCTTGACGGCTCAGCCGCGAGTTTCGTCGAAAGCTCGCACTGTCGGGCAAACCATCGAGACCCGTCAGGCGGGTATCAGTTCCACTCCGGCGAGCGCCACCGCGTCGTCACGTTCGGGCGCGGTGACCACGGCGGTGAAGGCGTCGCCGTCTTTCCAGATGCTGGCCCGCAGCGTCTCACCGGGGAACACCACACCGGCGAATCGCGCGCCGTAACTGGACACCCGGGCGGTGTCACCGTCGAGCAGCGTGTCCACCATCGCCTTGCAGGTCATGCCGTACGTGCACAAACCGTGCAGGATCGGCCGCGGAAAGCCTGCGGCGGCGGCGAATTCGGGATCCGAGTGCAGCGGATTGCGATCCCCGCACATCCGGTACAGCAGTGCCTGCTGCGGGGACACCGGAATGGCGATCTCGTAGTCCGGTGCGCGAGAAGGCGGTTCGGTCGACGTTGACGGGCCGCGCTCACCGCCGAAGCCACCCTCGCCGCGGGCGAAGATCGACCGCTTCTGCGTCCACAACAGCGTGCCGTCGGGCGAGGTGACCGTTGTCTGTGACCAGATGACCGCCGCCTTGCCCTTGTCCCAGATGTCGGTGAACCGGGTCACCGCGATGCCGGTGCCCGACGGCGGAATCGGACCGGGGGCGATGACCGCCTCGCTGGCGTGCAGCACCTTGGACAGTTCGATGTCGATGCCGGGGAACTGCACGGTCGGTGGCTTGGTCATGTGGAAACTCTGTGCCACGTTGGCGAAGGTGGGGAGCACCTGCGGGGTGTCGTCGGTCAGATAGCGCAGCTCACGCGGGTCCATCGGATCGGAGCCCGCGCCGAGCCCCAGGTGGTACAGCTGGATATCACTACTGGTCCAAAAGAACTCGGCGGCAGGCAACTCCGCGCCGAGCGCCTTGTCGAGATCGATGGGCATGCTAACTCTTTCCTGCGAGGTGAAGCGCGGCAAGGTAGCCGAATGTCATGGCCGGGCCGATGGTTCCGCCCGGTCCCGGGTAAGTATGTCCCATCACCGGCGCGCTGACGTTGCCCGCCGCGTAAAGCCCGTCGATCACCGCGCCGTCGTCGCGTAATGCGCGGCCGTGTACGTCGGTGCGGATACCGCCCTTGGTGCCGAGATCGCCGGGCACCATCTTGGCGGCGTAGTACGGCGGATGGCTGATCTCGCCGAGGTTCGGGTTGGGCTTGTTGGTGGGGTCGCCGTAATAGCGGTCGTAAGCGCTCTCGCCGCGATGGAAGTCCTGGTCGACACCGTCGCGCGCGAAGCCGTTGAACCGCTCCACCGTCGCCTCGAACGCATCGGCCGGCAACCCGGCCTTGGTGGCCAACTCCCCGAGGGTGTCGGCGGTGACGATGACGCCGGACTCCAGCCACTTCTTCGGGATGCGCTGTCCGGGTTGAAGACCCGCGAAGATGTAGCGGTCGCGGTACTGCTGGTCGAACACCAGCCAGGCGGGAATGTTCTCACCAGGGCCGGGGCCCTGGCCGTGGACACCGCCGTACATGTGATGGCAGGCCTCGACGTAGGGCATGGATTCGTTCATGAACCGCTTACCCGCCATGTTGACGATGATCGAGCCCGGCGAGTTGCGTTCGGACAGTGCGAACCACGGCGCGTCGACCAGGGGGACCGTCGGACCCCACCATGCGTCCTCCATGATGTCCAATGCCGCACCGAGCTTTTCGGCCGCCAGGATGCCGTCACCGGTGTTGGCCTTGGCGCCCACCGTCCACTCGGTGCTGATCGGGGCGCGCTGATACTTCACCCGCATCTGTTCGTTGTGCTCGAATCCGCCCGACGCGAGAATCACTCCGCGCCGTGCCCGGATCAGTTCGGGCGCAGTGCTTTCCGGCGCGTTCGCATCCCGGACATAGATGCCGCGGACGACGCCGTCCTCGATGTGGAGGTCGGTCAGCGCGGTGTTGAGTCGGACCGGCACGCCTGCCTCGCGCAGCCCGATGCGCAGCGGAGCGATCAGGGCGCGGCCCATACCGACGAGGTTCTTGCCGGTGACCTTGCCCCATGTGGCGCGGATGCCGACCTTGAGGCTGCGCAGCAGCCCGCGGGGATGACGCTTGAGCTGGTTGAGCCGGACATAGTCCTGCTGCATGACCACCATGTTCATCGGAACCTTGCCGTATGGCGGCTCCAACTGGTCCATGTCGGGACCGAGCTTTCTGGCATCGAACGGTTTGGGCTCGATCGAGCGCCCGCCCGGCCGACCGCCGGGGCTCTCTGGGTAGTAGTCGGAGTAGCCGGGCACCCAGCACATCCTCAGCGGCGTGTGCTTGAGGACGAACGACAGCATCTCGGGCCCGCGGTCGAGGTAGGTGTCGATGCGCTCGGGTGCGACGACGTCACCGATGATGCCGTGCAGGTAGGTGCGGGCGTCCTCCGCCGTATCGGTGACTCCGGCGCGCTGGAGTACCTCGTTGTTGGGAATCCACACCCCGCCGCCGGACCGGGCAGTGGAACCGCCATAGTGCGGTGCCTTCTCGACGACTATCGTCGAGAGTCCCTGGTGAGCGGCGGTGAGGGCGGCGACCATGCCAGCGGCGCCGCTGCCCACCACGACGACGTCATACTCCTGTCCGGTCATGTAGAACACGTTATAGAATTGCCCGGCCGACCTACAACTGCGCCGGTCGACGAAACGAGGGGACTTCACCCAGATGCTCAGTTCCGAGGTTCGTGAACAGCTGGCGGCCGATCTGGCTCAGGCCGAGCGCAGCCGGGTGCCGATCTCGCCGCTGACCGACGGCCATCCAGACATCGACGTCGTCGATGCCTACGAGATCCAGCTGATCAACATTCGGCAGAAGGTCGCCGAGGGCGCCAAGGTGATCGGTCACAAGGTGGGGCTGTCGTCGAAGGCGATGCAGCAGATGATGGGTGTCGACGAACCCGACTACGGGCATCTGCTCGACGAGATGGCGGTGTTCGAGGACAAGCCGGTGAAGTCGGCGAATTATCTGTATCCGCGGGTCGAGGTCGAGGTGGGTTTCATCCTGGCCGAGGACCTGCCGGGCGCGGAGTGCACCGAGGCTGACGTGCTCGCGGCGACGGAGGCGTTCGCGCCCGCGATCGAGTTGATCGACACCCGCATCACCGACTGGAAGATCAAACTGTGCGACACCATCGCCGACAACGCGTCCTCGGCGGGTTGGGTACTCGGGAAGAACCGGGTCTCGCCGGCGGACATCGACATCACCGCGATCGATGCGGTGTTGACCCGCAACGGTGAGGTGGTGGCCAAGGGCCGCAGCGACGCGGTGCTGGGCAACCCGGTGACGGCGGTGGCGTGGTTGGCTCGCAAGGTGGAGAGCTTCGGGGTGCGCCTCAAGGCGGGTGACATCGTGTTGCCCGGGTCGTGTACCAAGGCGTTCGACGCCACTCCCGGCGCCGAATACGTCGCCGATTTCGCCGGGCTGGGCTCGGTGGGTTTGAATTTCGAATAGTCGAGGAGCTAGTTATGCCGAACAAGGTTTCGGTCGCGATCGTCGGATCGGGCAACATCAGCACCGACCTGCTCTACAAGTTGTTGCGCTCGGAGTGGCTGGAGCCGCGCTGGATGATCGGCATCGACCCCGACAGCGAAGGCCTGGCCCGTGCCCGCAAGCTCGGGCTGGAAACGTCGCACGAAGGCGTGGACTGGCTGCTGGCCCATCCCGAGAAGCCCGACATGGTCTTCGAGGCCACCAGCGCCTACGTGCACCGCGACGCGGCGCCGCGCTACGCCGAGGCCGGTATCCGCGCGATCGACCTCACCCCGGCGGCGATCGGACCCGGGGTGATCCCGCCGGCCAACCTGCGCGCGCACCTGGATGCGCCCAACGTCAACATGGTCACCTGCGGCGGGCAGGCCACCATCCCGATGGTCTACGCGGTGAGCCGGGTGGTCGAGGTGCCCTACGCGGAGATCGTCGCGTCGGTGTCGTCTGCCTCGGCCGGTCCGGGGACCCGGGCCAACATCGACGAGTTCACCAAGACCACCAGCGCCGGGGTGCAGAACATCGGCGGGGCCCAGCGCGGCAAGGCGATCATCATCCTGAACCCGGCTGAGCCGCCGATGATCATGCGCGACACCATCTTCTGCGCGATTCCCGAGGATGCCGACCACGCCGCGATCACCCAGTCGATCAAGGACGTGGTGGCTGAGGTGGCCACCTACGTGCCGGGTTACCGGTTGCTCAACGAGCCGCAGTTCGACGAGCCGTCGGTGGTCAACGGCGGCAACCACGTGGTGACGGTGTTCGTCGAGGTGGAGGGTGCGGGCGACTATCTGCCGCCGTACGCTGGAAACCTGGACATCATGACCGCGGCAGCGACGAAGGTCGGCGAAGAAATCGCGAAGGAATCTCTCGCCACTACCGCTCGAGGAGCACAGGCATGAGCACCGAGCAGATCTACTTCAACCCGATCTGGGACGTCCGGATGACCGACACGTCGCTACGTGACGGCAGCCACCACAAGCGCCACCAGTTCACCACCGACGAAGTGCACGCGATCGTCTCCGCGCTCGACGCCGCCGGGGTGCCGGTCATCGAGGTCACCCACGGCGACGGGCTGGGTGGATCCAGCTTCAACTACGGCTTCTCCAAGACCCCCGAGCAGGAACTGATCAAGCTGGCCGCCGAGACGGCCAAGGAGTCCAAGATCGCGTTTCTGATGTTGCCCGGCGTGGGCACCAAGGAGGACATCAAGGAAGCGCAGAACAACGGAGGGTCGATCTGCCGTATCGCGACCCACTGCACCGAGGCCGACGTGTCGATCCAGCACTTCGGGCTGGCCCGCGAACTCGGGTTGGAGACCGTCGGCTTCCTCATGATGAGCCACACGATCCCCCCGGAGAAGCTGGCCGCCCAGGCCCGGATCATGGCCGACGCGGGCTGTCAGTGCGTCTACGTCGTGGACTCCGCCGGTGCGCTGGTGCTCGAGGGCGTGCGCGACCGGGTCGCGGCGTTGGTCGCCGAACTCGGTGACGACGCCCAGGTCGGTTTTCACGGCCACGAGAACCTCGGCCTGGGTGTGGCCAACTCGATCGAGGCCGTGCGCGCCGGCGCCAAGCAGATCGACGGCTCGTGTCGCCGGTTCGGCGCCGGGGCGGGCAATGCGCCCGTCGAGGCGCTGATCGGGGTGTTCGACAAGATCGGCGTCAAGACCGGTATCGACTTCTTCGACATCGCTGATGCCGCCGAAGAAGTCGTCGCCCCCGCGATGCCCGCCGAATGCCTGCTCGACCGCAACGCGCTGATCATGGGCTACTCCGGGGTGTACTCCAGCTTCCTCAAACACGCCATCCGCCAATCCGAGCGCTACGGCGTACCCGCCCACCAACTGCTGCACCGCGCCGGTCAACGCAAACTCATCGGCGGCCAGGAAGACCAACTCATCGACATCGCCCTGGAAATCAAACGCGAGCAGGAGGAGGCGGCGTCGACGTCCTGACCCGCCGCGTAGCCGGCTCGCTGCTCCTCGACCCGTACGCTGATCGGATGTCGGCGCGGTCCCGGCGATGACGCGACCGCTGCTTGCCGGCCCCCGCGACATCGGAGACGCCCTGACAGACCAGATCGCGACACGTACCGCGGTCGTTTCCGTCGCCGATCCCAGGCCACGCGCACGCGGGATGATTCATCTCGGTGCGGCCGCGATAGCCGCGGTGGCCGGGACGGTGCTGGTCCCGGTCGCGTGGATCGCCGGGTCGTCGCGGGCCGGCTGGGCGACGCTCGTATACGTCGTCGCGATGGTCGGCATGTTCTGCGTCAGCGCGACGTACCACCGCGTCAGCTGGGTCTCCGCCACCACGGAGAAGTGGATGATGCGCGTCGACCACTCGGCCGTGTTCGTGTTCATCGCCGCCACCTACACGCCCGTTGCGCTGATGGCCGTGCCACCTCACGTCGGTGCCGACATGCTCACCATTGTGTGGACGGGAGCGGCGGCAGGCGTCACGCTCAAGATGCTGTGGCCGTCCACGCCCCGGTGGGTGGGCCTGCCGCTGTACCTGCTGCTCGGGTACGTGGCGATCTGGTTCGCCGAAGTGCTGCTGCACGGCGCGGGGTTCGCCGCAATGGTGCTGCTGGTCGTGGGCGCCGTGCTCTACAACGTCGGCGCCCTTTTCTACGGCGCGCGGTGGCCGAACCCCTGGCCTCACACATTCGGTCATCATGAGCTTTTCCATTCATTCACCGCGGTCGCGGCGGCCTGTCACTTCGCCGCGATCTGGCTTGTCGTCGCGTAGTTGCACGATGGAGCAATGACCAACCGCGACCAGGCGCAGGCCCTGCTCGAAAAACTGGCGGGGCCGCAGGCCACGTTGCGCGACGACCAATGGACGGCCATCGAGGCGCTGGTGGTGCACCGGCGCCGCGCCCTGGTCGTACAGCGCACCGGCTGGGGCAAATCCGCGGTGTACTTCATCGCCGCCAAGCTGCTGCGCGCCGAGGGGCACGGCGCGACGGTGATCGTGTCGCCGCTGCTGGCGCTGATGCGCAACCAGGTGGCCGCGGCCGAACGGGCGGGCGTAGTTGCGGCGACGATCAACTCGAGCAACGTCGCCGACTGGGATGACATCCACCAGCGGGTTCGCGGCGGTGACCTCGACGTGCTGCTGGTCAGCCCGGAGCGGTTGAACAACCCCGACTTTCGTGACGCCGTGCTGCCCGCGCTGGCCCGCGACGCCGGGCTGGTGGTGGTCGACGAGGCGCACTGCGTATCGGACTGGGGCCACGATTTCCGCCCCGACTACCGCCGGATCCGCACGCTGATCGCCGAACTCGGCGCCGACATCCCGGTGCTGGCCACCACCGCCACCGCCAACGACCGGGTCGTCGACGACGTCGCGGCGCAACTGGGCGTCGGTGGCGGCGAGACGCTGGTGTTGCGCGGCGGACTCGACCGGCAGTCGTTGCGGCTGTCGGTGGTCAAAGCGGGTAACCCCGCTCAGCGGGCGGCATGGCTTGGCGCACATCTGGATTCGTTGCCGGGCTCGGGCATCGTGTACACCCTGACCGTCGCCCAAGCCCACGACATCGCCGCGCTGCTGCGCGAGCAGGGGCACCCGGTTGCGGCCTACACCGGTTCGACCGAGGCCGCTGAACGTGAACAACTGGAGGCGGACCTGCTGCACAACCGGGTCAAGGCGTTGATCGCGACGTCGGCGCTCGGCATGGGATTCGACAAACCCGACCTCGGGTTCGTCGTACACCTCGGCGCCCCGTCCTCACCGATCGCCTACTACCAGCAGGTCGGCCGCGCCGGCAGGTCGACCGACAGCGCGGAGGTGATCCTGCTGCCGGGCCGCGAGGATCAGGACGTGTGGCGGTACTTCTCGTCGGTGGCGTTCCCGTCGGAAGCCATGGTGCGCAAGGTGATCGGAGAGCTGGACACCGATCGCCCGCAGTCGACGGCCGCACTGGAGCCGCTCGTCGACCTCAACCGGACCCGGCTGGAGATGGTGCTCAAGGTGCTCGACGTCGACGGCGCGGTGCGGCGCGTCAAGGGCGGCTGGATCGGCACCGGCCAACAGTGGGCCTACGACGAGCCGCGGTACCGAAAGCTCGACGAGGCGCGCAAACGTGAACAGCAGGCCATGCTCGACTACCAGAGCACCGACGGCTGCCGGATGACGTTTCTGCGTGCGCAACTCGACGACCCGGAACTCGACGGGGAACAGCGGTGCGGCCGCTGTGACAACTGCACCGGCTCGCGGTACGACGCCGTCGTCGACGCGAATGCCGAACAGGACACCCGGCAGCGGCTCATGCGGCCCGGCGTCGAACTCCCCGCGCGCAGACAATGGCCGTCGGGGCTGGACAAGGTCGGGGTGGCGCTGCGCGGGCGGATCACCGACGGCCCCGCGCCCGGCCGGACCGTCGGCAGGCTGACGGACCTCGGGTGGGGCGCCCGGCTTCGAAAGCTGCTCGACGGACCCGACGGACAGGTGCCCGATGATCTTGTGCGCGCCGCGGTGGCGGTCCTGGCGTCCTGGGACTGGGAGGTGCGCCCGACCGCGGTGATGGCGCTGGATTCGCACACGCATCCGCTGTTGGTCACCTCGCTCGCCCGGGAACTCGCCCGCCTCGGCCGACTCACCGACCTGGGGGTTCTGCGGTACGCGCCGGGCAGAGGGCCGGTGACCGCCGCGAACTCCGCCTACCGCGTCGCCGCACTGCAGGCAGCGTGGGAGCCGCCCGATCCCGCGCTGATCGGCGAGGCGGGCGGTCCGGTGCTGCTGGTCGACGACGTGACCGACACCGGGTGGACGTTGACGATGGCCTCGCGGGTGGTGAGAGCCGCGGGCGCGCCGGCCGTACTGCCGTTCGCGCTGGCCGCCGTGAGCTGAACTGGGCTTTGTTTAGCCCGCCCCCCACACCGGTTACGCCTCCGGGAGCGACCATCGAGTCGCAGACCGAAGGAGTGAAAATTCATGAAGATGTCCGCAACGACCGTTCGACGCGGTCTGTACGGAATGTTCGCCGGGGGTCTGCTTGCTTTCGGGTCCGCCGCGATCGTCGTCCCGGTGGCCAGCGCGCAGCCGGCACCCAGCGATGACGCGAACACCTGCAGTGTCAGCGCCATCGCCGACACCTCCAGCACGGTGTCGGCCTCGACCAGCAGCTACCTGCAGTCGAACCCCGATGCCAACGAGGCGCTGACGCGGATCACCACGCAGTCGCCTGCCGACACGACGGATGCGTTCCGCGCGTACTTCGCGCAGAACCCGCAGGTGGAGTCGGCGTTGAAGACGATCAACGAGCCGGCCATCGAACTGGCCACCCACTGTGGCGTCGAGGTGTCGCCGACCCCGCTGACGGAGGCGCTGAGCGACCTCTGAGGAGACCCAACTGAATAGCGCGGGCAGCATGGGCGGTGCCGCCGTCCACCGCTCCTGCCCGCAAGCTCATCGCGCTGACCTCGCGTCAGCGCGATGAGTCTGTTTCGGGCTTCACCCCACCGAGCTGGGTGGTCACCGCGTCGGCCGTGACCACTAGTGCGCGTGCGCGCTCGGTGATCTCGGTATCGGTCAACGCCGCGCCGATGTGCATCGAGGCGACCATGACCTGCCGCTGGTAGTGGTCGTAGACCGGGGCGGAGATCACGCTGATGTCATGTCGCTTGCGGGCACCGGAGTTCTCGGCGCGCAGATACACCCGCTCGCCGATGTCGGACACCAATTCGCCCAGCAGCGCCCGCAATTCGTCGGGCAGGTCGGTCGACATGCCCGCCATCAACGAGTACAGCCGTCGGCCGCCGGGGGTGAGGCGTTCGACGAGATAGCCCTGGGCGCGGCATTCGGCGACCACCCGGTCGAGCCGGCCGGAGTCGGTGCGCAGCGCCACGGTGGGCTCCTTGGCCAGCCAGTTGCGCTCGGCCTCGTCGTCCCACAGCACGAACATCAACCCGACCGGCGGCGCGAACGGATAGCTCTGACCGATCTCCACGCCGGGATCGGCGCCCGTCGGCGCGACCAGGTCCAGCACCGTGATGCGCTCGTCGATCACACCCGACAGCGCCGCGGTGACGCCGAAGCGCGCCGAAAGCCGGCGCAGCTGCTCCCTGGCCGCGGGGCTGACCCGCAGCGCCTCCTGCGCGCGGTGCCCCAGTGTGATCAGCGACGGGCCCAGCCGATAGGTCTTGTCGGCGTCGCGCACCAGGTAGCCGGCCTCGGACAAGGCGGTGACGATGCCCAGGCAGGTCGGCTTGCTCACCGCCAACCGTCGCGCCAGTTCCGAGACGCCGTACCGCTCACCCGGGTGGGCGGCCAGGAAGTCGAGCACGCGCACGACCCGCTCGGTCGGCGGCGACCCACGGCTGGAGGGAGGGGTGGCAGCCACGGGACGAGGATACTCTCGATCCAAATATGGAACAATGCGGTCGATATATTGACTACTGGTAGAACGCGTTCTAGTTTCGTGGGCGTGCACTCCCAGCCATTGATCGACGCGATCGCCGAAGCCGAGCATCTCGTCGCCCACGCACCGTTCATCGAATCCGAGGCCGATCTGCTCGAGGGCCTGCAGTACCTGGCCGGCTGCATCTCGGCATGCGTGCATCTGGCCTTCGACTACGACCGCGACCATCCGTTCTTCCAGTCCGGCACCGGGCCGTTCACCAAGATGGGCCTCGACAACCCGGACACCCTCTACTTCGGTACCCGCGTGCAACCCGGTCACGAATACGTCGTCACCGGAAAGCGCGGCACCACCACCGACCTGAGCTTTCAGCTGCTCGGCGGTGAGTACACCGACGACAACGTGCCCGCCAGCCAGGCGGCGTTCGACGATCGCGAACTCGACATCGCCGACGACGGCACCTTCGAGTGGCGGGTGACCCCGAACAGCCCGTCGCAGTTGTTGGTTCGCGAGGTCTACAACGACTGGTCCGCCCAGCGCGGGCACATCAGCATCGCGCGGGTCGACACCGCTGGCACCGCGCCGCCACCGCTGACCCGCGAGACGATCGAAAAGCGTTATGCCGTCGCGGGGAAGCAGTTGGTGCAGCGGGTCAAGACGTGGCTGCAGTTCCCGCAGTGGTTCTACAACAACCTTCCGGTCAACACGATGGTGGCGCCGAGGCTGACACCGGGCGGGCTGGCCACCCAGTACTCGTCGGCCGGTCACTTCGACCTGGCGCCCGATCAGGCGATGATCGTCACCCTGCCCGTCACCGACGCGCCGTACCTCGGTTTCCAGCTGGGCAGCCTGTGGTACATCTCGCTGGATTACATCAACCACCAAACCTCGCTGAACGGCACTCAGGCGCAGGTGGATCCGGACGACAAGATCCGGATCGTGGTGTCAGACGCCAACCCCGGCGTGACGAACTGGTGTGAGACGCTCGGGCACCGCAAGGGCTACCTGCAGTTCCGCTGGCAGCGGCTGTCGCGTGAGCTGACCGAGGCCGACGGCCCGACGGTCGAGGTGGTCGATGTCGATGAGGTAGCCGACCGACTGCCCCACTACGAGAGCAACAAGATCTCCGACGAGGACTGGCGGGCCCGGATCGCGCTGCGCCAGAAGCAGATCGCCGACAGGATGGTGGGCTAGATGGTGGAACTGCTCAAAGACCGGGTCGTGGTCATCAGCGGCGTCGGTCCGGCGCTGGGGACCACGCTGGCGCGGCGGTGCGCCGAGGCGGGCGCCGACCTGGTGCTGGCGGCCCGCACGGTCGAGCGCCTGGACGATGTCGCCAAGCAGGTCACCGGTCTCGGCAGGCGGGCGGTGACGGTGGGCACCGACATCACCGACGCTGCGCAGGTCGACAACCTCGTCGCACGGACGATGGAGGCCTATGGCCGGGTCGACGTGTTGATCAACAACGCGTTCCGGGTGCCGTCGATGAAGCCGTTGGCCGACACCACCTTCGAGCACATGCGCGAAGCGATCGAGTTGACGGTGTTCGGCGCGCTGCGGCTGATTCAGGGTTTCACCCCCGCGCTGGCCGAGGCCAACGGATCTGTCGTCAACGTGAACTCGATGGTGGTGCGGCATTCGCAGGCCAAGTACGGCGCGTACAAGATGGCCAAGTCGGCGCTGCTGGCGATGTCGCAGTCGCTGGCCACCGAACTCGGCGAACAGGGCATCCGGGTGAACTCGATTCTGCCCGGCTATATCTGGGGTGGCACGCTGGAGAGTTACTTCACCCATCAGGCGGGCAAGTACGGCACCACGGTGGACGAGATCTACCAGGCCACCGCCGCCGCGTCGGATCTCAAGCGGCTGCCCACCGAGGACGAGGTGGCGTCGGCCATCCTGTTCATGGCCAGCGACCTGTCCAGCGGCATCACCGGACAGGCACTCGACGTCAACTGTGGGGAGTACAAGGCGTGACGCGCACCGACGTCGGCACCGTCGACGACCTGCACGCCTCGGCGACCAAGGCGTGCGGGCTGGATGACTTCGGCCCCGATGACGACAACTACCGCGAGGCGCTCGGTGTCCTGCTGGAGTCGTTCCGGCGCGACGCGGACCTGACCGAGTTCGGCAGCAAGATGAACCGGTTCTTCGTGCGCAACGCGCTGGTGGCCCGGCTGGTGTCGCAGGCGGCGTGGAAGCAGTATCCACAGCACGCCGACGTGGCCATCGAGAAGCCGATCTTCGTCACCGGACTGCCGCGCACCGGGACCACCGCCATGCACCGCTTGCTGGCCGCCGATCCGCGCCATCAGGGCCTCGAACTGTGGCTGGCGGAGTTCCCGCAGCCCCGGCCGCCCCGCGAAACCTGGCCGGACAACCCGGTTTTCGCCGAACTCGACGCCCGCTTCAAGAAGGCCCACGAGGAGAACCCGGATTACACCGGCCTGCACTACATGACCGCCGACGAGGTGGAGGAGTGCTGGCAGTTGCTGCGGCAGTCGCTGCACTCGGTGTCCTACGAGACGCTGGCCCATGTGCCCACCTACTCGCAGTGGCTGGCCAACCAGGACTGGTCCAGACCGTACCGCCGGCACCGCAAGAATCTGCAGTTGATCGGGTTGAACGAACCCGAGAAGCGCTGGGTGTTGAAGAACCCCAGCCACCTGTTCGCGCTCGACGCCCTGCTGGCGACCTATCCTGACGCGTTGGTGATCCAGTGCCACCGGCCGGCCGAGACGATCATGGCCTCGATGTGCTCGCTGGCCCAGCACACCACCGCGGGTTGGTCGAACACCTTCACCGGTGAGGTCATCGGCCGCGACGCACTGGAGACCTGGTCGCGAGGGCTGGAACGATTCAACACCGTTCGCGCGCAACACGATCCGGCCCAGTTCTACGATTTGGACTACTTCGAGTTCGTCAAGAATCCGATCGGCGCCGTCGAGCAGGTCTACCGCCATTTCGGCATCGAGTTCACCGACGACGCCCGAGCGGCGATGGAGCGTAGTCACCGGGAGAGCCAGCAGGGCCCGCGCGCTCCCAAGCACACCTACTCGCTGGCCGACTACGGGTTGACCGACGAACAGGTCAGGGAGCGCTTCAAGGGCCTGTGACCTCGCGGGCTCAGGCGGTCAGGTTGGCCAGTTTCTCGATGCGCTCCAGCGCATCACGGGCCAGGGTGGCGACGTCGTAGCCGTTGACGTAGCCACACGTCGAGATCTCCACGGCTGCGTTGTGCGCGGCGACGTACGCGCTGTCACACGCCCAGTCGTCGGCCCTAAACGACCACAGCAGGATGTTCGGTGACCCGGAGTCGACCGCGGGCAGCAACTCGAATACGTATTCGCGGCCGCGCATGCTGACGACGGTGAACGGCTCGCCGCGGCAGGACTCGATGGTGCGGTTCGCCTCGGCCAGCGCACTTCTCGGATCGAAGTCGGCGGCGAACACCCCGACCATCTCCTCGATGTAGACCTCCGGATTTCCGTCGGCGACCCAGTGGCCACCGTCGGTGGCCGCCGGGTCGTGATCGAAGATGAACGGCGGATCCACCTCCTTCGCCACGCCGGTGCACTCCTGCGGGTCGACCGTCACGAACAGGTTGCCGTCCTTGTCCTGGATGTCCGGGCTCAACAGGTCGGCGACCTGACCTTCGACGATCGGCGCCACCGGCGGTGCGGGCCGCGGGGCCGGTGCGTCGACCACGCGGGTGCAGCCCGCGACGGCGAGCAGACACCCGAGCACCGCGATCCGCCATGTTCGAGGAGATTTCACGTCTGCGCGCCGCCGAACGCCTAGCCGTCGCCGGGGGCGGGCGCCGAGGAGGACTCTTCCAGACACCCCTCGGCGACCGCGTGCTTGATGCTGTCGGCCAACCTCGGGCATGCGGGGGAGCGGGCGGGGTCGCCGCCCGATTCACGAATCTCGGTGAAATAGGCGCAGCGGCGGGAGGCCGCGGTATTCCACTGCACCGCGGTGTGGGCCGGCCCGAGCTTCTTCACGTTCACCGACACGTGGCAGAACCGGCAGTCGACCGAGACCAGGCCCGACGTCAGGTACCGCTCGCGGTCGCGGCGGGTGGCCTCGCGCAGCGCTGCGGCCCGGTCGTCGGCGAATGCTGGCGCCTTCGACCAGGTGCCGCCGCCGGTGGTATCGCCGCGGCGGTGGTCATGGTCGTGATCGTCGTGGTCGTCATGGCCGCCGTGCAGCAACACCATCGCCCGGGCCAACCGGTCGATGTCGGGTGCGTTGCGCTCGTCGGTCACGACTTCTGGTCGGCGCTTTCTTTCTCTTCGGCTCGACGCTTGAGGTTCTCCTCGACCTCCACGTGCCATTTCTCGTTGGCCGCGGTGGTGTCCACCTCGATCTCGAAACGGTCGGTCATCTCCGGTGTCACGTCGGCGACGTCGACGTAGAACTGCTGATACCAGCGGCGCATCTGGTAGACCGCACCGTCCTCCTCGACCAGCAGCGGGTTGTCGATGCGCGTCTTGTGCTTCCAGATCTCGACGTCCTGCAGGAAGCCCTTGCTGACCCCGTCGGTGAACGCGGACGCCAGCTTG
Source organism: Mycolicibacterium sp. XJ1819 (assembly GCF_053483675.1). Taxonomy (NCBI): domain Bacteria; kingdom Bacillati; phylum Actinomycetota; class Actinomycetes; order Mycobacteriales; family Mycobacteriaceae; genus Mycobacterium; species Mycolicibacterium sp. XJ1819. The sequence goes on along the minus strand of NZ_JBEFST010000001.1, from coordinate 159,077 downwards.
TCGGTGGTCTCGTCGTCGAGGCCCTTGGGCTTCTCGACGATGACGCCCCACTGCAGCACGAACGAGTCCTGCGTGACCGGGTAGTGGCAGTTGATCAGGATGGACTCGGCCTTGTAGTCGCCGTAGGTGTTATGCAGCCAGTTGATCATGAACGACGGCCCGAAGTAGGACGCCTCCGAATCCAGGTGTGCCTCACCGTAAGTCGTGCCCATGTCGGAGACGTCCGGGCGTCCGACATTGTGCAGGTACTGCGAGGCGATGTGACCCTCGAACACGTTCTTGAAGTACGTCGGAAGGCCGAAGTGGATGTAGAAGAAATGCGCCATATCGGTGACGTTGTCGATGATCTCGCGGCAGTTGGCGCCCTCGATGAGGATCTTGTTCCACCGCCATTCGGTCCACTCCGGGTTGGCGGCCTCGGGGATCTCCGGAATGCGCACCTCGGGCTGGGGCGGGTTGCCCTCGTGGTCGTGCCAGACGAACAGCAGGCCGCCGCGCACGTCGGTGTGCCATGCGCGGGTGCGGGCCAGCCGCGGCGTGCGCTTGGCGTAGGGCACCAGCTTGCACTTGCCGTCGCCGCCCCACCGCCAGTCGTGGAAGGGGCAGGCCACCTCGTCGCCCTTGATGGTGCCCTGGGCCAGGTTGCCGCCCATGTGCCTGCAGTACCCGTCGAGGACCTTGACGTCGCCCTTCGAGTCGGCGAACACCACCAGCATGGTGCCGAAGATCTCGACGCCGTGCGGCTTACCGTCGAGGTAGTCCTGCACCGGCCCTAGGCAATGCCAGCCTCGCGCGTACCGGTCAGGTAGGGCGCCGGTGTCGATCTCACGAATTCCTGCGGCTTCGCTAGTCACGGTGGCCTCCGGGTTCTGGGTCTCTAACTAGAACACGTTACAGTTTTACCCCTACCAGGCGCAATCCAAACGGTCGCGTGGCCGCTATCGCAGGCCGGTACGGAGGGCGATCTCCTGCATCTTGCCGATCTTGATGACGAACTGGTCGGTGGTGGCGTCACCGAGGGCGCTCTGAAATTCCAGGCGCACCAGGGCCGGACCGTGCGTGAACAACAGCAGGGTGGCTGCCTTGGTGCCGTCCAGCGACGTGCCGACGGCCATGGTGCCGTCGGTGCCGACCGGGACGGGCCGCGGTGTGGCGTCGGCGACCACCGTGTTGATCCTGGGTAGGGAGTCGCGCAGCGTCTTGGTCGCCGTCTCGGCGTCCGGATAGATCACGATCGTGTCCGCGATCGCGCGGGTGTCGTCCTGATTGACGAACAGGGCGCTGGCCCCGGGCAGCCCGTCCGGGCCGGGGTTCTTCGAGCTCACGGTGAAGGTGTCGGTGTCATCGCTGAGATCGGACGCCGCAAGCAGCAGGTGACCGTAGTCCTCGGTGGTGTCGCTCTCGTCGGTCGGGCCGGTGGTGGGGGCGGCCTGCGCCGACGAGGTCGTCGGCGACGGTGTTGGAGTGCCCGTTCCCGGATCGGGGCCGAGGGTCTCACAGCCGAGCGCTGCGGCACAGATCAGCGCCGTCGCGGAGACGGCGGTCAACGACTTCAAGGCGGTGAATCGCATGCACCACCCAACGTACTGGCTAGATCTTGCGTGCGCTGGCCCCTACGCGGTCCAGTTCCCAGTACGCGCGCAGGGCGACGAGCTTGCCCTCGTCGTTGACGCGGTAGGTGAACACACCCTCGGCGGTGACCTCGTAACCGGCGGAGCGGATCACGATGTTGCCGACGTTGCCTTCCTCGTTACCGCACTGGTAGGTCTTCTCGAAGTTGAACGTCAGCTCGCTGGGTGCGATCGCCTTGTCGTAGAACGCCGCGATCGCCTCCTTACCCCGGTGGCCCTTGCCCTCGGGGTCGAAGTGGGACGGCCCGATGGGGTCCTCGACGACGGCGTCGTCGGCGAAGTTGTCCAGCCAGGCCTGCTTGTCGTGGGCCATGGCCGCTTCGCGGGATCGTTTGCCCGCCAGGTGGACCGGGGCGTCGGGGTTGGTCACGGTCATGTGTCAGTCCTGCCAGCCGGAGTGAATGTAGGTGTCGGCGTAACGCTTCATCGAGTCCCGTTTCGCCTCCAGTGGCGCGTCGAAGCCGAGGCCCTCGAAGATCCACGGCATGACGATGTTGTCGGTGACGCCGGCGTCGGCGAGCTCACGGTGGCCGTTCACGTCGAACTTGTCGATGCACACCACCTGGAATTCGAACGGTGTCTCGGCCCGACCGTATTCGGCGCGCAGCGCGTTGAGTTTGCCGATGGTCTCGGCGATCTGCTCGGCGGTCATCATCGCGCTGCTCCAGCCGTCGCCGACGCGAGCGGCGCGGCGCAACGCGACGTCGGTGTGGCCACCGACGTAGAACGGCACCGATTCGGTGGGGGCCGGGCTCATCTGCAGCGTGTCGAAGTCGTAGAACTCCCCGTGGTACTCCACCATCCCGCCGCCGAGAACGAGCTTGATCACCTCGATCATCTCGTCGACACGCTTGCCACGCCTGGCGTAGGGCTGCCCACACCACTCGAACTCCTCGGGTGCCCAACCGATCCCGACGCCGAAACCGAACCGGTTGTTGGTCAGGTTGGCCACCGATCCAACCTGGCGTGCCAACAGCAGCGGGTGGCGCGAGCCCAACTTCATCACGTTGGTGTAGAACCGCAGCTTCGAGGTCACCGCGCCCATCGCGGCCGCAGCGATCAGCGGGTCGACCCACGGGGTGTTCTCGTCCCACATCCGCGAGCCGTCGGCGGTGTAGGGGTAGTCGGCCGACTGCTTCTCCATGTAGAAGATCGAGTCCGGCAGCGCGATCGACGCGAATCCCACTTCCTCTGCGGTTCTTGCCAGTTCGATCAGCTGGTCGATCGGGCACATCGGGACCGCGCAGGTGTATTTCACGACTTGTCAGCTCCGACGACCCACATCGAGTAGTACTGCGACCCGCCGCCGTAGGCGTGGCCCAGCGCCTTGCGGGCGCCTTGGACCTGGTGCTCGCCGGCCTTGCCCATCACCTGGATCGCGGCCTCGGCGAACCGGATCATGCCCGAAGCGCCGATCGGGTTGGACGACAGCACGCCGCCGGAGGGGTTGAACGGGATGCGCCCGCCGATCGCGGTCTCACCCGCCTCGGTGAGCTTCCAACCCTCGCCCTCGGGCGCGAACCCCAGATTCTCCAGCCACATCGGCTCGAACCACGAGAACGGCACGTAGACCTCGGCGACGTCGATCTCGTCGATCGGGCTCTTGATGCCCGCGGCCTTCCACAGCGCGGCGGCGGCGTCGCGTCCGGCCTGCGGGTTGACCTGGTCGCGGCCCGCGTAGGCCAGCGGTTCGGTGCGCAGCGCGGTGGCGTGGATCCAGGCGACCGGATGGCCGTCGGCCACCCGCGCGTCGGCGGACGCCTCGTCACCGATGACGATCGCGCACGCCCCGTCAGACGACGGGCACGTCTCGTCGAACCGGATCGGATCCCACAGCATCTGCGAGGCCATCACCTTCTCCAGCGTGATGTCGGGCTGGTGCAGGTGGGCCAGTGGGTTCTTCGCCCCGTTGAGCCGGTCCTTGACCGCGACCATCGCGCCGATGTGGGTGGGGGCACCCGACCGGCGGATGTAGGCCCGCACGTGCGGTGCGAAGTAGCCACCCGCACCCGCACCGACCGGCTTGGTGAACGGCACCGGAATGCTCAACGCCCACATGGCGTTCGACTCCGACTGCTTCTCCCACGCCATCGCCAGTACCCGGCGGTACTTACCGGACTTCACCAGGCTGGCCGCCACGATGGCGGTCGATCCGCCGACCGAACCCGCGGTGTGCACCCGGATCAGCGGTTTGTTCGTGGCACCCATGGCGTCGGCCATGAACAACTCGGGCATCATCACGCCCTCGAAGAAGTCCGGCGCCTTGCCGACCACCACCGCGTCGATGTCGGCCATCGTCGCGCCCGAATCCGCCAGGGCCTTGTCGATCGCCTCGCGGACAAGGCCGCTCATCGACACGTCGTGGCGTTTGGAGACGTACTTGGTCTGCCCGGTGCCCAGCACCGCCGCCCGATTGCCCGCCATCAGTCGCGTCCTTCCAAGACCGCCACCAGGTTCTGCTGCAGCGCGGGACCGCTGGTGGCATGGGCCAGCACCCGCTGGGCCGATTTGTTCCAGATGTGTCGGGCGGCGAAACCGATGCGTTCCAGGCCCGCGGAGAACATCGGGTTGGCCGCCAGCGCGCCGCCGGACGGGTTCACCTTCGTCGACGACGGCAGCCCGATCGCCTCGGTCAGCAGCAGGTGCTGATGGCTGAACGGGGCGTGGATCTCGGCCACCTCGATCGAGGCGGTGTCACCGCCGGTGGCCGCCCGGGCCGACGTCGCCGTCGACGGCGAGGTGGTCAGGTCCCGCGCACCCAGCACCGGGGTGTCGATGCGGTGTTCGAAACCGGTGATCCACGCGGGGTTTTCACGAAGCGTCCTGGCCCGGTCGCCCGCTGCCAGCACGATCGCCGACGCACCGTCGGTGATGGGCGCGATGTCGTGACGGCGCAACGGATCGGCGAAGTAGGGTCGGGCCAGCAGTTCATCGACGCTTTTCGCCGGCTTCTCGGAGTCGACGCGGTCGGCCGCCGCGAACGAGTCCAGCGCCACCTGCGCCATCTGCTCGGCGGTCCACTTGCCCGAATCCAGGCCCAGCCGTGCCTGCAGGCCGGCGATCGACACCGCATCGGGCCACAGCGGCGCCACGGTGTAGGGGTCGGTCTGCAGCGCCAGGATTCGGCGCAGCACACCGGCCGACGATTTGCCGAAGCCGTACACCAGCGCGGTGTCGACCTCGCCGGTCAAAATCTTGATGTAGGCCTCGTAGAGCGCCCATGCCGCGTCCATCTCGACGTGCGACTCGTTGATCGGCGGGACGGCGCCGATGGAGTCGATCGCCGAGATGAACGAGAACGCCCGGCCGGCAAGGTAGTCCGACGACCCCGAGCACCAGAACCCGATGTCGGTCTGCTTGATGCCGAGTTCTTCGTAGATGGTGGCGAAGCACGGCATCAGCATCTCGACGCCGTTGGTGGTGCCCTCGGTGCGGCGCACATGTGGTGCATGAGCGAAGCCGACAACCGCTACTTCAGTCGAGCCAGTCATGGGAGCCCTTCACAGGTGGTGCTTGTAGGAGTCGTATTCGGCGTCGGGTTCGCCGGTGGGCCGGAAGTAGTCGATGTTGTCGATCCCCAGACCCCACTGGTCGCGCGGTTTCCAGACCGCCTGTACCCGCATGCCCATCCGGACCTCGGCCGCGTCGATCTCGGTGACCAGATGCAGAAACGGGATGTCGGCTCCGTCGAGCAACACGTAGGCGGCGACATACGGCGGCTTGATCCGCTGCCCGGCGAACGGGATGTTGATCACCGCGAACGTGGTCACCGTGCCCTTGTCCGGCAGCTCGACGAACTCGTCGAGTGCCATCCCGGTGGCCGGATCGGCCTCCCTTGGCGGGAAATACACCTTTCCGGGCTTGCCGTCGGGGCCGCGGCGGCTGCGCGCACCGAGCAGCTTGCCCTCCTCGAGCGCACGCAGAAACGTGCTCTCCGGAAGCGAGGCGGTGTGCTGGATCTCGATCGACGACGGCGAGACCTGCACCGTCACCGGGTCGCGGTCGTCGGACTTGCCCTCGGGTTCGGCGTCCTCACCGGGCACGAAGTAGGCGATGTCGGTGATCGCCCCGACCGGTTCGTCGACCCAGTGGGCGTGCACCCTGGTCCCCGCGCTGACCGCGTCCGGTGAGCCGGCATCGACGGCGTGCAACATCGCGGTGTCGGCGCCGTCGAGTTTGATCAGCGCCCACGCGAACGGCCGGTCCAGCGGCTGCCCCTCCAGCGGGGCGGGCTGCCAGGTCCACGACAGCACAGTCCCGACGGCGGCCACCGGTACGATCTCGGTCAATCGTTCGTAGGTCACGGGGTCGAACTCGGCGGGCGGAACGTGCACCCGACCGTCGGAGCCACGCACGCCGAGGATGCGGCGCTCGCGCAGGGCGGTGAAGAACTCGCTAAGGAGTGGTCCTACTGAACGGGTGTAGTCGAATGAGAGCCTCAGCGGTGCCGACAGAGGCGGTTCATGCGGATCGATCTGCACCGGGCTGCCTTGGCTGGTGGTCACGGCATCGAGTAGAACAGGTTCTAACTATGGTTTCAAGAAGGGCGATCGGATGAAGCTCGGACTTCAGTTGGGGTATTGGGGTGCCCAACCGCCGGACAACCACGCTGAACTGGTCGCCGCGGCCGAAGAGGCCGGCTTCGACACCGTGTTCACCGCCGAAGCCTGGGGCTCGGACGCCTACACCACGCTGGCCTGGTGGGGGCGCGAAACCAAGCGGATGCGGCTGGGCACGTCGGTGGTGCAGTTGTCGGCGCGGACCCCGACCGCATGTGCGATGGCGGCGCTGACGCTGGATCACCTGTCCGGCGGCCGCCACATCCTCGGCCTCGGGGTGTCCGGGCCGCAGGTCGTGGAGGGTTGGTACGGGCAGCGGTTCCCCAAGCCGTTGGCGCGCACCCGCGAGTACGTCGACATCCTGCGTCAGGTGTGGGCTCGCGAGGCGCCGGTGCGCAGCGACGGCCCGCACTATCCGCTGCCGCTGACCGGTGAGGGCACCACCGGCCTGGGCAAGAACCTCAAGCCGATCACGCATCCGCTGCGCGCGGACATTCCGGTGATGCTGGGCGCCGAGGGACCCAAGAACGTCGCGCTCGCGGCGGAGATCTGCGACGGCTGGCTGCCGATCTTCTACTCGCCGCGCATCGCGGGCATGTACAACGAGTGGCTGGACGAGGGCTTCGCCCGCCCAGGTGCCCGCCGCAGCCGCGAGGACTTCGAGATCTGCGCGACGGCGCAGGTGGTGGTCACCGACGACCGCGCGGAGATGATGGAGCTGATGAAGCCGCACCTGGCGCTCTACATCGGCGGAATGGGCGCCGAGGACACCAACTTCCACGCCGACGTGTACCGCCGGATGGGTTACTCCGAGGTCGTCGACGACGTCACCCGGCTGTTCCGCAACGACCGCAAGGACGAGGCCGCCAAGGCCGTTCCCGACGAGCTGGTCGACGACTCCGCGATCGTCGGCAACCTCGACTACGTGCGCGAGCAGATCAAGGCATGGGAGGCCGCCGGCGTGACGATGATGGTGGTCGGGGCCCGCTCGGTCGAGCAGATCCGCGACCTCGCCGCCCTGGTCTGACTGCGAGTAGACACTTCCTTGCCAGGTGTCTACTCGGCGTCTTAGATTGACGCGATGACCCAGCACACCATCGCAGGCACCGTTCTGACGATGCCGGTGAAGATCCGCAAGGCGCACCAGCACATGGCGATGTTCTCGGTGGACGCCGACGCGGCCCAGCGGCTGATCGACTACAGCGGCCTGACGGTCTGCCGTTATCTGCCGGGCCGCGCCATCGTGGTGCTGATGCTGATGCGATACGAGGACGGCGACCTCGGCCAGTACTACGAGTACGGCACCAACATCATGGTGAACCCGCCGGAGGACACCCGCGCGCCGGGCAGCTGGAGCCCGCGCGCGCTGCAGTCGGCGGGCGCCTTCGTCCACCACCTCCCCGTCGACCAGGCGTTCACCCTGGAGGCGGGGACCAAGATATGGGGTTATCCGAAAGTCATGGCGGACTTCACCATCCGTGACGAACGTACGTACTCGTTCGACGTGACCATCGACGGCCGGTTCGCCGTCGGCATGGACTTCCGGCGCGGGTTGGCCGTGCCGTCGCGGTTCACGTCCAAGCCGCAGGCTCATCCCACGTACTCCTACCGCGACGGGGTGGTGCGCCGCACGCTCGGCGAGATGACGCTTTCCGACGTGCGTTACCGGCTTGGCGGCGCCCGGGTGCGCCTCGGCGACCATCCGTACGCCAAAGATCTCGCGTCCCTGGGCTTTCCGAAACGCGCGCTCCTTTCGAGTTCGGCAGGCAACGTGGAGATGACGTTCGCAGACGCGCAGGAGGTTCACCCATGACCGCGATCACGCAACAGACCAAACCCGACGTCGACCTCACCGACGGCAACTTCTACGCCGGGGACTCGCGATCGGTTTACAAGTGGATGCGCGAGAACGAGCCGGTCTTCCGCGACCGCAACGGATTGGCCGCTGCCGCAACCTATGCCGCGGTGATCGAGGCGGAACGCAACCCGGAGTTGTTCTCCAACGCCGGCGGGATCCGCCCCGACCAGCCCGGCGTCGAGATGATGATCGAAATGGACGACCCGCAGCACCTGCTGCGCCGCAAGCTCGTCAACGCCGGCTTCACTCGCAAGCGCGTCAAGGACCTCGAGAGCTCGATCGAGAACCTGTGCGACATGTTGATCGACAAGGTGTGTGAGCGTGGCGAATGCGATTTCGTCTGGGACATCGCGGCCCCGCTGCCGATGGCCGTCATCGGCGACATGCTCGGCGTTCGGCCCGAGGAACGGGAGATGTTCCTGAAATGGTCCGACGATCTGGTCAGCTTCCTGAGCAGCACCGCAGACCCGGAAAAGTTCCAGCTGACGATGGACGCCTTCGCCGCTTACAGCGAGTACATGATGGGCATGATCGCGGCCCGTAAGGAAACGCCGACCGACGATCTGGTGAGTGTGCTGGTGCACGCCGAGGTCGAGGGCAGCAAGCTCGAGGACCATCAGATCGTCACCGAGGTGCTGTTGCTGTTGATCGGTGGCGACGAGACCACCCGTCACACCCTCTCCGGCGGCACCCGCCAACTCATCCTGCACCCCGATCAGCACGAGCGGCTGCGCAACGACCTGTCGTTGCTGCCCAACGCGATCGAGGAGATGCTGCGCTGGACCGCGCCGGTGAAGAACATGGCGCGCACCGTCACCGCCGACACCGAATTCCACGGCACCGCGCTGGCGGAGGGCGAGAAGATGATCCTGCTGTTCGAGTCGGCCAACTTCGACGAGAAGGTGTTCGGAAATCCCGACGTCTTCGACATCGAGCGCTATCCCAACAACCACCTGTCGTTCGGATTCGGTACACACTTCTGTCTGGGCAACCAATTGGCCCGACTGGAACTGTCGATCATGCAGACCAAGCTGTTGCAGCGGCTGCCCGATCTGCGACTGACCTCCGACGACGAACTACCTTTGCGCCCCGCCAATTTCGTGTCCGGGCTGGAGCGGATGCCCGTGGTGTTCACACCGTCGAAGCCGGTGAGCTAGTCCCAGTGCACGTGGCTGGTACCGAGCCGTCAGCGCATCTTGAAATTCGGCGCGCGCTTCTCCTTGAACGCCAGCGGGCCTTCCTTGGCGTCCTCCGACAGGAACACCCCGATACCGATCTTGGTGTCGATCTTGAACGCGTCGTTCTCGTGCAGCCCCTCGGTCTCGCGGATCGTCTTGAGGATCGCCTGCACCGCCAGTGGGCCGTTGTTGTTGATCACCTCGGCGATCTCCAGAGCCTTGTCCAGCGCTGTGCCGTCGGGCACGACGTAGCCGATCAAGCCCATGTCGCGGGCTTCGGCGGCGGTGATGTGACGGCCGGTCAGCAGCAGATCGCAGGCCACGGTGTAGGGGATCTGGCGCACCAGTCGCACGGCCGATCCGCCCATCGGGTACAGGCTCCATTTGGCTTCCGAGATCCCGAATTTGGCGCTCTCGCCCGCGATCCGGATATCGGTGCCCTGCAGTATCTCGGTGCCGCCGGCGATCGCGGGCCCCTCGACCGCGGCGATCAGCGGTTTGGTCAGGCGCCTGCCCTTGAGCAGCGAGTCGATCCGCGACGGGTCGAAGCTGCCGTCGGCGAACGAGTCGCCCGGCGGTTTGGCCGTCGCGGCCTTGAGGTCCATACCCGCGCAGAAGTAGCCGCCGGCGCCCGTCAAGATGGCCGTGCGGATCTCCGGATCGTTGTCGACGCGGTCCCAGGCCTCGACCATGATCGAGAGCATCTCGGTGGAAAGCGCGTTACGTGCCTCGGGCCGGTTCAGGGTCAGGATCAAAGTGTGTCCGCGCTGCTCAATGAGGGCGTCGGGACCTTTTTCAGGGGCACTCACGGGTGTCCGCCTTCCTGCACGATTGCCACAGACTTGTCTGAAAATGTAACACGTTCTAATTTAGAGTCGTGGCCCTGAACATCGCTGATCTTGCCGAGCACGCCATCGATGCCGTGCCTGACCGCGTCGCCCTGATCTGCGGCGACGAACAGCTCACCTACGCCCAGTTGGAGGACAAGGCCAACCGCCTGGCCCACTACCTGCGCGATCAGGGCGTCAAGAAGGACGACAAGGTCGGGCTGTACTGCCGCAACCGCAACGAGATCGTCATCGCGATGCTCGGCATCGTCAAGGCCGGCGCCATCCTGGTCAACGTCAACTACCGCTACGTCGAGGGCGAACTGAAGTACCTGTTCGAAAACTCGGACATGGTCGCGTTGGTGCACGAGCGTCAGTACGCCGACCGGGTCGCCAACGTGCTGCCCGAGACCCCGGCGGTCAAGACCGTGCTGGTGGTCGAAGACGGCTCAAGCGAGGACTTCAGGCGCTATGGCGGGGTGGAGTTCAACGAAGCGCTGCAGCAGAGCTCACCGGAGCGCGATTTCGGCGAGCGCAGCCCCGACGACATCTACCTGCTCTACACCGGCGGCACCACCGGCTTCCCCAAGGGCGTGATGTGGCGCCACGAGGACATCTACCGAGTGCTGTTCGGCGGCACCGACTTCGCCACCGGTGAGTTCGTCAAGGACGAGTACGACCTGGCCAAGGCCGCCGCCCAGAACCCGCCGATGGTCCGCTACCCGATCCCGCCGATGATCCACGGCGCCACCCAGTCGGCCACCTGGATGTCGCTGTTCTCCGGTCAAACCACGGTTCTGGCACCGGAATTCGAGCCCGAGCAGGTGTGGGCGACGGTGGAGAAGCACAAGGTCAACCTGCTGTTCTTCACCGGCGACGCGATGGCGCGGCCGCTGCTGGACGCGTTGCTGGCCGACCAGGCCAAGGGCAGAGACTACGACCTGTCGTCGTTGTTCTTGCTGGCCAGTACCGCCGCGCTGTTCTCCACCAGCCTCAAGGAGAAGTTCCTCGAACTGCTGCCCAACCGAGTGATCACCGACTCGATCGGCTCCTCGGAGACCGGCTTCGGTGGCACCAGCATCGTGGCCAAGGGCCAGTCGCACACCGGCGGTCCGCGCGTGACGATCGATCACCGCACCGTCGTGCTCGACGAGGACGGCAACGAGGTCAAACCGGGATCCGGGGTGCGCGGGCTGATCGCGAAGAAGGGCAACATCCCGGTCGGCTACTACAAGGACGAGAAAAAGACCGCCGAAACCTTCAAGACGTTCAACGGAATCCGCTACGCGATCCCCGGGGACTATGCGACGGTCGAGGCCGACGGCACGGTGACCATGCTCGGCCGCGGATCGCAGTCCATCAACAGCGGTGGCGAGAAGATCTACCCCGAAGAGGTCGAGGCCGCCCTCAAGGGACACCCCGATGTGTTCGACGCGTTGGTGGTCGGTGTGCCCGACGAGCGTTACGGCCAGTGCGTGGCGGCCGTGGTGCACCGTCGGCCCAACACCAACCCCTCGATGGCCGAACTGGATTCGTTCGTGCGCAAGGAGATCGCGGGATACAAGGTGCCGCGCAAGCTGTGGTGGGTCGAGGAGATCCACCGCACCCCGGCGGGTAAGCCCGACTACCGCTGGGCCAAGTCGGTCACCGAGCAGCGCTCCGCCGACGAGGTGCACGCCAACCACGCGGGAAGCCGCAACTGATGCGAACCGAGCTGTGTGACCGCTTCGGCATCGACTACCCGATCTTCGTCTTCACCCCGTCGGAGAAGGTGGCCGCCGCGGTCAGCAAGGCCGGCGGACTCGGGGTGCTGGGTTGCGTGCGCTTCAACGACGCCGACGATCTCGAGAACGTCCTGTGCTGGATGGACGAGAACACCGACGGCAAGCCCTACGGCGTCGACGTCGTCATGCCCGCGAAGGTGCCGCAGGAGGGCACGGCCGTCGACATCGACAAGCTCATTCCCCAGGAGCACCGTGACTTCGTCGCCAAAACCCTTCTCGACCTTGGCGTTCCGCCGCTGTCCGACGACGGTCGGCGAAACGAGGGCGTGCTGGGCTGGCTGCATTCGGTGGCGCGCAGCCACGTCGAGGTGGCGCTGCGCCACCCGATCAAGCTGATCGCCAACGCGCTGGGTTCGCCGCCCAAGGACGTCATCGACCAGGCCCACGAGCACGGTGTTCCGGTGGCCGCACTGGCGGGCAGCGCGAAACACGCTCAACGCCACGTCGAGAACGGTGTCGACATCGTCGTCGCGCAGGGCCACGAGGCCGGCGGGCACACCGGTGAGATCGGCTCGGTGGTGCTGTGGCCCGAGATCGTCGACGCCGTGGGGGCGCAGGCCCCGGTGCTGGCCGCCGGCGGTATCGGCACCGGCAGGCAGGTGGCCGCCGCGCTGGCGCTCGGCGCGTCGGGTGTGTGGATGGGCTCGGCGTTTCTGACCTCCGCCGAATACGACCTCGGCCACCGCAAGCCCAGCGGCGTGTCGACGATCCAGGAGGCGCTGCTGCGCGCGGAGTCCAGCGACACCGTGCGCCGCCGCATCTACACTGGTAAGCCGGCCCGGTTGCTGAAGTCGAAGTGGACCGACGCGTGGGATGCGCCGGAGGCGCCGGACCCGTTGCCGATGCCGCTGCAGAACATCCTGGTCAGCGAGGCTCACCAGCGGATGAACGACTCCGAAAACCCCGACACCGTCGCGATGCCGGTCGGTCAGATCGTCGGCCGGATGAACGAGATCCGCCCGGTCGCCGACATCATCGCCGAACTCGTCGCGGGCTTCGAGGAGGCCACCCGCCGCCTCGACGACATCCGCGACCGCTAATCGAACGCCGAGTGTCGGGTTGCTGCACGCGAATTCGAACCTCGCGTAACACAAGCCAACACTCGAGCGCCGATCAGAACCCGATCGTGGTCTGCTCGTCGATGATGTTGGTCGCGGCCCCGACGATCTCGGCCTGCTCCTCCAGCCCGTCGGCGTTGAGCTGCAGCACGAAGAGGCCGTCGGGGCCGGGGATCACCACCGTCTTCTGCGCCACGATCCTGGTCTGATCGTTCTCCGACCAGGTACCGCCGAGCTGGTAGGCCGGGTAATCACCCAGCGTGCTGGCCTCGCCGTCGTTCATCGCGCTCCAGCCCGGCAGGTTGCGCAGTTCGCCGGGCGCCAGATCGATGATCGTCTGCGGGTCGACGTCGCCGGTCAGCTTCGAGACCAGCGCGACGATGCTCGGCGTGTACTCGGCGGCCTCCGGACCGGTGTAGACGATGGCGCCGTACGCCCACTCCGGAGTGTCCTCGCCGGCCGGCTTCCAGCCCTCGGGCACCGGCAGGTCGATGACGGGCGAACCGGGGTCGCCCTGTCGCACCTGGGTCTCCTGGACGTTGTTCTCGGCGATGTAGCTCGCGATCGTCGGGTTCGGGCCGGTTGCGTCCTCGTCGCGCGGCGCGACCTTCGCCGTCGACGTGGCCGCCTCGGCGCTCGTCGTGGCGGGCTCGGTGGTGGCGGTTCCGGACTTGGTGTCCGAACCGCAGCTCGTCAGTATCAGGGCCAGAGCGGCAGCCACCGCCGCGGTCCCGGTGATGGCCGTCGCTCTCATGGATACGGAGAATAATCGACGAACTCGCCGCCGTTACCGGATCGGATACACCGGGTCGGCGGTGTCCAGGCCGTCGCCCGCCAACCGGCGTTTGATCACCTTGAAGGTCTCGGTGCGTGGTAGCGACGCGCTCACCCGTACGTAGGACGGCCACTGCTTGGGGCCGAGGTCGGATTGCCGCGCGAGAAACCCTCGGAACGCCTCCGCGTCGAAGGTGGCGCCCTCGGCCAGCACCAGCGCCGCCATCACCTGGTCGCCGACGTCGGGGGCGGGGATGCCGTACACCGCCACCTCGACGATGTCGGGATGACGCAGCAGCACCCGTTCGATCGGCGCCGAGCCCAGGTTCTCCCCGTCCACCCGCATCCAGTCGCCGAGTCGGCCCGCGAAGTAGGCGTACCCGTTCTCGTCCCGGTAGGCCAGGTCGCCGCTGTGATAGACGCCGCCGCGCATGCGCTCGGCATCGGCTTCGGGGTCGTTGTAGTAGCCCTCGAACCGGCCGGCGTCCGAGACGTTCACCAGTTCGCCGGTCACCCCGGGTGGGCAGGGTTGCCCGGTGTCGACGTCGACGATCTCGGTGCCCGGCGGCAGCGGGCCCAGCGCGCCCGGCGGGGTGTCCGGTGTGCGGGCGATCGCGATCCCGCCCTCGGTCGAGCCGAAACCGTCCATCACCACACAGTCGAAGCGCTGCGCGAATCGCTCGACGTCGGCGGGCGCGCCCTCGTTGCCGTACACCGCGCGCAGCGGGTTGTCGTGATCGTCGGGGCACTCCGGGGTGCCCAGCACATAGGACAGCGGCTTGCCCACGTAGTTGGCGTACGTCGCGCCGAAGCGCCGGACGTCGGGCAGAAATTGCGATGCGGAGAACTTGCGCCGCAATGCCAATGAGCCCCGGCAGGCCAGCGCCACCGACCAGCCCACCAACACCGCGTTGGAGTGGAACAGCGGCATCGAGACGTAGCACACGTCGTCGCCGCCCAGCCCGAACCGTTCGGTCATCGTCACGCCGGCGATCGCCACCTTGCCGTGGCTGCACTTGACCGCTTTGGGGTCGCCGCTGGTGCCCGAGGTGTAGATCAGCATGAACAGGTCGCCGGGATCGGCCCGACGGGGCAGCACCGGTTCGTCGGCGTGCGCGACGACCTCGTCGGCCCACTGTGCGGAGTCAACGTTGATGTGTTCGACGTCGCCCAGTGTCTCCGCCGACGCCGAATCCGCCAGCACCAGTTGGCAATCGGCGTGTGTGACGTCGCGTTGCAGCGCCGCACCGCGACGCACCGGGTTCAGCCCCACCGGCACGACGCCGGTCAGTCCGGCCGCAACCAGCACCGCCGAGAAGAACGGCGTGTTCTGCAGCAGCACGCCGACATGGGGCGGCCGGGCGGGGTCGAGTCGCGCACGCAATGCCGCGGCCACCGCCGCGCCGTGCTGCAGGTGATCGCGCCACGAGGTGAACTCGTCCTCGAAGTGCACCCCGCGATCATCGACCTCGATCAGTGGCGTCAGCAGATCCGCGACGGTGGGAAGACCCACAGCTAGGCCGGGGTGTCGGCCAACTCGCGGCCGATGCGCAGCAGTTGCCCGGTGGCGCCGCCGACGGCGAACTCGGTCTGCTTGGCGGCCAGGAAGTATCGGTGCACCGGATGGTCGGTGTCGATGCCGACGCCGCCGTGAACGTGCACGGTGGTGTGGGCGACGCGGTGGCCGGCCTCGGCGGCCCAGAACGCCGCGGTGTTGACGTCGACGTCGGCGGGCAGGCCCTCCGAGAGCCGCCACGCTGCCTGGGTCACGGTCAGCCGCAGCGCCTTGACGTCGATGTAGCCGTCGGCCAGCCGCGAGGACACCGCCTGGAAACTGCCGATCGGCCGGTCGAACTGTTCGCGCTCGCGGGCGTACTCCGCGGTCAGCTCCAGCGCGCGCTCCAGCACGCCGAGCTGAAAAGCGCTGCGGCCCAACGTGGCATGGGTGGTCAGCCAGGACACCGCATCGTCGCCGTCCACGACGCGCTCGGCGTCTGCCGCGACGTTCTGCAGTTCCAGATGCCCGATGCTGCCCCGGCCGGTGGTGCTCAGTGGACTCACCGTCACCCCGGGGTCGGCGGTGGTGACGACGAACAGCTTTGTGCCCGAGTCGGTCTCGGCGGGCACCAGAAACGCGTCGGCGACCGGACCGAACGCGACCTGGGTACGGGTTCCGGTCAGCCGGTGACCACCACCGTCGGCGACGGCCCGCACGGGCCCCTCGCCCATGTCCGGTTCCAGCGCCGTGGTCAGGATCTTCTCGCCCTTGACCGCTGGCACCGCCCACTGCTGCTGCAGGTCCTGTGACCCGAACTGTGCCATTGCGCCCGCGGCGAGTACCGCCGACTCCAGATACGGCACCGCGGCCATCTGCCGGCCCAGAGCCACCAGCACCGCGGTCTGTTCGAGCACACCGAACCCACCGCCGCCCAACGCCTCCGGGGCGGCTGCCGACAGAATGTCGGCGTCGATCAGCTTGCTCCACAGGTCACCGTCGAACCGCTGGTCCAGCCCGTCGAGCTTGCGCTGATGCTCGGGGGTGCACACCGACTCGGTGATCGTGCGGACCAGCCCGCCGAGGTCTTCGGCGGCTTCGGTCGTCTTGAAATCCATGGCTGAGTTCTCCGTCTCTACCGGTTGACCCGGGGCAGGCCGAGGGCGACCATTCCGATGATGTCGCGCTGGATCTCGTTGGTGCCGCCGCCGAACGTGAGGATCAGACACGAGCGGTGCATCCGTTCGATGCGGCCCCGCAGCAGCGCACCCGGCGAGTCGGTGCGCAGGGTGGCCGCGGTGCCGAGCACCTCCATCAGCAGGCGGTAGGCCTCGGTGGCCAACTCGGTGCCGTACACCTTGGCCGCCGACGCGTCCGCGGGCGACGGCGCGGCCTCTTCAGACGAGGCCAGTTCCCAGTTGATCAGCTTGAGCACCTCGGCCTTGGCGTGCACCCGCGCGAGGTTGAGCTGCACCCATTCCGAGTCGATCAGGCGTTTACCGTGCACGTCCTTGGTGTTCTGGGCCCACTCGCGAACCCCGTTGAGCGCCAGGAAGATCGGCTGCGCGGACACCAGCGCGACGCGCTCGTGGTTGAGCTGGTTGGTGACCAGCTTCCAGCCGGCGTTCTCCTCGCCGACGAGGTTGGTCGCCGGTACCCGCACGTCGGTGTAGTAGGTGGCGCTGGTGTCGACGCCGGCCATGGTGTGCACCGGAGTCCAGGAAAACCCCTCCGCGGTGGTCGGCACGATCAGCATCGAGATCCCGCGGTGCTTCTTGGCCTCCGGGTTGGTGCGCGCGGCCAGCCAGACGTAGTCGGCGTAGGCGATCAGGCTGGTCCACATCTTCTGGCCGTTGATGACGTAGTCGTCGCCGTCGCGCACCGCGGTGGTGCGCAGGGCCGCGAGGTCGGTGCCCGCGCCCGGTTCGGAGTAGCCGATCGAGAAGTGCAGTTCGCCGGCGGCGATCTTGGGCAGATAGAACTTCTTCTGCTCCTCGCTGCCGAAGTGCATGATCGTCGGCGCCACGCTGTTGATCGTGAGGAACGGCACCGGGACGTTGGCGATGGCGGCCTCGTCGTTGAAGATCAGCCCGTCCATCGGCGGGCGGGCCTGCCCGCCGAACTCCTTGGGCCAGCTCAGCGTCAGCCAGCCGTCCTTGCCCATCTGCGCGACGGTCTCGCGGTACACGTTGCCGCGGCCCATCTCCCCATCGTTGGACGCCAGCGCCTCGGCGCGTTCCGGGGTCATCAGCTTGGTGAAATAGGACCGCAGTTCGCGGCGCAACTCCTCTTGCTCTGGGGTGTAGCCGATCCGCATCGCCGTGTCCTAACTTTCTCGCCTGAAGGGACTCGTCCGCTGACCCTCATTCACACCTGGTTGTAACACGTTCTAGTCTTGGGGTCTAGGCCGGTGCCTGCCACACTGGTCCGACGGACCGACCCGCAAGGAGGTTGTGATGCGAGTGGAAGTGGACCGCGACCGTTGCGAAGGTAACGCGGTATGTGTGGGAATCGCCCCGGACCTGTTCGAGCTCGACGACGAGGACTACGCGGTCCTCAAGGCCGACCCGGTGCCCGCCGACCAGGAGGATCTGGCCGAGCAGGCCATCGCCGAATGCCCCCGGGCCGCCCTGAACCGCAGAGACTAGAGGTATTCATAAAGTGACGAACAATCCCGTGGATCTGACCGGCCGGGTGGCGGTGGTGACCGGCGCGGCCGCCGGGCTCGGCCGCGCGGAGGCGGTCGGCCTGGCCAAGGCCGGCGCCACGATCGTGGTCAACGACATCGCCGCCGCGCTGGATCAGTCCGACGTCATCGATGAGATCGTCGCCGCGGGAGCCAAGGCCGTCGCCGTCGCCGGTGACGTCTCCGAACGGTCGACGGCCGACGAGTTGATCGAGACCGCCGAGGGCCTCGGTGGGCTGGGCATCCTGGTCAACAACGCGGGCATCACCCGCGACCGGATGCTGTTCAACATGAGCGACGAGGACTGGGACGCCGTCATCGCCGTGCACCTGAGGGGCCACTTTCTGCTCACCCGCAACGCGGCCACCTACTGGCGCGGTAAGGCCAAGGCCGGCGAGCAGATCTACGGGCGCATCATCAACACCTCGTCGGAGGCGGGCCTGGCGGGGCCGGTCGGGCAGGCCAACTACGGCGCCGCCAAGGCGGGCATCACCGCGTTGACGCTCTCGGCGGCGCGGGCGCTGGAGCGCTACGGGGTGCGGGCCAACGCCATCGCGCCCAGGGCACGCACCGCGATGACGGCCGACGTGTTCGGTGACGCGCCGGAATTGGCCGAGGGCCAGATCGATCCGCTGTCCCCCGACCATGTGGTCAACCTGGTGACCTTCCTGGCCTCACCGGCGTCCGACGCCGTCAACGGTCAGTTGTTCATCGTCTACGGGCGGACCGTAACGCTGGTCGCGGCGCCGGTCGCCGAGGCGCGGTTCACCGCCCAGGCGCAGGCTTGGGAGCCGTCCGCGCTGGCGAACACGTTGCAGGATTACTTTGCTGACCGTGATCGGGAACGCGGTTTTTCGGCGACGGAGCTGATGGCCGGACAAGACTGACGGTCTCGCAAAGACCGCCGGAACACGGCTAGAACACGTTACAGAAATGACCTCGGTCACACCGGGCTTGACCAGCGAAAAATTACAATTTCGGCTACTTTTGCGGTTCTTTGACACTGCGAACGTGTTCTAGTTAGTATGATCCGGCTCACTGAGAGCAACGTTTAACCCAGGGGTGAGAAGCACGCCGCGGCAAAGGTTTTCGAAGGGTTTCCAGACCTTCGACACCTTCGCCACCAGTCGGCGGTGCCGAACACCCCGTTCCCGAGAACGGAGCCGAGGTTGATCGAACAGCTCGCGGCACCGGCTCGGGCCGTGGGTGGGTTCGTCGAGATGTCCTTCGACACGTTCGCCAAGATGTTTCGACGCCCGTTTCAGTTTCGGGAGTTCCTCGACCAGACCTGGATGATCGCGCGGGTCTCGCTGGTCCCGACGTTGTTGGTGGCCATCCCGTTCACCGTGCTGGTCGCGTTCACCCTCAACATCCTGCTGCGTGAGATCGGGGCCGCGGACCTGTCCGGCGCGGGCACCGCGTTCGGCACCATCACCCAGCTCGGGCCGGTGGTGACCGTGCTGGTGGTCGCGGGCGCGGGCGCCACCGCGATCTGCGCGGACCTGGGCGCGCGCACCATTCGCGAGGAGATCGACGCGATGCGCGTCCTGGGCATCGACCCGATCCAGCGGCTGGTGGTGCCCCGGGTGCTCGCGTCGACGTTCGTCGCGCTGCTGCTCAACGGCCTGGTCTGCCTGATCGGTCTGTCCGGCGGCTATGCGTTCTCGGTCTTTCTGCAGGGCGTCAACCCGGGCGCGTTCATCAACGGGCTGACCGTGCTGACCGGTCTGGGCGAGCTGGTGATGGCCGAGATCAAGGCCCTGTTGTTCGGCGTGGTCGCCGGCCTGGTGGGCTGCTACCGCGGCCTGACCGTGCAGGGCGGCCCGAAGGGTGTGGGGACCGCGGTCAACGAGACCGTCGTCTACGCCTTCATCTGTCTGTTCGTGATCAACGTGATCATGACGGCGGTGGGCGTGAGGGTGTTGGAGCGATGAGCTACGACGTCACGGTACGGCTGCGCCGCGCACTGCGCGGGGTGCCCAAGGTCGTCGACAACATCGGCGAACAGGCGCTGTTCTACGGCGAGACGGTCCGCTACATCCCCAACGCGGTCACCCGCTATCGCCGGGAGACCATCCGCAACATCGCCGAGATGACGATGGGCACCGGCGCGCTGGTGATGATCGGCGGCACGGTCGGCGTCGCGGCGTTTCTCACCCTGGCCTCCGGCGGTGTGATCGCGGTGCAGGGCTACTCGTCGCTGGGAAACATCGGCATCGAGGCGCTCACCGGGTTCCTCTCGGCGTTCCTCAACGTGCGCATCGTGGCCCCGGTGATCGCGGGTATCGCGCTGGCGGCCACCATCGGCGCCGGCACCACGGCGCAATTGGGCGCCATGCGGGTCTCCGAGGAGATCGACGCGGTGGAATCGATGGCGGTGCACTCGGTTTCGTATCTGGTGTCGACGCGGTTGATGGCCGGAATGATCGCGATCATCCCGCTGTACTCGTTGTCGGTGCTGGCCGCGTTCTTCGCCGCCCGGTTCACGACGGTATTCATCAACGACCAGTCGGCGGGCCTCTACGACCACTACTTCAACACGTTTTTGGTGCCCACCGACCTCCTGTGGTCGTTTCTGCAGGCCATCGTGATGGCCATCGCCGTGATGCTGGTGCACACCTATTACGGCTACAACGCGTCCGGCGGACCGGTCGGCGTCGGAATCGCGGTCGGTCAGGCCGTGCGCACGTCGCTGATCGTGGTCGTCACCATCACCCTGTTCATCTCACTCGCCGTGTACGGCGCGTCCGGTAACTTCAACCTCTCCGGGTAGGCGGGAGACCATGTCAGACGTTGAGGCCAAACGCAGCCACGTGAGGATCGCCGCGGCGATCCTCATCGGGCTTCTGCTGGCTGCCACCGTCTTCACCTACCTGGCCTACACCGCCGCCTTCACCTCCACCGACACCGTCACGGTGACCTCGCCACGCGCAGGCCTGGTGATGGAGCGCGAGGCCAAGGTCAAGTACCGCGGCGTGCAGGTCGGCGAGGTGACCTCGATCGACTACGCGGGCGACCAGGCCAAGCTGACGTTGGCGATCAACAGCAACGAGATGCGCTACATCCCGTCCAACACGCTGGTCCGTATCGGCAGCACAACGGTTTTCGGCGCCAAGGCGGTGGAGTTCATCCCGCCCGACGAGCCGCAGGGGCAGTTGAGGCCGGGCGCCACCGTGGCCGCCAAGGACGTGCAGCTCGAGGTCAACACGCTGTTCCAGACGCTGACCGACCTGTTGCACAAGATCGACCCGATCAACTTGAACGCGACGCTGAGCGCGCTCGGCGAGGGATTACGCGGCAACGGTGACGACCTGGGCGCCACCCTGTCGGGGCTGAATTACTATCTGCAACAGTTCAATCCGAAGCTGCCTACACTGCAGGACGATCTCCAGAAGACGGCGGTGGTGGCCAACATCTACGGCGACGCCGGCCCCGATCTGGCCCGGATTTTGGAGAACGCGCCGACGATCAGCGACACGATCGTCGACGAGCAAGACAACCTGAACGCGACGCTGCTGGCGGCGACCGGGCTGGCCAACAACGGCACCCAGACTCTGGAGCCCGGGGAGGACGACTACATCGCCGCGATCCAGCGGTTGCGGGCGCCGCTGCAGGTGGCAGGCGAGTACTCGCCGGAGTTCGGCTGCGTCCTGGAGGGCACCGCGCTGGCGGTGGAGCGCTTCGCCCCGGTGATCGGCGGTATCCGACCCGGCCTGTTCGTCGCGTCGAACTTCCTGCCCGGCTCGCCGGCCTACACCTATCCGGAGAGCCTGCCGATCGTCAACGCCAGCGGTGGACCGAATTGCCGTGGCCTGCCCAATATTCCGAGTAAGCAGTTCGGCGGGTCCTGGTACCGCTCGCCGTTCCTCGTCACCGACAACGCCTACGTCCCCTACCAGCCGAACACCGAGCTGCAGTTCGATGCGCCGTCGACGCTGCAGTGGCTGTTCAACGGGGCCTTCGCGGAAAGGGACGACTTCTAACGTGGAAAAGGATCGGACCTTACTCAACGTCAGCATCTTCACCATCGCCATGCTGATGGTGGCGGTGATGCTGGTGGTGGTGTTCGGCGAGTTCCGGTTCGCGTCGGAAAAGGGTTATCACGCAACGTTCATGGACGCCTCCAGGCTCAAGGCCGGCCAGGACGTGCGGATCGCCGGCGTGCCGGTCGGGACCGTCAACGCGGTCAAGCTCAATTCGGACAACACCGTCGACGTCTCGTTCGACGTGAACTCGCGCTACCAGATGTACACCTCCACGCGTGCGGTGGTGCGCTACGAGAACCTGGTCGGCGACCGCTATCTGGAGATCACCTCGGGGCCGGGTGAGCTGCGCAAGCTGCCGCCGGGCGCCACCATCCCCAAAGAGAACACCCAGCCCGCGCTCGACCTCGACGCGCTGCTCGGTGGTCTGCGGCCGGTGCTCAAGGGCCTGGACGGGCAGAAGGTCAACGAGGTCAGCAACGCGGTCATCGAACTGCTGCAGGGCCAGGGCGGCGCACTGACCAACCTGTTGTCCACCACCAGCGCGTTCACCCAGAACCTCGCCGCACGCGACCAACTCATCGGCGACGTCATCACCAACCTCAACACCGTGCTGGCCACCGTGGACGAAAAGGGCGAGCAGTTCGACGCCAGCGTCGACCGCCTGCAGAAGCTGCTCACCGGTCTGGCGGAGGGGCGCGACCCCATCGCCGGGGCGATTGGGCCCCTGGCGTCGGCTGAGAACAACCTGACCGACATGCTGGCGCAGTCGCGCCGGCCGATCCAGGGTGTTTTGGAGAACGTCCGTCCGATGGCTCAGCGCCTCGACGAGCGCAAGGCCGACGTGAACAAGGTGATCGAACCGCTGGCGGAGAACTACCTGCGGCTCAACGCCCTCGGCGCCTACGGGTCGTTCTTCAACATCTTCTACTGTTCGACCCGGTTGAAGATCAACGGTCCCGCCGGCAGCGACATCCTGATTCCGGTCGGTGGCCCGCCGGATCCGTCGAAGGGGAGGTGTGCACCGAATGTCGAGTAGGCCCGATGAATCAAACCCGTTGCGTACCGGCATCTTCGGCATCTTCCTGGTGGTCTGTCTGGTGCTGGTGTCGTTCGGCTACACCAGCCTGCCGTTCTGGCCGCAGGGCAAGCCCTACGAGGCGTACTTCTCCGATGCCGGCGGCATCTCGCCGGGTAACGACGTCAACGTGTCGGGGATCGCGGTGGGCAAGGTCACCGGCGTCGAACTGGCCGGGGACACCGCGAAGGTGACCTTCACCGTCGACCGTGACGTCAGGGTCGGCGACCAGACGATGGTGGCGATCAAGACCGACACCGTGCTCGGTGAGAAGTCGCTGGCGGTGACCCCGCAGGGCACCGGCTCGTCACAGGTGATCCCGTTGCGGCGCACCACGACTCCCTACACACTGAACACCGCGCTGCAGGATCTCGGGCGCAACTCCAGCGAACTGGACAAGCCGCGCTTCGAGCAGGCGTTGCAGACCCTGACCGACTCGTTGCACGACGCCACCCCGCAGCTGCGCGGCGCTCTGGACGGCGTCGCCAACCTGTCGCGTGCCCTCAACAACCGCGACGAGGCGCTCGAAGGCCTTCTCGCGCACGCCAAGAGGGTCTCCGACACCCTCGCACAGCGCGCCGGACAGGTGAACCAGCTGATCGTCGACGGCAACCTGCTGTTCGCCGCGCTCGACGAGCGACGCCAGGCGCTGTCCAACCTGATCGCCGGTATCGACGAGGTGTCCGAACAGCTTTCGGGATTCGTCGCCGACAACCGGCGCGAGTTCAAGCCTGCGATGGAGAAGCTGAGCCTGGTGTTGGACAACCTGCTGGAGCGTCGTGAGCACATCAGCGAGGCGCTCAAGCGGTTGCCGCCGTATGCGACCGCGCTCGGCGAGGTGGTGGGCTCCGGGCCCGGCTTCCAGATCAACCTGTACGGTCTGCCGCCCGCCCCGATCGCCGAGGTGCTGCTCGACTTCTACTTCCAGCCCGGCAAGCTGCCCGACAGCCTCGCGGACATGCTGCGCGGCTACATCTCCGAGCGTCTGATCATTAGGCCGAAGTCACCATGACCCACCCGAAACCTTCTGCTGACCGCACCCGCTGGCTGCGCATCGCGCTGGCGGCGGTGCTGGTGGTCGCGCTGGCCGCCGGCGTGTACCTGGTTTGGCCGTCGCGGGCGGGCACGAAGCTGACCGCGTACTTCACCTCGGCGGTCGGCCTGTATCCGGGCGACGACGTGCGCATCGTCGGGGTGCCGATCGGCAAGATCGACTCGATCCAGCCGCGGGCCGAAGACGTCAAGGTCACCATGACGGTGCAGAACGGCGTCAAGGTGCCCGCCGACGCCAAGGCGCTGGTGATCGCCCCGAACATCGTCGCCGCGCGGTTCGTGCAGCTCACCCCGGCCTATACCGGTGGGGCCGAGCTGGCCGACGGCGACGAGATCGGGCTGGACCGCACCGCGGTGCCGGTGGAGTGGGACGAGGTCAAAGAGCAGCTGACCCAGTTGAGTGCGCAACTCGGGCCGCACGAGGGGTCGGTGCAGGGCCCGCTGACCGCCTTCGTGAACCAGGCCGCGGACACCTTCGACGGCAACGGCGACACGTTCCGCCGCGCCCTGCGGGAACTGTCGCAGACCGCGGGCCGGCTCGGCGATTCGCGCACCGACCTGTTCGGCACCATCCGCAATCTGCAGGTGCTGGTCGATGCGCTGTCGAACAGCAACGAGCAGATCGTGCAGTTCTCCGATCACGTCGCCTCGGTGTCGCAGGTGTTGGCCGACAGCTCGGCCGGCCTGGACAACACGCTGGGCACGCTCAACCAGGCGCTGTCCGACGTGCGCGGTTTCCTCAACGAGAGCAACGGCGCGCTGATCGACCAGATCACCAAGCTGACCGACTTCACCAGTCTGCTGACCGAGCGCAGCGACGACATCGAGCAGATCCTGCACATCACACCCAACGGCCTGTCGAACTTCTACAACATCTACAACCCCGCCCAGGGCACGGTGGGCGGGCTGCTGACGCTGCCGAACTTCGCCAACCCGGTCCAGTTCATCTGCGGCGGCACGTTCGAGGCCGCGGCCTCCCCGGACAACTACAAGCGGTCGGAAATCTGCAGGCAGCGAATGGGTCCGGTGTTCAAGCGCATCGCGATGAACTTCCCGCCGCTGCTGTTCCACCCGATCAACAGCATCACCGCCTACAAGGGGCAGATCATCTACGACACCCCCGAGACACAGGCCAAGGCCGAGACGCCGGTGCCGTATCTGCAGTGGCAGCAGGCGCCCGGCACGAACCCGCCGCCGATGTCGGGCCAGACGGATCTGAGTTCGTTGTTCGTTCCGCCGGCCCCCGACGCGTCGTCGACGTCGCACGCGGGCGGACCCGCGTCCGGGCCCCAGGCAGGTGGATCGTGATCCGGCGGGTGGTGGCGCTCTCGTCGCTGGCCGCGCTGCTGGCGGGCTGTCAGTTCGGCGGGCTCAACTCGCTGAACATGCCCGGCACCGCGGGCCACGGTCCCGGGTCCTACAAGATCACCGTGGAACTGCCCGACGTGGCCACCCTGCCGCAGAACTCACCGGTGATGGTGGACGACGTCACCGTCGGCAGCGTGTCCGGCATCGACGCCGTGCAACGGGCCGACGGCACGTTCTACGCCGCGGTCCAACTGTCCCTCGACAGTGAGGTCAAGCTGCCCGCCAACGCCACCGCCAAGGTGGCCCAGACCTCGCTGCTGGGCTCCCAGCACATCGAACTGGCCGAACCCGTCGGTGAGCGCGCCGTCGGCAAACTGGAGAACGGGGCGCATATTCCGGTGGACCGCACCGGCCGCTACCCGACGACAGAAGAGGTGCTGTCCGCCCTCGGTGTGGTGGTCAACAAGGGCAATCTCGGTGCCCTACAAGACATCACCGAGGAGACCTACAACGCAGTGGCGGGACGGCAGGGCACCTTCGCCGATCTGATCCCGCGCCTCGCCGAGCTGACCAGCTCCCTGGATCAGCAGACCAACGACATCATCGCGGCGGCCGAGGGGCTGAACCGGTTCGCGGGCATCCTGGCGCGCAGCAAGGACAGCCTCGGCCGCACGTTGGACACGCTGCCCGAGGCGCTGGAGGTGCTCAACAACAACCGCGCCAACATCGTCGACGCGTTCGGGGCGTTGCGCAGCTTCGCCACCGTCGCCTCGCGGATCCTGGAGCAGACCAAGGACGATTTCGCCGCGGACTTCAAAGACCTCTACCCGGTGGTCAAGTCGCTCAACGACAACGTCGACTTCCTGATCAAGGACCTCGAACTGCTGCCGACGTTCCCTTTCCACTACAAGTACCTGAAAAACGCGGTGCGTGGCGACTACCTGAACGTCTACACCACGTTCGACCTCACGCTGCGGCGCGTCGGCGAATCGGTGTTCACCACGTCGTGGGGCCTTGACCCGAACATGAAGCGCATGCACGAGGTCATCACCCCGCCGGACTTCCTGACCGGAGCGCTGGCGAACCTGTCCGGCCAGGCCGCCGACCCGTTCGAGATCCCGCCGGGCACGGCGACCCAGCACGGGGAGGGGCCGTAGATGCTTGACCGGCTGACCCGAATCCAGTTGTCGATCTTCGCGGTCGTCACGGTGCTGACCGTCGGGGCGATCTCGATCTTCTATCTGCAGCTGCCCGCGGCGGTGGGCATCGGTGCCTACCAGGTGACCGCCGAATTCTCCGCGGCGGGCGGCCTGTACAACAACGCCAACGTGACCTACCGCGGCGTGACGATCGGCCGGGTGGAGTCGGTCGCGCTGTCGGACACGGGCGTGGTCGCCCACATGCGACTGGACAGCGGCACCCCGGTGCCCGACAACGTCTCCGCGACCGTCAAGAGCGTGTCGGCGGTCGGCGAGCAGTACGTCGACCTGGTGCCGCCGGCCGATCCTTCGCAGTCCAAACTGCGCAACGGGTCCAACATCGACGTGGACCGCACCGCGATCAGCCA
The DNA here is from genome assembly GCF_053483675.1 of Mycolicibacterium sp. XJ1819. NCBI lineage: Bacteria > Bacillati > Actinomycetota > Actinomycetes > Mycobacteriales > Mycobacteriaceae > Mycobacterium > Mycolicibacterium sp. XJ1819. Next base: position 132,238 of record NZ_JBEFST010000001.1, on the reverse strand, counting down.
GGACATCGCGGGGCTGCTGGACCAGGCCGAGAGCCTGGTCACCAGCGTCAGCAACAGCAGGTTGCAGGACCTGTTGCGGGAAACGTTCAACGCATTCAACGGATCCGGACCCGAATTGGCTCGGCTGATCCAGTCGGCGCGGCTGTTGGTCGACGAGGCCAACTCCAACTACGGCCAGATCACGCAGCTGATCGATCAGGCAGGGCCGTTCCTGGACGCGCAGATCCGCGCCGGCGACGACATCACGTCGCTGGCCGACGGATTGGCGCGGTTCACCACGGAGTTGGCCGGTGCCGATCCGCAGTTGCGCTCGACGCTTCAGACGGTGCCCGGCGCGACCGAGGAGGCCAACGAGTTGTTCGACGGCATCCGGCCGTCGTTCCCGGTGTTGGCGGCCAACCTCGCCAACTTCGGCCGCATCGGGGTCATCTACCGCGACTCGATCGAGCATGCGCTGGTGGTGTTCCCGGCGTTGATGGCCGCGCTGAACACCGTCGCCGGCGGGGTGCCCGCCGACGAGGGCGGCAAGCTGGACTTCAAGATCCACCTGCAGGATCCGCCGCCGTGCCTGACCGGCTTCGTCCCCGCCAGCGAGATGCGCTCGCCGGCCGACGAGACGCTGCGCGAACTGCCCAAGGATCTGTACTGCAAGGTGCCGCACAACGATCCGAGCGTGGTGCGTGGCGCGCGCAACTACCCGTGCCAGGAGTTCCCCGGTAAGCGAGCGCCGACGATCCAGCTGTGCCGCGACCCCAAGGGCTACGTCCCGATCGGCAACAACCCGTGGCGCGGCCCGCCGGTGCCGTTGGGCACGCCGATGGACACGATGGAGGACGACACCACGGAGATCGGCCGGAACATCCTGCCGCCCAACAAGTTCCCCTACATCCCGCCGCAGGTGGACCCGGATCCGGGCCCGCCGGTGGTCCAGTTGCCGCCCGGCATCCCGCCGGGTCCGGGCCCGGCGCCGCACGCACCGTACCCGCTGCCGGTGCCGCCCAACGAGGTTCGCCCCGAGCTGCCGCCTGCGTGGCCGTTCTTCAGCCCGCCCGACCACGTCGTGCCGCCGTACGGCAGGCCGGCACCGCCACCACCGGCACCGCCGCCCGGCCAGCCCGCACCGCCGCCGAGCGGTCCGCTGCCCGCCGAGGTGCCGATGGCCTCCGGTACGGACTTCGCCACCTACGACCAGAACGGCAAGTTCGTCGACCCGGCAGGCGGAACTGGCGTACTCGCCACCGCTACTGACAAACTGGCGCCTGCAGAGAACTGGGTTGATCTGATGTTGGCTCCAAGGCAGGCGTAGATGGCGGAAGACACGGCTTCTTCGACGCAGACGACGAGGCCGAGGGGGCGCCGGCGTGCGTCCCGAGCGGCAGGACCGGCGGCCGGTGACCCGGGCGCCACCGCGGTGCGGGTGCAGGCGCCCACGCCGGTGACGGTGCGGGTACCGCGGCCGGTGGAACCCCCGCCGCGGCGCCAACCACACCGTGGCCTGGTCGCGGCCATCGCGGCGAGCACGCTGGCGGTGGCCATCCTGGCGCTCAGTGGACTCGGCGTGTGGATGCACGTGCAGGGGCGGCACGCCGACGAGGCGTTGGCCCGCGAGCAACGGTTCGTCGACACCGCTTCGCAGTTGGTGGTCAACATGTTCAGCTACACGCAGGACACCATCGATCAGAGCGTCGACCGGTTCGTCGACAGCACCAGTGGGCCACTGCGCGCGATGATGACCGAGGGCAACAACGCCGAGAACCTCAAGCTGCTGTTCCGCGACACCAACGCCAGCGCCGAAGCGGTGATCAACGGTGCGGCTCTGGAGAAGATCGACGAGACCGCCGACAACGCCGCGGTGTTGGTGTCGGCGCGCGTCACGGTGACCGATCTCGACGGCAACAACCAGCCCTCGCAGCCCTACCGGCTGCGGGTGATCGTGCACGAGGACGGCAACGGCCACATGACCGGTTACGACCTCAAATATCCCGACGGGGGGAACTGATGCGCACGCTCACCACCAGGCTGGTGGGTACGGCGGTGGTCGCGCTGGCAGTGGTCTTCGTCGCCGCCGCCGCGGTGGGTGGCGCGATGTACTGGGACCGGGTGCAGCGCACCGGCGCCGAGGCCGCCCGTGCCGAATTGCCGTCGCTGGCCGAGCAGCAGATACCCAAGGTGTTCGGCTATGACTACCAGACCGTCGAGCGTTCGCTCAACGAGATCTATCCGCTGCTGACCCCCACCTACCGCCAGGAGTTCCAGGACCGCGCGGCCAGCGACATCATCCCGCAGGCCCGGGAACGCCAACTGGTCAGCCAGGCCAACGTGGTCGGCGTGGGAGTGATGACGGCACAACGTAGTTCAGCGTCGGTGATGGTCTACATGAACCGCACGGTCACCGACTCCTCAAAGGAGCCGATCTACGACGGCAGCCGGTTGCGCGTCGACTACCAGAAGATCGACGGCAAGTGGCTGATCGGGCACATCACGCCGATTTAGCGTCCTGTCGAGTCGACGCAAGCGCGTCGAGAAACGACCGCGCCCACAGGTCGACGTCGTGGGCGAGCACCTGGCGGCGCAACGCCCGCATCCGTCGCCGCCCCTCCTCCGGCGTCTGGTTCAGCGCCGCCTCGATCGCGTCCTTCACGCCCTCGAGGTTGTGCGGATTGGTCAGATAGGCCTGGCGGAGTTCGGCTGCGGCACCGGTGAATTCGCTGAGCACCAGCGCGCCGCCGAGGTCGCTGCGACAGGCCACGTACTCCTTGGCCACCAGGTTCATGCCGTCGCGCAGCGGGGTCACCAGCATGACGTCGGCCGCCACGAAGAACGCGATCAGGTCCTCCCGGGGTATCGGCCGGTGCAGGTAGTGCACGATCGAGTGACCCACCTCGGCGTACTCGCCGTTGATGTGGCCGACCTGGCGTTCGATGTCCTCGCGCATCGCGATGTAGCTCTCCACGCGTTCGCGGCTCGGCGTGGCGAGTTGCACCAGCACGGTGTCGTCACGGCCGGCCCGGTCCTCGGCGAGCAACTCCGAGAACGCCTTGAGCCGGACGTCGATGCCCTTGGTGTAGTCCAGCCGGTCGACACCCAGCAGGACCTTCCTCGGGTTACCCAGCTCGTGGCGGATCTCCTGGGCGCGTTGGCGGATCGCGCGGGAACGCGACTTGCGGTCCAGGTCCGCGGAGTCGATGGAGATCGGAAAGGCGCCGACCTTGACGGTGCGCGAGCCGAATCTCACCTCGCCGAAGCGCGACCGCACACCGACGTTGGCCCGCGACGTCTCGGCGCCCGCCAGGCGGCGGGACAAGATCAGAAAGTTCTGCGCACCGCCGGGCAGGTGAAAGCCGACCAGGTCGGCGCCCAGCAGACCCTCGACGATCTCGGTGCGCCAGGGCAGCTGCATGAAAAGTTCGACCGGCGGAAACGGGATGTGCAGGAAGAAGCCGATGGTCAGGTCCGGCCGCAGCGTCCGCAGCATCTTCGGCACCAGCTGCAGCTGGTAGTCCTGTACCCATACCGTCGCGCCCTGGGCGGCCGATTTCGCGGTCGCCTCGGCGAAGCGCCGGTTCACGTCGACGTAGGCGTCCCACCACTCGCGGTGATAGATCGGCTTGACGATGACGTCGTGGTACAGCGGCCACAGCGTGGCGTTCGAGAACCCCTCGTAGTACTCGGCGACGTCCTGGGCGGACAGGTCGACCGGGTGCAGGCGCATGTCCTCCTGCTCGATCGGCTCGGAACCGGCGTCGGGGACACCCGGCCAGCCGATCCAGGCGCCGCGCTGGCGGCGCAGCAGCGGCTCCAGCGCCGTGACCAGGCCGCCGGGGCTGCGCTTCCAGGTCGTCGTGCCATCGGGCAGACGTTCCATGTCAATGGGCAGCCGGTTGGCCACCACGACGAAGTCAGACTCCCCCGAGACGGCCTTATCACCGCCTCGCGGACTCATCTACGCCTCGTGCTTCGAGGGCCCAATGCCGAGCATCGAGAGGAAGACCCGGCATTCGTCCGCGTCGGTTGCATAGGCCGCGACCACTCGACGGGCCTGGCGCGCGGTGCTGTCGGCCAGCGGCTCGACGTCGCCGATTTCGGCAGAATCAGATTTTGCAGGCATATGACAACTCTAGCCGCGGCGCCATCGCCGCAGTTCAGCAGCCTTACCGCTATCCGGTGACGGTCGGGCTGTGGTCGATGTGCGATGAGGGCGGCGTGCCGGGCGCCATCGCCTGGGCCTCCTCGGCCAGGCCGATGCACTGACCCGAGTTGTGCCCGATGCAGGGCACTCCCAGCACCGTCGGAACGTCGGGGTTTCCGGGCAGGGTGGTGAACGGGGAGCCGGCGTTGGGCACCGTGTGCGGGACACAGACACCGGTGAAGGTGTCGGTTTCCTCGCCGGACGGGCAGGACTGGGCCAGCGGTGTCCGGTCGTCGTCCAGCGTCGCGACGACGGCGAGCGCCGGGGCGGCCGCCATGGCGACAGCGAAGCCACCGGCCAGGATCAGTCGTCGAGCTGAGAGCTGCAAGGTCGCCATCGTCACGCTTTCTGTAGTTGTGCTGTCGTTATCGACCGTCTCGTCGGCATGGATTCTATGGAAGCCGTCGGGTTTCCGCACAGCTTCTACGTGTTAGCCGACCCCGGTCAGGGGCTGGAACTGATGGTCGAACGGGGGATTGCCGCCGGTCCCGCGGCTTCGGCGTTCTCCGCCAACCCGATGCACGCGCCGGCGTTGTGGCCGATGCACGGGATGCCCTGGATCTCGGGCACGTCGGGGTTGGCCGCGGTCGCCGAGAAGATCGGCGGCGAGTTGGGCACCAGCATCGGTGTGCACGTGGTGGTGAAGACGTCGGATTCCTCGCCCTGGTGGCACTGGGCCAGCGGGGCCTGTGGAGCAGGCGTGGAGTACGCGGAGACCGCGGGCACGGCCATGGCCGCCACGGCGAAACCACCGACCACCAGGAACCGTCGAATCGCGAACGAGCAAGTCGCCATGTCGCGAGTGTAGTGATCTTGCCGTCGATCCGCTGTCACACCACCGCAACGCGCTTCCGTGGCGGCACCGTAATCTGCTAGCTGACCAAACAACGTGAGCGAGGTGGTCCGCTGTGGCGCGGCAGGTGACGTACGAGACGCTGGACGACGGGCGGATCGCCCGCATCTGGCTGGACCGCCCCGAGGCGCAGAACGCGCAGTCGCGCACGCTGCTGGTGGAACTCGACGAGGCGTTCACCCGCGCGGAGGCCGACGACGAGGTGCGGGTGGTGATTCTGGCCGGCCGCGGCAAGAACTTCTCCGCCGGCCACGACCTCGGATCCGAGGAGGCGCTGCTGGAGCGCCAACCGGGTCCCGATCAGCACCCGAGTTTCCGGTCGCGCGGCGCCACCAGGACGGGCGTGGCGGAGAGAACGTATCTGCAGGAATGGCACTACTACTACGAGAACACCCAGCGGTGGCGCGATCTGCGCAAGATCACCATCGCCCAGGTGCAGGGCAACGCGATCTCCGCCGGCCTCATGCTGATCTGGGCGTGCGACCTGATAGTCGCCGCCGACGACGCCAAGTTCAGTGACGTCGTCGCGGTCCGGATGGGTATGCCCGGCGTCGAATACTACGCGCACCCTTGGGAGTTCGGCCCTCGCAAGGCCAAAGAGCTTCTGCTGACCGGGGATTCGATCGACGCCGAGGACGCCTACCGGCTGGGTATGGTGTCGAAGATCTTCCCGCGTGACGAACTCGAGGACAAGACACTGGAATTCGCGCGGCGCATCGCCGAGCGTCCGACGATGGCGGCGCTGCTGGTGAAGGATTCGGTCAACGCCGCAGCCGACGCGATGGGCTTCACCGAGGCGCTGCGGCACGCGTTTCACATCCACGAACTCGGCCACGCCCACTGGGCCTCGGCCAACGAGAACCGATTCCCGGTCGGCCTGCCACCGGATGTGCCTGACTGGCGCACCCTCGGCGCGCCGAAACCGGCCCGTCGCGACGAACCGTAGAGGAGCATCAGGTGCAGCTGTCCTTGGAGGGGCGAACGGTACTGGTCACCGGAGGTGGCAGCGGGATCGGCAAAGGGGTGGCCAGCGGTGTGGTCGCCGCGGGCGGCAATGCGATGCTGGTGGGCCGCAACGCCGACCGACTGGCCACCGCGGCAGACGAGATCACCGCGCAGTCCGGGCCGGGCGAGGTGCGTTACGAACCCGCCGACGTCACCGACGAAGACGAGGTCGCCCGTGTGGTGGCCGCCGCGGCGGCATGGACCGGCCGGCTGCACGGCGTGGTGCACTGCGCGGGCGGCAGCGAGACCATCGGACCCGTGACGCAGATCGACTCCGACGCGTGGCGGCGCACAGTGGACCTCAACGTCAACGGCAGCATGTACGTGCTCAAGCACGCGGCGCGGGAGATGGTGCGCGGCGGCGGCGGATCGTTCGTCGGGATCTCGTCGATCGCGTCGAGCAACACCCACCGATGGTTCGGCGCGTACGGGGTGAGCAAGTCGGCGGTCGATCACCTGATGATGCTCGCGGCCGACGAATTGGGGCCGTCGTGGGTGCGGGTGAACGCCATCCGGCCCGGGTTGATCCGCACGGATCTCGTCGCTCCCATCATGGCGTCACCCGAGATCAGCGCCGACTACGCGGCGTGCACGCCGCTGCCGCGCGTCGGCGAGGTGGAAGACATCGCGAACGCGGCGGTGTTCCTGCTCAGCGATGCCGCGGGCTGGATCACCGGCCAGGTGATCAACGTCGACGGCGGGCACATGTTGCGGCGCGGCCCGGACATGTCCGCGATGCTGGAACCGGTGTTCGGCGCCGACGCTTTACGCGGCGTGGTTCACTGACCACACATGGGGTCGGCCAGGTTGCACCGCGGCGGCCGTGGCGGTCCGTACGGGTGGTGCTGCGGCGGCGGAAGCGGCAGCGGTTCGAACTGCACGGGAATCTTCGGCACGTTCGTCCGCGGCGGCGACTTCGGGGTCTGCTGCGATTGTGATTGCTGTTGCGGCGCGGTGGCCTGAGCGATCCGGTCCTTGCAGTAGGCGACGACGGCCAGGCTGCCGAAGTTTGCCGCCTGGTCGGTGGACCAGCTGGTCGCCTTCGCGATATGGCTCAGCCCGTCCTGCGCGGAGCCGCCGTCAGCCAGGATCGCGCAGGTCTGGTGGGCGAGCGCCAGGGCGTCCGCGTCGGACTGGATCGGCACACCCTTATCCCGCACGGCATCCAAAAACATGGCATCGACGCTGCTCTGGGCGCCGACGGGCGCGGCGAAGACCGTGGCGGCGCCGACAGCCACCGCGACGGATGCCAAGAATCGCGTTGTCCTCATCTGTCTCCCTGGTAACTGCCCGACCATCACGCAGGGTACGCCCTCGACACGCCCTATGTCGCCTCGGCTGCACGATGCACCGCGTTGACGATGCCCTGATAACCGGTGCACCGGCAGAAGTTGCCGGACAGCCCCTCGCGAATCTCCTCGTCGGTGGGCTTCGGGTTGTCGCGCAGCATCGCGGTGATCGACATGACGAAACCCGGCGTGCAGAACCCGCACTGCAGCCCGTGGCAGTCCCGCATCGCGGCCTGCACCGGCGACAGTTCGCCATCCTCGCCGGCGATGCCCTCGACGGTGGTGACCTCCATGCCGTCGGCCTGCACGGCAAACAACAGGCAGGCGCGCACCGCCTGGCCGTCGAGCAGCACCGTGCAGGCCCCGCACGCACCGTGCTCGCAGCCCAGGTGCGTGCCGGTCAGGCCGCAGTGCTCCCGCAGATAGTCCGCCAGCGTCAGCCTCGGTTCGACGCTCGCCTCGGTGGGCGCTCCGTTGACGGTCACCCGGACCCGCCACTCACTCATTGCTCGCCTCCGCGATCGCAGACTGCCAGGCGCGGGCCACCATGGCGGCGCCGACCCTGGCCCGATAACTGGCCGACCCCTGCAGGTCGGCGGGAATGTCTTTCAGGCCGCCGATCGCCGCCGCGCCGACATCCTCGGCGGTGACGTCGCCGACGGGCCGGCCGCGGACCGCAGCTTCGGCGGCGGTGGCGCGCAGCGGTGTCGACCCCAGGCCCAGCAGGCCGATACCGCACCGGGCGATCCGGTCGTCGCCGTCCAACTCGACCGCGACGGCCGCACCGGCGATCGCGAAGTCCCCGTGACGGCGGGCGAACTCCTCGATCGCGAACCCGCAGCGTCCGCTCCACACCGGGAACCGCACCGCCGTCAGCACCTCACCAGGCCGCAGCGAGGTCTCCCACAGTCCGGTGAAGAACTCGCCTGCCGGGATCTGCCGGGTGCCCGTCGACGACACCGCCTCGATCTGCGCGTCGATCGCCAGCGCGACCGCGGCGTACTCGGCGGCCGGGTCGGCGTGCGCGATGGCGCCGCCGAGCGTGCCCCGGTTGCGGATCTGGAAGTGCCCGACGTGAGGGGTCGCGAGCGTCAGCAGCGGCACCGAGTCGGCCACCTCGTCGTCCATCCCGACGAACGCGTGCGGGGTGCCCGCACCGATGCGGACCTCGTCGCCGTTGCGGTCGATGCTCTTGAGTTCGTCGATGCGGGAGATGTCGACGAGGTTGTCGAAGTGGGTGAGCCTCATCGCGAGCATCGGCACCAGGCTCTGGCCGCCGGCCAAGATCTTGGCGTCCTCGCCGAACTCGTCGAGCAGCGCGACGGCTTCCTTGACCGAGTCGGGTCGGTGGTAGGCGAATGCGGCGGCTTTCATGACAGCAGTCGTGCCAGGGCCGCCTGCACTTCGTCGGCCACCGCCGCCGCCGGGCTCTTGGCCTTGCGTCGCCGGCCCAGCAGGAATCCGACCGCAAGGCCCGCGGCGACGCCGGCCGCCACGGGAGCGAAGCGCTTGGCCATCGGCACCGCCACCACCTTGAGCAGATCCACCGAATCGTCGCCGCCCGCCGACTCGACCGCGCTGAGTTTCGGTGCGGCCGCGTCGGTCTGGGCGCGCGGTGCCGCGCCACCGAGCACATCGGCCTCGAGTCGTTTGGCGAATTCGCCGATCAGGTTTCCGGCCACGTCGGCCAGCACCCCGCGGCCGAACTGGGCGGCCTTACCGGAGATCGTCAGATCGGTGGTGATGACCACGCCAGTGGCAGGCTGGGTGGCCGAGCCCTCGTCCTTGAGTTGGGCGGTGACCAGCGCGGTCGCGGTGCCACTGCCGCGGGTCTCCTTGCCGTTGGCCTTGATGACCACCCGTTGCGCGGCCTGGTCCTTCTCCTGGAAACTCGCTTCGCCCTTGTAGGACACCGTGATCGGGCCGACCTTGACCTTCACCGCGCCGGTGAAGTCGTCGCCGTCGACGCTCAACAACTGCGCGCCGGGGATGCACGGGGCGACGCGCTCGACGTCGGTGAGCACCTTCCATGCCGTGTCGGCCGATACCGGCACCCGAAACTCGTTGACTAACTCCATTACTGGGACTCCTCGATCAAGGCAAGGATGGCTTCTGGACTGGCGGGCAGGCGGGTGAGGGTGGCACCGAGAGGTGCCAGCGCGTCGTTGATGGCGTTGATGACCGCGGCGGTGGATCCGATGGCGCCGCCTTCACCGCAGCCCTTGTAGCCGCCGACGCCCGGCCCCGGAATCTCGATGTGGCCGTACTCGATCGGCGGCACCTCGGTCGCCGTCGGCAACAGGTAGTCGACGAACGTCGACGACAGCGGGTTGCCGTCGTCGTCGTAGACCATGTGCTCGAGCAGTGCGCCGCCGATGCCCTGCACGGTGCCACCGGCGATCTGGCCTTCCACCACGTTCGGGTTGATCATCGGGCCGACGTCCTCGCTGACGATGTAGCGGGTCAGCGTGACGTGGCCGGTCTGCACGTCGACTTCACAGGTGCATGCGTGAGTGGCGTTGGCCCAGTGGATCATCGCCTCCGAGTTGAAGCGCGCGGTGGCCTCCAGCGTGGGCGACGTGCCCGCCAGTTGCTGCGGCTCGTAATACGACCGGTAGGCGATGTCGGCGAAGCTGACGCTCTTCGACGAGTCGTCGCGCAGCGATGCCCGCGATCGGCTCAACTCGATGTCGTCGCCGTCGGCGCCGAGCATCTGCGCCGCGATCGCCACGATCTGCCTGCGCAGGATGGCGCCGGCCTCGTGCACCGCTCCCGCCGTCATGGGCGCGCTGCGGCTGCCCTGGGTGCCCGCGCCGTACGGGGTGACCGCGGTGTCGCCCTGAATGGTGGACACGTCGTCGATGTCGGCGCCCAACGCGTCGGCGGTCAACTGGACGACGGTGGTCTCGATGCTGTTGCCGGTCGAACCGCCGTTGACGTAGACGTTGATCTTCCCGGTGGGCTCCATCCGGATCGTGGCGCCCTCGGTGGCCAGGTGGCCGGTCGCCGCGCCGGTCGGCTCGATGTAGGCCGAGAAGCCCAGCCCGAGGTAGCGGCCCTCGGCCAGCGCATCAGCCTGCTCCTTGCGGAAGCCTTCGTGGTCAAGGATTTTCACGGCCTGTTCGAAGGTTTCCACGGGGGCGACGTGGTCATACGGCATGCCGTTGGCGTTGAAGTACGGCATCTCGTCGCGGCGCAGCAGGTTCTTGCGCCGCAGATCGACCGGATCCACACCCATCTTGCGGGCGGCGATGTCGAGCACGATCTCGCGGGCCAGCGTCTCGAACTGCCACGGCCCGCGGTAGGCGGCCAGCCCCGCGGTGTTGGAGAACACCGTCTTGTAGTTGAAGCTGGCCTTGGGCACCCGGTAGGGCCCCGGGAAGAACATGCCGACGGCCGCGGTGGTCAGCACCGGGTACGGCGTGGGGTAGGCGCCGATGTCGTAGGTGAAGTCGATGTCGGCGGCCAGCAGTTTGCCGTCGTCGTCGAATGCCATGCGGGCCTTGCCGTCCACGTGGCGGGCCTGCCCGGCCGAGATGAGGTTCTCCCGCCGGTCTTCGATCCACTTGAGCGCGGCGGGAACCTTGCGCGCGGCCAGCATGATGCACATGTCCTCGCGCATCGGGACGACCTTCTGACCGAACCCGCCGCCGGTGTCGCGCATGATGACGCGGACGCGCTGAGCCGGAATGCCAAGCAGCCGTGCGCAGAACGCGCGCAGCTCGTGTGGGGTCTGGGTGGACGCCCACAGGGTCAGTTCTCCGCTGGACGCGGTGTATTCGACCACCAGACCGCGGGTCTCGATCGGCACCGGCGAGTGGATCTGCTGATAGATCTCCGCGTCGGCGACGTGCGCCGCCGACGAGAAGGTCTCCTCGTCGGGGGGTGCGCCGCCCATACCGCCCGCGACGTTGTCCGGGTAGGCGTCGTGAACGACGACGTCTGACCCGATTGCCGTTCGGAAGTCGGCGACCGCGGGCAGCGGTTCGTAGTCGACGTCGACCAGTTCGACGGCGTCCTCGGCCAGATAGCGACTCTCGGCGACGACGAGCGCGACGGGGTCGCCGACGAACTTCGCCTCGCCCTCGGCCAGTGGCGGGCGTGGCGTGTCGGGCACGTCCTTGCCCGCGACCGCGTGCCAGGCCTCCTTGACATCGGGGTTGAGGTCGGCGGCGGTGAACACCGCGCGCACCCCCGGCAACCGCAGCGCCGCCGACGCGTCGATCCCGTTGATGCGCGCCCGCGCGAACGGACTGCGCACGAAGCACGCATGCAGCATGCCGGGACGCATGATGTCGTCGACGAACGTGCCGTGACCGGTGAGCAGGCGGGTGTCCTCGACGCGGGCGACTCGGGTGCCTGCGTAAGCCACGTCTATCGCTCCAATCGGAAGGCTTTGAAGAGTCTCGTTATCCTACTTCGGTAAAGACCCTGCCGGAAGGCGAGAGTGACATTACCGCAGGGTATGCGTCACGAATCGTGGTGTATCCGCCCGTCGGTCTCGGTCAGCGGTCGTCCGCCGCCGCCCCACCGGCGGGCGATGATCTCCGCGGCGATCGACACCGCGGTCTCCTCCGGGGTGCGTGCGCCGAGGTCCAGCCCGATGGGGCTGGCCAGCCCGGCCAGTTCGGCGTCGGTCAGTCCGGCCTCGCGCAGCCGGCTCATCCGGTCGTCGTGGGTGCGGCGTGAGCCCATCACCCCGATGTAGCCGACCTGAGGCAGCCGCAACGCCACCTGCAGCACCGGAACGTCGAATTTCGGATCGTGGGTGAGCACGCAGATCGCGGTGCGCGCGTCGATAGCCCCTTGTTCGACCTGCTCGGTGAGGTAACGGTCGGGCCAACTGACCACCACGTCCTCGGCGGCCGGGAAGCGCGCGGGGGTAGCAAACACCGGCCGGGCGTCGCACACGGTCACCCGGTAACCGAGGAAGGCGCCTTGGCGCGCGAGCGCCGCGGCGAAGTCGATCGCGCCGAAGATCAGCATCCGCGGCGGCGGGGCATGGCTGGCCACGAACACGTCCATGCCGCTCTCCTGGCGCTGCCCGTCGGGCCCGTAGGACAGCACGCCGGTCTTGCCTGCTGCCAGCAGACCGCGCGCGTCGTCGGTGATCGCGGCGTCGGCGCGCGGCGAGCCGATCGACCCGTCGACGGCGTCCTCGTCGACGACGAGCCTGCGCCCGACGCACCGCGGGTCGGGGTGGGCGATGACCGTGGCCACCGCTGTCGGCCGGTGGGCGGCGATGTTCTCGGCGACGGCCTGCAACTGCGGAAAGGTGTTGCGCGACATCGGTTCGACGAAGATGTCGATGATCCCGCCACACGTCAGGCCGACGGCGAACGCGTCGTCGTCGCTGACCCCGTAGCGCTGCAGTTCGGGCCTGCCGGAGGCGACGACCTCGTTGGCCAATTCGTAGACGGCCGATTCCACACAGCCGCCCGACACCGATCCCGCCACGGTGCCGTCCGGGGCGACGAACATCGCGGCGCCCGGTGGGCGCGGCGCGGATCGAATGGTGCGCACGACGGTGGCGACACCGGCGGTGCCACCGGCGCGCCACACCGTAAGCAACTCCTCGAGCACGTCGCGCACGCTCGCAGTGTATGCCGAGACGCGGCGATGCTGTGCAGGTGCTCAGCGTGCGCGTCGGAGTCGGCTAGCGTGGAACGGGTGCGACGGGTGCTCGCGGTTCTCGCCGCGCTGCTGGCCATGTGCGGCGCGGGCGGCGTCGCGCGCGCCGCGGGTCTGGTCGATGTGCGGACCGCCGTGCCCGACGCGATCGTGGACATGCGATACGCGACGGCGGACAACTTCGTCGGCGAGCAGCTGTATCCCGCCGACGCGCGGTGCTTCGTCGAGGCGTCGATGGCCGAGCGGTTGGCCGTCGCGGCCGAGACGTTGCGCTCGAGCGGATACACGCTGGTGTTCTGGGACTGTTACCGGCCCCACGAGGTGCAGGTGCGGATGTATGAGGCCGTCTCCGAACCGGGGTGGGTGTCGCGGCCCGGGCGCTATGCCCGCAGCCACGAGGCGGGCCTGTCGGTGGATGTGACGCTGGCGCGCGACGGGGAACTCGTCGACATGGGTACCGGTTTCGACGAGTTCGTCCCGGAAGCCAACGCCTACGCCACCGACGGGGTCAGCGCCGCCGCGCAGGCCAACCGCGCACGGTTACGGGAAGCGATGGCGGGGTCCGGCTTGACGGTCTACCGCGGCGAGTGGTGGCACTTCGACGCGCCGGGGGCCTACGACGACCACCCCATCCTGGATCTGCCGGTGAATTAATGCCTCAAGCGGCGGTTCGCAGTACGCGCACAACGCGGGCCCCAGCGTCGGATAGCCACATCCCCCGCATTCGTAGAGGACGGTTGTCGCGTCGACGTCTGGCATACCGCACCGTGTACCCGGAAAACGCGGCTTCAACCGTGCCGTTCGCGCGACTGTCCTAGGCTCGGATCAACCCGACAAGTAGATCGTTCGAGGAAATGCGATTTGAGGTAGGTCGGCGATTGCAGTGGTGACGGCGAATGCGTCCCAGCTCTCGTTGCCGGGACTCGATGATTTCGAGCAGCATTGCTGGCAGCTCTACGCCGAGGCCGCGACGCATCTGTACGCCGCATTGAACCGGCTACTCGTCGACGCGCATGGCCTCAGCCTCCTGGACGTCAAACTCCTTCGTACACTTGCCAACTCGCCTAGGGGCTGTGCACGGATGGGCGAACTCGCCGATGCGCTCGCCGTCATCCCCAGCACGGTCAGCCAGCAGGTGAGCCGTTTGGAATCACAGGGATTCCTGTGGCGCAGCAGGGCCTCCTATGACCGTCGCGTCGTGATCGCCACCATCACGCGTAGGGGGCGGGCAAGATTGGAGCCGGCTCTTCGGGCGTACGCCGACGGCGTTCGCGAGCTCTACCTCGATCCCCTGACGCGCCGACAGATGACCGCACTGGGCGACAGTTGTCGACGGATCGATTCCGCGCTGCAGACGGGCGACGATCCCCGCTGATGAGCGGGTAAGACCAAAGCCGCGCATGCGCGGGAATCAGCAATCCCTCGGCGTTCTGTCCAAAGACGCCAGGCAACGCCTGGCATCCGGGTTTCCCCCCGCAGGCGCCGAAGGCCGCAGCGATAGCAAAATTTGCGCCGCAAACCGCCGATATTTGCATATTGAAATAGTCACCTTCTGCCGACTGGTCGCTGGCTGACGCCAGCGTTGATTCTGGCCTGGATCTTTGCGCAAGCAAATACTTTGCCCGCTGCGCTAACTTACTGACGAGTTCATCAATGGGCTCTCACCTGCGGCGATGCTCAGAGATTTCTCAGGTAGGTTTCGACGTACCCGTCAGAAATCACAATCGAAGGGAGCTGTGATGCACGCCGCAGTGCGGTCCCCGCTAATGACCGGTGTGGCCTTGGTTGGCGCAAGCGCCATCGCGATGTCGCCCATCATGGTGGCGCCAGAGAAAGCCGAGTTACCGTCGCTACCCACCTCGGTGTCGATGCCGGTTTCGCTGTCCGCCAGCACCGATCCGATCGGCGACGTCGTGGCGATTGCCGCCGCGCTCTTCAACATCGGTGCCGAGACCGTGGCCGGCTTGCCGGACGCGCTCGCCGCAGCGCTCGACCAGGCGGTGAACCTGGACTTCCAGCTCGCGTTCCAAACCCTGGTTCAGGCTCTGCTCACCCCGGCGGCCTTGCCGCTGCTGGTGGAAGTCATTCCCCGGGTCCAGGATCTCATCGCGCTGGTGACGGGTGATGAGTTGGCAGAGGCCCTGGTGAACTCGATCGCCGCACCATTGTTGGTTCCCGTCCTCCTCGGGGCCGAGTTGGTCAACACCGCGATCGGCCTGGTCCAGGACACCGCCGGCGCTGTGCTGACCGGGGATATCAACGCCGTCCTTGGCACGGTTTCGCAGGGCTTCAGCGACCTCGTCGACCAGGGGTCGAACCTGTTCATCACCGGCCTCAACGCCGTCCTTGCGGCGCCCGGCACCATCCTCGGCGCCGCGCTGCCCGATGCGCTCGGCATCACGCAGATCGTCACTGCCATCACCGACACGATCGGGGATTTCGCGGGCGCAGGCGTGCAGGTGGTCAGGGACATCCTGGACTCCGTGCTGGGTTCGATCCCGACGGCTCCGCTGGCGCTGGCAAGCCAAACGACAGAGGCCTTTGCCGCGACCGGGCCGGCTGATTTCAGTGCGGCGGCAGGTACTTTCGTCGCGGTCAGCACGAACGGCAGCGGCGGCGAAGGCGTCGGCGCAATCGTGGATAGTGACTCGGCGGACGGCGAGCAAGGCCTCGACGACGACATCGACACCGGCACCGATAGCGGCGAAACCGATCTCGGTTCCGGCGACGACACCGACCTCGGCTCCGAGGACGATGTCGACCTCGGCTCCGAGACCGACCTCGACATCGACCTCAGCACCGACGAGGGCGAAACCGACCTCGGTTCCGGCGAGGACTCCGAGGCCAGCGGTGACACCGGCAACACCGGCAACACCGGCGCCGTCGGCGACACCGACAACACCGGTACCGCCGGAGACACCGGCGATGACGGCTCCGGCTCGGGCAGCGAGTCCGGCACCGGCGGTGATTCCGGCTCGGGCGGCGGCGACAACTAGTCACCCATCCCGTCTGAAAATTCGTGGGCTCCCTTCGACGCAAGGGGGCCCACGTTTTTGGGTAGTTTCGCGATCGTGGCCCAATTGAGGAACCGCCAGATCGTCCTACGTCGCCGTCCCACCGGTCTGGTGGCGCCCGAGGACACCGAACTGGTCAGCACCCCGGCACCCGAACCCGCCGAGGGCGAGGCGCTGGTCCGCACGACCTATGTCGGTATCGATGCCGCCGCACGCACCTGGCTCAACGACCAGCCCGGCTATCTGCCGCCGGTGCAGATCGGCGAGGTCATCCGCGCCGCCGGCATCGGTGAGGTGGTGGCGTCGCGCTGCGACGCCTACGCCGTCGGGGACGTCGTCACCACCCTCACCGGCTTCCAGGAGTACGTGATCAGCCGCGACGACGTGTTCACCACGCCGGTGCCCGGGCCACCCGAGGACGTCAACCAGCTTGCGGTGATGTCGGTGTACGGGCCGACCGGTGCCACCGCCTATTTCGGGATGGTCGGCATCGGCAAGCCTCAACCGGGGGAGACGGTGGTGGTGTCGGCCGCGGCCGGCGCCACCGGATCGGTGGCGGGGCAGATCGCCAAGATCGCCGGCGCCCGGGTGGTGGGCATCGCGGGCGGGCCGCACAAATGCCGGGCGGTGGTGGAGGACTTCGGCTTCGACGCCTGCATCGACTACCGCGAGGACGATCTGAAGGCCGCGCTCAAACAACACTGTCCGCGCGGTGTGGACGTCTACTTCGACAACGTCGGCGGCCCGGTGCTGGACGCGGTGCTGGGCCGACTGGCCCCCAGAGCGCGGGTGGTGCTGTGCGGCGTCATCTCCAGCTACCTGACGGGTGAGCATCCGGGCCCGGCCAACTATGTGAACCTGCTGTCGAAGACGGCACTGATGCAGGGCTTCAACGCGCTCGACGAGTGGGGTCGCTTCGAGGAGGCGTTCGGTCCGTTGCGCAGGTGGGAGCAGGAGGGCAGACTCGTGCACCGGCAGACCATCTACAAGGGCCTCGAGTCGTGCGTCGACGCATTGAACGGCCTGTTCACCGGGGCCAACATCGGCAAGATGTTGGTCGAGGTCAGCCAACCCACACACACGTGAATACCGACAGATCTTTGGGGGTACAGAGGAGCATGATCAATCTCGCTCGCTTGATTGCCACTGTCGTGATGACCTTCGCGGCGCTGATCGTCGCACCGATTCCGATCGCTGCCGCCCAGGGCTGCGCCGACGTCGAAGTGGTGTTCGCGCGGGGCACCAACGAACCGCCCGGAGTCGGGGGAGTGGGGCAGTCGTTCGTCGACGCGGTGCGCGCGCAGGCCGCCCCGAAATCGGTGAACGTCTATCCGGTCAACTACGCGGCGAGCGCCGATTTCGGTGACCGCATCGCCTTCGCGAGGACGGTCGTCGACGGGATCCGGGACGCGGGCCTGCACATCGAACAGACGGCCGCGGACTGCCCGGACACCAGGATCGTGCTCGGTGGGTTCTCGCAGGGCGCGGCGCTGGCGGGCTACGTCACGTCGGCGGAGATCCCCGACGAGGTGCCCGCCGAGTACCGGGAGTTCATCCCCAACCCGATGCCGGCCGAGATCGCCGACCACGTTGCGGCCGTCGTGCTGATCGGGATGCCGTCGGCGACGTTCATCAGTGACATCGGCGCGCCGCCGATCGTCATCGGTCCGTCGTACGCGGACAAGACGCTGAAGCTGTGCGCGCCCGGAGACACCATCTGCGACGGATCGCCGGCGGGTGGACCGAGCTTCGCGCACGCGATGTACGGGGCGAACGGGATGGCGGCCGAGGCGGCGGCTTACGCGGTGGGCCGGCTGTAACGGACCTCCGGGACGGTCACCCGGCCGTTGGGCTGCGGGTGCAACCAGGACGCGATGTTGCGGACGTAGTCCTTGAAGGTGATCAGCCGCGCAGGATCGGTCTCGATCTGGGTACCGGGCCGCTCCGTGACGAAACTGGGTGCACCGCAGCGGATGTCCCAGTTGTAGTCGGCGAAGTGGTGAAACGTCGAGGCGGCGAGCGCGCGGCCCATCGGGCGGCCGTCCGGCCCGGTTTCACCTTCGAGTACGACGGCGAGGTCGAACCGACATCCCGAGACCTTGCTGCGGCCGTGCGCCAGCGTGGTGGCGAACGGCACGCACGCCGATACGGCGCCCTCGTGCGGGTGCGCGGGGAACCACTCGATGCGGCCGCTCGCCGTGCGCGTGGTGTGCAACAACTCGTGGGCCGCTTCGGTGGCGAACACGGGTTGGTAGTCCCCGTTGGCCCCGGAGTGGTAGTTCGGCCACGAGATGGTGGGGGTGTCGCGGTCGTCGCACGTGGCGTTCGGATCCGGGTTGCGGTGGTGAAATTTGTTGATGTCGCCCAGCGACCCGAGGCCGACGAGGCAGCTCCCGAGATCCTGGTGGTCGCGCGCGGTGAGCACGCCGCCGCCGATGTTCCGGAATGCGACGATGGCGTCAATCTCGTTGTCGGTGAGGCCGTCTCCGATGTCGACGGCCATCAGCCAGAGCTGATCGACGTCGAGTTCGTCGAGCCGGCTCAGGACGGGGTCGTCGCCGCGGCCGGCGCGGTTGCGGGCGATGACCCGGTGGCCCGCAGCGCGCAGTTCGCCGGCGAGCAGTGAGAAACGGCTGACGTTCCAGTCGTCGGGGCTGTCGGTGATCGTCGTCTGCAGCAGAATCTTCGACATCATTTGGCGCGACGGTCCTTGCGTGCGATCAGCTCGTCCTCGTCGACGAGGGTAAGCATCGGCTGGCCCGGATCGCAGAGCATCGTGACCAGGAAGCGGACGTTGACGTCGTCGCGGTTGTTGCCGTCCTGGTAGTGGATGACGTCACCGCCGGGCTCCCAGAAGGTTTCGCCGGCCTTGACCACGCGGGGCGGCTCACCCTCGAGTTCGAACAACATCTCGCCTTCCAGCACATATCCGAAGGCCGGACCGGCATGGCGATGAGGTGGGGCGCCGGGATCGCCGGGCGGATACTCGACGACGAGCGTCATCGCATGCGCGCCGGCGGGGAGGTAAGGCGGCGTCACCTCCTGCAGGACCGTGAGCGCGCTCATTGTGGCCATCGCGGCTCCTTCTATCCGTCGTTACACAGCTATGACCGGATAGGACCGGTGTGTGTGACAGGGGCCGCTTCGCGTTCTAACAGTCCTCGAGGGCTTGGTAGCCGGCGTTGTATCCGGGGATGAACGTGATTCCCGGACCGCCGTGACACCCTGCACCACCCAGGTACAGCCCGTCGATCGGGGTCGGCAGGTCGACAAACCCCTTGGGGCCCGGCCGGTTCGGTCCCATCAGGTCGGGATGGAGCAGTCCGTGACAGAAGTCGCCCGCGGGGGCGGCGAACATCGAGTCCATGTGATAGGGCGCGAAGGTGATGTGGCGGATCTGGATGTCGCGGAAGTTCGGTGCGTAGCGGGTGATCTTGTCGACGACCTTCTGTGCCATCTCCTTCTTGAGTCGGCCGTGCTGGTCGCGGTTCGTCTCGACCGGAAACGCGTAGGCGAACGCGCTCGCCGCATGCTTGCCCGGCGGTGCCATCCCGGGGTCGTGCACCGACGGGATCTGTATCCCCATCGACGGATTGTCGGGAACGACGCCGCGCCTGCACTCCTCCCATTGACGTTGTTGTTCTTCAGGCGAGTTGAAGATGCCGATGGAACCCTGCATACCGGGGTCGTTGAGAAACTCGTAGGGCGGCGCGAACTGCGGTAGGCCGTCGAGCGCGAAGTGAATCTGCACGAACGAGGCGCGATGGTCGCGGCCTTCAAGCCTGGTGACCAGGTCGGCCGGCAGGTGTTCGGCGCCGACCAGGTCGATCAGGGTGTGATCCGGCGAGAGGTTCGAGATCACGATCGGCGCGCGCACCTCGGACCCGTCGCGCAGGCGGACACCGGTGACACGTCGGTCGTCGACAAGGATCCTGTCCGCCTTGGCGCGGTAGCGGACCTCGCCGCCGTGCGACACGAAAAGGTCGTGCAGGTGCTCACAGAGTGCGCCGATTCCGCCCCGCAGTTTGGTCATCATGGCGGTGGTGTCGTCGGGTACAGCCAGCGCGAACGCCAAACACGTTGCGCTACCGGGCGTGTAGGGGCCGCGGTAGGTGGAGTTGATGGCCAGGAAGGCGAGCATTCCCCGCAGCACGGCGTGCTTTTGTCTGTCGGGCAGGAAGCGGTCGATGGCGTCCATTGCGGTGCCGAACAGCACGTCGTGGATGGCCCGGCGCTCGGCTTCGTCGGTGGCGCACGCGTACATCTCGTCGAGGGTCTTCGGCGGCGTGCGAACATCGAAGCGCCCGAGCGCCTTTGCCGGCCCGTGACTCCAGCCGATCATTTGGGCCATGCCGGTGACGGCCTCGACGCCGTGCTTCTCGGCGAGGTGGGTCATCAACTGCATCGGGTCCCGGTAGAAGACCATCGCCTCCTCGCCGTGGTCGCCGAGGTTGACCGACATCACCTCGGCGTCGACGGTGGGCGAGGTGTACAGGCCCAGTTCCTTGGCGATCTGGGGCGGCATGGGGAACTGCACCGAACCTGCGATCTCGAAGCGGAATCCGTCGATGAGTTCGACGGTCGCCGCCATTCCGCCGGCATATGTGTTGGCCTCCAGACACACCGTGCGCAGCCCGGCCTGCGCCAGGACGGCGGCGGCCGTCAGCCCGTTGTGGCCGGCTCCCACGATGATGGCGTCGTAGTCTGTCATGGTCGTGGAGAATAGGTCAGTACTGACGTAATCGTGTCAGTACTGACAAAATTGGTCGTTGGTGGGATACCATCGCCCGGCCATGACCCCGACGACCAACCGCCACGAGCAGCGCCGACGGTCGACCCGCGAAGCGCTGCGCCGGGCCGCGCTGACAAGCTTCGCCACCAGGGGTTTTTCCCACGTCACGGTCAGTGAACTGGCCCGGGAAGCCGGCGTCACCGAGCGCACGTTCTTTCGGCACTTCCCGACCAAGGAAGCGGTCCTTTTTGCGGACTACGAAACCCAGGTCGAGTGGCTCGCCGAGGCGTTGGCCCAGCGGCCCACCTCCGAGTCCGTCTTCGACGCGGTGCTGGCCGGCATCGCAAGCTTCCCGCACGACCTCGAGGTAGTCCGCCAGGCGGCGACCGCCCGCACGGAGTTGATCAGTGCCGAGCGCATCGCGGGCCATCTGCGCGTCGTGCAGGCCTCGTTCGCTGCGGTGATCGCCGATTTCGTCAAGAAGCGCCATCCCGCTGTGCCGGACATCGACCTGGTAGCCGAGGTCGCCGGTGCCACGTTGGCGGCGGCTCTGGTTGCTGCCGTGGAGAATTGGGGCCGCAGCGGTTGCACAAAAGATCTCGGACAGATCACTGCGACCTGCCTGAATCTGGTGCGCTCCGGGTTGGCGCCGCTGTCCTGAATCAGCCAAAGATGTCAGGTTGGGCGGCAACCACTTTGGCAATGTCGCACAGTTTGATGTTGAGGTTCTGCGACGACGTCCGCAAGATGTTGAATGCCTCTTCGGCCGAGATGTTTCGCCGGCCCATCAGGATGCCCTTTGCCTGGCCGATGACGTCACGGCTGTCGATCGCCTGATGTAGTTGTGCCTCATGCAGTTTGGCGGCCGTGACGGCTTCCGTGGTGGCCAGCGCCAGCGATGCGTGGGTCGCCAGTAGGAGGATCGCGTCCTTGTCGATCTCGTCGAGGGCGTCTGAGGCGTGGCAGTACAGGTTCAACGCTCCCGACAGCCGAGGCGCGATCGCCGCAGGCAGCAGAGACAGCGACAGCACCGCTTCCACCCCGAGTTGGCGCGCCGCCTCCGAGAAGCGCGGCCACGGTGACGCGGTACGCGGCTGGTCGGGCCATGCCGAGAAGCCTGGCCCCGGCCGCTGGGCCGCTGTCACGCAGGGGCCTTCGCCCAGTTCGTACTGGCACTCGTCGAGCTGCTGCGCGACCGGATGGGTCGCGAGCGGAGTGTGGAACTCCCCGTCGGGGCTGCGCAGGGTCACGCTCACGACGTCGGCCTGCGGAGCGACGTGCGCCGTCGCGTCCACCACCTGCTCGAGCACGTCTTGGACGGTCCGCGCATCGAGCAACGCTGCGGTCAGTTTGGCGAACTCGCGGCTCAGCGGCCCCTGTAGGCCCTGATCGGCGTCGTCGACAAAGCGTTGTCTGTCGCGAAGCCATCTGTCTTCGGAGTATTCCACGGCACACTTCTTCCCGTTGCTTGCAAGGGATTTGAACGCCGCTGCTGCTGTACGACGAGGGGGTTGATGCGAACCCAACTCACGGTCGCACTACGTGCAGTCTTCGCCATGTGGCCACTGCGGTCAGCCTACGCCAGTCGGCAGGCAATAGATACCGAAGCGGCAAAGGTTTCGGCTCGTCGCGCTATGGGTATACAGCGCCGAACAAGTGAACTGGTTCAGATCCGAGCCGCACGACTACTTTCAGCGGAACGGACGGAAAACCCGTGACCACATCGACTTCAGGCTATGCCGAAGTGATCGACATGTTTCGACACCTCAAAACCCTCGACGAGAACTCGAGGGCGTACCGACAACAGCGCGCGGAGATCTGTGAACACTGTCTGCCGCTTGCCGATCACATCGCCCGGCGCTACCGCAATCGCGGTGAAAACCACGATGATCTGGTCCAGGCCGCTCGTGTCGGTCTGGTCAATGCGCTCAATCGGTTCGACGTCGACAAGGGCGCGGACTTTCTGTCCTTCGCCGTGCCCACGATGATGGGTGAAGTCCGGCGCCACTTCCGGGACTACTCCTGGGCGGTCAAAGTCCCTCGCAACATCAAGGATCTGCAGCTGCAAGTCAATCGGATCAGCGCGGAGCTGTCGCAACGACTGGGTCACGCTCCGACCGCAAGCGAGATCGCCGAATATCTCGGTGTCCCACGCGAACAGGTGGTGCAAGCGGTGATCGCCGGTGCCAACTATTCGACGCTGTCAACGGGCATGCCGGCCAGAAGGGACGACGAGTCCGCTTCCGTCGGTGACGCCGTGGGTGAAGACGATGCGGGCTTCGACAAGGTGCTCGATATCGAGACCGTGCGCCCGTTGATCGCCGCCATGCCCGAACGCCAGCGGACCATCATCACGTTGAGGTTCTTCGAGGACATGACGCAGAGCCAGATCGCCGAGCGTGTCGGCTGCTCTCAGATGCACGTGTCGCGCCTGCTCGCGCAGGCGCTGGCAACGCTGCGCGGACAGGTTCGTGAATCAGCGTTCGCTGCCGCGGGCTGACTGGAGCCCCCTGTCAGGATTGAACTGACGACCGCTCGCTTACAAGGCGAGTGCTCTACCACTGAGCTAAGGAGGCCTGCGGGCTTTCGATTTTATCGGGTCACTCCTCGGCCTCGATGACCCGCTGCGACGTCACCGTCTGCGTGGTCGAACGCGACCTGGCCCTGGGGCGTCGCCCGGGCAGCGGAATCCGATCGGCGATGTTGCTCAGCGGGTTGACCACCTGCGCCAGCGTGACCACGGCCTCGTGCAGCGCATCGATCGTCGGCGCCAACGCCTCCAAGCCGGGTGCCAGCCTGTTCAACGTGTCGGCCACATCGGCCAGCTTGAGCAGCGGTCCGTCCGGATCGGTCAGGGTGTCCAGTAGGCCACCCTCGGCCAGCAGGCGGTCAGCCACCCCGTCCTCACGTAGCACCCGCTCGATCAAACCGTCGTTGGCCAGCAGCTGATCGGCCAGCCCGCCCGGCGCGATCACCCGCGACAGCGCGCCGTCGTCGGTGGTCAACCGGTCGAGCAGCCCGCCCTCGGCGGTCACCTGGTCCACCAGCCCGTCCGGCGCCAACGCCCGCGACATCGGACCGTTCTCGGCGGTCATCCGGTCCAGCAGCCCGCCCTCGGCGGTCAGCTGATCGACCAGCCCACCCGGTCGCAACAGCCGGTCGACGGGGCCGTTGGCGGCCAGCGCCCGCCCCAGCGGCGCATCATCGTCGAGCAGCCTGGCCAGCCGGTTCGCTCGTTCGACGGCGTCGTCGAGGCCGAGCATGTGTGCCACCGACGCCGAACTGTTGATCGTGCGCGAGTTGGCTTCGCCCAGGGTGCGCTGGGCCATCCCGAGCGCGCCGCTGGCCATCGATATCCCTGCGTCGGCCATTGCCAGGCCCACCCGTACCGGAGCCGTGGCCAGGTCCGTCACGGCTTTGCCGAGGTTCATCGCCTCAGTCTATTCAGCTCAATTCGGCCAGCGCCGCCTTGATCTTGGCCTGCGCCTCGTCCAGCGATTCCGGCGACGGGTTCTGGTCGGCATTCGCGAAGCCGAAATCCGCCAGGTCGCTGGTGGGGAAGACGTGCACATGCAGGTGCGGCACCTCGAGCCCGGCAATGATCACGCCCGCGCGTTCGGCGGGAAATGCCCGCACCACCGCCTTGCCGATCAACTGCGACACCTCCATGACTCGGCCCAACGCCGCCGGGTCGATGTCCTGCCAGTGGTCGATCTCGGCGCGCGGAACCACCAGCGTGTGGCCCTGGGTGATGGGCGCAATCGTCAGGAACGCGACGACCTCGTCGTCTTCGTAGACGAACCGGCCCGGTAGTTCCCGGTTGATGATCTTGGTGAAGACGGTCGCCATGGTCACCAAGCATAGTGAGCCTCAGCTCGGTGGCGGCTTGTCGCGTTCGCCCACGCAGCCGTCGTTGAGTGCGCGCTCGGCCATGATTCGCCGCAAGAAGTACTCGGCGCGGGTCTGACGTCGACGCGGCATCATCGCGGTCCTGTTGGGTGCCTGCGGGGGTGGCGGTACCGCAGGCAGCTCGGCGGTGGCGGTGTTCCACTCGGGAAAGTAGAGCCGGCTACTCGGACGTGTCACATAGGTTCTGCCGCTGGGCGCCGTCCAGATCACAGTGCCGTCGGGTCGCTGCTCGTCAAGCCAGCCCCAGAAAGTTTTCAGAAGATGATGAAGTCGGCATAGACATTTGGTGTTGGACGGGTGCGTGGGGCCCGCCGGATATGGCGTGGTGTGGTCGACATCGCAGACCTCCGCCGGTCGGTCGCAGCCGGGGAACCTGCATGTCATATCGCGCATGCGGATGAACCGCGCGAGTCTTCGCGACGGCCGGTAGCGGGGTTCCGTAGCGGCGCTGCGCTTCTCGACCATCTTCACGGTGGCGCCGTTCTTGATCAGCTCGGCAAGCAGCGGTGTCGGAACCACCCCGCCGCCGAGGATCAATGCCGCAGGGGCCTTCTTGGCCTCCTTGGGCTTCGCCGGCTCTTTCGTGGCGGTTTGCACCGTCGCCTCGTCGGCGATGATGTTGACGACAACCTTGCCCGCCCGCGGATCCTCGCCGGCCGAGGGACATTCGGCCGCACCGCATTTGCACGCAAGGTGATCACCGCCGGCGGCGATCACCCCGGCCGCATCGGAGCGCCGCTCGCCCTCGGTCCTGGGGTCGTCGTCGCAGACTTCGTCCGCCATCCGCGCGATCCGACGCTGCAGCAGCTTTGCGTCGGTGGACAGCAGACTGCCCCACATAGACGTCGTACCGGTCTCGTCATCGGGCTTGCCGAACTGGACATCGCGGTTGCGGACCGCCTCCCGGAACCGACGCTTCGCCCCCGGGTCGTAGGTCTCGATCAGCGCGTCGATGGCCCTGTCGAGCTGGGCCAGTGACAATTTGCCCCACTTCTCGGCACGCTCGGCGATGGCTGCGTCGATCTGGCGTTGCGGTTCGCCGTCCACGACAAGCTGGGTCCGCCAGGTGATCGTCGAGACCAATTGCGCGCTGAGGCGGCCCGCGGCGAAAAGCTCCGCGACCTTGGGCAGGCTCTCCTGCAGGGCCATCCCGATACGCATCTCACGCGAAGCGGCCCTGCGACCGATCCCCATCGCCGCGGCCACCTCGGCCGCCGCGCAGGCCCAACCGTCGACGACCCAGTTCTCGTGCTCCCCGTCGGGCTCGGTGCGGCGCACGGTGAGCTC
This sequence comes from Mycolicibacterium sp. XJ1819, assembly GCF_053483675.1. Lineage (NCBI taxonomy): Bacteria > Bacillati > Actinomycetota > Actinomycetes > Mycobacteriales > Mycobacteriaceae > Mycobacterium > Mycolicibacterium sp. XJ1819. The sequence goes on along the minus strand of NZ_JBEFST010000001.1, from coordinate 106,329 downwards.
CGTGATCGCCGCCAAGCGCCGCGCCGCCACCGCCGCTTCGGCTCGGGCGCACTCCTCGATCGCGGCGACGACGGTGGCGTCGTCGGCGGAGGAGAATTCGGCGGTGAACATACGTTCGATTGTGGCATGGTGTACCGACGGATTCAGCTGCGTTCTGCGCGCCTGTGGATAAAGCCGTCGAGCTCGGTGATCGACCACGGCGGGCTGTTCTGGTGGTCCCGGTAGGCGATCACGCTGGGGGCCGGACGGTCGAAGCGGCCGACGAAGCCCCCGGCGGCGATGAGGATCTGACCGGTCACGTCCCTGGCCAGATCGCCGGCCAGGTAGGCATAGGTCGACGCGGCGTACTCGGGCGGCGGCGCATCGAGTGCGGCCTGTGTGCTCACGTCGTCGAGCAGCCCGCGCCGATGCAACTGCATGATGTGCGCTTCGTACTCGGCGCCGCTCGACAGCCGCGTCTTCGCGCCGGGGCACACCACGTTGGCCCGCACCCCGTGCTCGCGCAGTTCGGCGGCGATTGCCAGCGTCAACCCGTTGACCCCGCCCTTGCCCGCCGGATACCCGGTGCCGCCGTAGTCGCCGAGGAACGCGAACGAACTGGTGTTGACGATCGCGCCGCCACCCTGGGCCACCATCTTCGGCGCCGCCGCCCGGCAGGTCTCGAACGTCGTGAGCAGGTGCGAGTCGAGCAGGTCGTGAAACAGCTCGCTGGTGACCTCGAGGATCGACTCGCTGGCCAGACCCGGCTTGCCCGCGCAGTTGATCAGGATGTCGATGCGGCCGAATTCGCTTGTGCACCTGTCGATCAGGGCATCGGCGACGCCGGGGTTGCTCGGGGATCCGGGGTGGGCGACCGCGCCGTCGATCCGCTCGGCGGCCTGTGTCGCGGCCTCGGCGTCGCGCCCGTTGATCACCACGGCGGCACCCTGTGCGGCGAGCAGTTCGGCGACCGCCAACCCGATGCCACGCGACCCGCCGACGACGACCGCGGCCTTACCGGTCAGCGGCAGGCTAATTCTTCTGCTCCACCTGCCCGAACTCCATCATGTCCAGGTTCCAGTAGCCGCGCAGGTTGGTGAGCAACCCGGCGTCGTCGACCTTGTAGGTGAACACCCCGCGCACCGTGCTCGTCATCCCGTTCTCGAACTTCGAACGCAGCACCAGGATGTGGGCGATCTCGCGGGGTGAACTGGACGGAAACGTCTCCTCGCAGGTGATGCGCAGGTCGTTCGGCGCGATGTTGGCGTCGTAGAACGCCGCGACGGCCTCCTTACCCCGCAGGCCGTCGCCGTCGGGGTTGGTGACGGACTGACCGATCGGATCCTCGATGACGACGTCGTCGGCCATCAGGGCGAGCCAACCGTCCTTGTCGTGGGCGTGCACACAGCGCCAGGAGTTGTGCGACGCCGCCAGCGCCGGCGTCTTCTCCGTGGTCTCTGCCGACATCGTGGCTACCGGTCCTCGTCGGTGTAGCGGATGACACCGCGGATGTTGCGGCCCTCGAGCATGTCCTTGTAGCCCTCGTTGATCTGCTCCAGCTTGTACTGGCGCGTGATCATGTCGTCGAGGTTGAGCTTGCCCGCCTTGTACATCGACAGCAGCTGCGGAATGTCGTAGTGCGGGTTGCCGCCGCCGAAGATGGTGCCCTGCAGGTTCTTCTGCAGCAGGGTCAGCATCGCCAGGTTGAGGTTCACCTCGGTGTCGAGCAGGCTGCCGATGGCGGTCAGCACGCAGGTGCCGCCCTTGGCGGTGAGGCTGAGGTAGTTCTCGACGTCCTTGCCGTGCAGTTCGCCGACGGTGACGATCACCTTGTGGGCCATCAGCCCCCAGGTGACCTCGGCGATGCCTGCCATCGCCGACTCCCAGTCCGGATAGGCATGCGTGGCACCGAATTTCAGCGCCTGGTCGCGCTTCCACTCCACCGGGTCGATGGCGAAGATCCGACGCGCACCCGCGGTGACCGCGCCCTGCAGCGCGCCCATGCCGACTCCGCCGATGCCGACGATCGCGACGTCCTCACCGGGCCGGACGTCGCCGCTGCGCACCGCCGAGCCGTATCCGGTGGTGACACCGCAGCCGACCAGGCAGGCCACCTCGAACGGGATGTCCTTGTCGATCTTCACCACCGAGCTCTTGTGCACGACCATGTAGGGGCTGAACGTGCCCAGCAGGGTCATCGGGAAGACGGGCTGGCCCTTGGCGTGGATGCGGTGTGTGCCGTCGGAGACCGCGGTGCCGCCGAGCAGGCCGGCGCCGAGGTCACACAGGTTGCGCATCCCGGCCTGACACGACGGACACCGCCCGCACGACGGGATGAACGAGAGCACCACGTGGTCGCCCGGCTCGAGGTCCTCGACCCCGGGGCCGACCTCGGTGACGACGCCCGCGCCCTCGTGCCCGCCGAGCACCGGGAAGCCGCCCATCGGGATGCCGCCGGTGACCAGGTGGTGGTCGGAGTGGCACATCCCCGACGCTTCCATCTGGATCTTGACCTCGTCTTGGACCGGGTCGCCGATCTCGATCTCCTCGATCGTCCACGGCTTGTTGAACTCCCAGATGAGCGCGCCTTTTGTCTTCATGTCAGGTGCCTTCCGCTAGAGCTTCTGACCCCACACTAGAGGCATTAGTTACGTGCGTCACAGCCGCCCCCAATCAACTGCTTGGCCGACTACCAGAGCGGTGCCGGGGCCTGGCCCAGCGGGTAGTAGCCGGGCAGCTTCTCTCCGGCCAGCGACCGCTCGATGCGCTTCTGCATGCCCGGGGACAGGTCGCCGGACTCGATGAGCTTCGCGTACCCCTTGGCGACGTGGCCGAAGTCGAAGAAGTCGCGCTGCCACTCGATGAGCAGGTTGTCGTCGAGCCGGAACCAGCTGCCGCCGATGCCGTAGATCTCGTCGGTGGTGCCGTCGGACTTGTTGACGATCTGCTTCCAGAACCCGACGATCTCGTTCTGCTTCTCGTCGACGAGCACCTTCTGGTACTCGTAGACCCAGTTCTCCAGGCCCTCCATCTCCAGGCCGAGTGCGACGTCGCGGATCTCGGCCTTGCCGACGCACATGACGTCCTCCTTGGGGCCGATGTTCCAGCCGTAGGTCGCGTCGTCGGTGTAGAACTCGGCCAACGGCTTCCAGTCGCCGGCCTTCTCGCATTCCCGGTTGGTCTCGAGCCACCGGTCGACCCACTGGTCCAGTTGTTCGCGTGACGCCATTGTCTTGCCTCTCCTAATCGGTCTCTTTGATGGATAACGCTCGGGTGGGACACATCTCGACGGCGCGTTCGATCTCATCGCGGGCGTCGTCGGGCGGTTCGGGGTCGAGGATCTCGACCTTTCCGCGCTTGGGCACCGAGAAGTAGTCCGGTGCCTCCAGTTCGCACATGGCGTGGCCCTGGCACAGGTCCAGATCGACTTTTACTCGATAGCCCATCGGCTGCCCCCTAGACCCGCTTGCGGTAGCGCGCCTTGGCCGGACGTGCCAGCTGCACCACCATCTTCGAATGATCGTTGCGGTAGGTCTCGGGTGGCTGCGCCATCTCGAACTCGTACTCCCGCAACAGGACCGAGAAGATCGCCTTGATCTGCATGGTCGCGAACGCCGCACCCACGCACCGATGCCTGCCCGCTCCGAACGGAATCCAGGTCCACCGGTTGATGATGTCGGCCTGTTCGGGCTTGTTGTAGCGGTCCGGGTTGAACACGTCGGGCTCGGGGAAGTCCTCGGCGATCCGGTTGGAGATCGCCGGTGAGGCGGCGACGAAGTCGCCCTTGTGGATGGGAAAGCCGGCCACCTCGAACTCGCCCTGGGCCACCCGCATCAGGATGATCAGCGGCGGGTGCAGCCGCAGCGTCTCCTTGAGCACGTTCTCCAGTTTCGGAATCTGGCGCAGCGCATGGAAACTGACCTCTTGGCCGTCGGCGTAGAGCTCGTCGAGTTCGGCCTGCACCTCGGCGTAGATCTGCGGATGGCGCAGCAGCTCGATCAGCGTCCACGCCGACGTGCCCGAACTGGTGTGGTGGCCCGCGAACATCAGCGAGATGAACATGCCGGTGATCTCGTCGGCCGAGAACCGCAGGTCGCCGTTCTCGTCGCGGATCGAGACCAGCACGTCGAGCATGTCGCGATCGCTCTTGTCCTTCGGCGGGTTGGCGATCCGCTCGTCCATGATCTCCTGCACCAGCGCAACGAGTTTCACCCGCGCCTCGTCGCGGCGGCGGAAGCTCTCGATCGGCAGGTACGGGTCGACGTAGCACAGCGGGTCGGTGCCGCGCTCGAGGTCGTGGTAGTACTCGGCGAACCGGTGGTCGAGTTGGTCGCGGAACTTCAGCCCGATCAGACAGGCCGTGGAGGTGTAGATGGTCAACTCGGCGAAGAAGTCGAGCAGGTCGATCTCGCCCTCGGTTCCCCAGTCGGCGATCATCTTCTTGACTTCGCCCTCGATGGTGACCGCATGACCCTTCATCTGCTCGCCGCGCAGCGCCGAGTTGTGCAGCATCTCCTTGCGCCGCTCCGGGCTGGCGTCGAACACCACGCCCTCGCCGAAGATCGGGGTCATGAACGGGTAGGCCTCGGCCTGGTCGAGATCCTCGTCGGCGGACCGGAAGAAGAACTCGTTGGCCTCGGCGCCCGACAGCAGGATCACGTGCTTGTCGACGAGTTGAAACCAGCCGACGTCACCGCACTCGTCGCGGACCCGCTGCATCAGCCCGATGGGATCGGTGCGGAACTCCTCGAGGTGTCCGTGTTCCTCTTCGCCGCCGGAAACGCGGGGCACTGTTGCGGTAGTCACGATCCTGGCATCCCTTCCTCACCCAGGGCGAGCTTCTGACGGTCCTTGGTGTCGGCCAACGGCGCCTCGGGCTGCAGTTCCATGTTGGCGATGAACCCGCCGCGCGGCGTCTCGGCTACGAACGCGATGGCGCGGGCGAGGTCCGCGGCGCGCAGGAAGTAATCGTGGCGGGCCTGGCCCCACTTGGCCCAATCCTCAAGGGCGGGACCGATCTTCTCTGCGGGCAGACTCCAGCCCATCCCGGTCTTGGTCGGACCCGGATGCACGATGGAAGCGCGCACACCGGTGCCCTCGAGTTCCATCTGCAGGTTGGTCACCATGGCCACCAGCCCGGCCTTGGCGGCGCCGTAGGCGCCCATGTGCGGGCGCTGACGCAATGCGACGTCGGAGCCGACGAAGATCAGATCGCCGCGCCGGCGTTCGATCATGCCCGGCAGCACCGCGGTGGCCAGGCGGTTGGCGCCGATCAGGTGGATCTGCAGCTGTGACTCGAAATCGTCGGTGCTGATCTCGGCGAGCTTGCCGAAGTAGGTGTCGCCGGCGCCCGCGACCAGTACCTCGATCTCCCCGAGCGCGTCGACAGACTGTGCGACAAACGATTTCACCGAATCGGGGTCGATCACGTCGAGGTGGAAGCCCACCGCCTCGCCACCGTCGGCGCGGATCTTGCCGACGGTCTCGTCGAGCTTGTCCACCCGGCGCGCCCCCAGCGCCACCGGGAAACCGTTCGCGGCCAACCGGATTGCGGTGGCCTGTCCAATGCCCGACGAGGCGCCTGCGACGATCGCGGGTCTGCGCTCGGGCAGTGGTTCGAAGCGTGCCATCTATGCGACCTCCACCATGATCGGTAGGTGAGCGAATCCGCGGACATTGCTCGAGTGGACGCGGACGGCGCTGGCCTCGTCGACCTGGTATCCGCGGATTCGCTTGAACAGCTCCGTCAACGCCACCCGGGCCTCCATCCGGGCCAGGTGAGCGCCGAGACAGAAGTGCGCGCCACTGCCGAAGCTCATCAGCTTCGAGCCGATGTCACGGCCGATCAGATAGGTGTCGGGATCGTCGAACACCCGCTCGTCGCGATGCGCCGACCCCGGCAGCAACAGGAGCACGTCGCCCTCGGGAATCGTGGTGTTATACAGCGTCAGTTCCCCGGACACCGTGCGGGCCAGGATCTGGCTGGAGGTGTCATAGCGCAGCGTCTCCTCGACCCACAGCGGGATCCGGTCCAGATCCTGGTACAGCGGGGCGATCTGGTCGGGGTTCTTGAACCCCCAATACGCGGCGTTGGCAAGCAGTTTCGTGGTGGTCTCGTTGCCCGCGATCACCATCAGGAACATGAAGCCCAGGATCTCGTCGTCGGTGAGGCGGTCACCGTCGATCTCGGCCTGCAACAGCGCCGACGTCAGGTCGTCGGTGAGCTTCTTGCGACGCTCGGCCACCATCTCCTGGTAGTAGACGATCAGGTTGAGCGAGGCCTCGATGGCGGACTCGGGCACGTCGGTCACGCCGTCCTCGCGGTGCATGACACCGTCGGCGAGCGCGCGGATGCGGTCGCGGTCGGCTTGCGGGACGCCCATCAACTCGCTGATGACGTCCATCGGCAGTTTGCCCGCGAAGTCGGCGACGAAGTCGACGGTGTCGGGGGCCTTCTCGAGCATCACGTCGAGGTGCCGCACGGCCAGTTCGGTGACGCGCGGCTCCAACTCGCGGATGCGGCGCGGGGTGAAGCCCTTGGACACCAGGGTGCGCAGCCGTAGATGCTCGGGGTCGTCCATCGCCAGAAACGACATCGTCTTGCTGGCGTGTGGGCCGCGGGACACCGGGTCCAGCGAGACGCCGTCGCGGTTGGACAGCGTGGTGCTGTTGCGGAAGCCCTGCAGCACGTCCTGGTGCCGTGACAGCGCCCAGAAGCCGAGGCGCGCATTGTGATACAGCGGCGCCTCGTCACGCAGGCGCTTGTAGTACGGGTACGGGTCCTCGTGGAAGTCGTAGTCGTAGGGATCCAGTACGACGTCACTGGCCGAGACGGTCATGGGCCTTCTCCGACTATCAGGCCGACCACATAGGTGAGGCGGTCGGCGATCTGGTGGTAGGTGAATGCGCCACTGCCCGCGTTGACCAGGGCGCCGAAGAACGTCATCTCCAGGGCCGACAGCGTGCGCGGGTCGGCGTCCGGGCCGAGCGCCGAGCGGATGCGGCGGTGGATCTCCGCGCCGATGCGGTCGCGCACCGAGCGCACCGCTTCGTCGTTGCCGCCCAGCAGTGCCGTCGTGCACGCGGCGGCGACCTCGGGTTCGTCGGCGACCGTCAGGGCCATCGCGCGCAACGTCTTCTCGACGCGTGACACCCTGCTCTCGTTGACGTCGGTGAAGTAGGGAACCTTGCGAATCAGGTCCAGATACACCTCGGCGATGAGATGGTTCTTCGAGGAGAAGTAGGTATAGGCGGTCGCGGGGGCGACCTTGGCCCGCGCGGCCACCGCGCGCACGGTCAGGTCCGCGTAGGAGGACTCGCGCAGCATCTCGACCCCGGCGGCGAGCACCTTGTTGAAGGTCTCTTCCTGCCGGCGATTGCGTGGCTGCTGTGCGACGCCAACCACGGGATCACTGGACACATGTCCAACCTATCCGACGGCCGCTGCTGGCGGCAAGTGCACAGGTGAAAAGGCCCCCTTGCCTGCCGCCACCGTCTGGGGCTAAGGTTCGTGGGTAACGCAGTCGGACAGTTGTCCAGTAGCCTCGACACAGGAGTCGTATGGGAATCGCGGCGGATCGCGAGAGTCAACTGCTCATCGACGGCAAGCTCGTCGGGGGCGGGGCCGGCACGTTTCACACCGTCAACCCCGCCACCGAGGAAGTGCTCGGGGTCGCCGCCGACGCGACCGCCGACGACATGGACCGTGCGATCGAGGCCGCCCGGCGCGCGTTCGACAACACCGACTGGTCGACGAACACCGAGTTGCGGGTGCGCTGCATCCGCCAACTGCAGGCCGCGATGCGTGAGCACGTCGAGACGCTGCGTGACCTCACGATCGCCGAGGTGGGCGCCCCGCGGATGCTGACCGCCGCGGCGCAACTCGAAGGCCCCGTCGAGGACCTGAGTTTCTGCGCCGAGACCGCCGAGTCCTACCAGTGGAGTACCGATCTGGGCGTGGCCGAGCCGATGGGCATCAAGACGCGCCGCACCATCGCTCGCGAGGCGGTCGGGGTGGTCGGGGCGATCACGCCGTGGAACTTCCCGCACCAGATCAACCTCGCGAAGCTGGGTCCCGCGCTGGCCGCGGGCAACACCGTCGTCCTCAAGCCGGCGCCGGACACCCCTTGGTGCGCGGCGATTCTCGGTGAGCTGATCGCCGAGCACACCGACTTTCCGCCCGGCGTGGTCAACATCGTGACCTCCGGCGACCACGGGGTCGGCGCGCTGTTGTCCAAAGATCCGCGGGTGGACATGGTGTCGTTCACCGGGTCGACGGCCACCGGTCGCGCGGTGATGGCCGACGGCGCGCCCACGCTGAAGAAGGTGTTCCTCGAACTCGGCGGCAAGTCGGCGTTTCTGGTGCTCGACGACGCGGATCTGGCAGCGGCCTGCGCGATGTCGGCGTTCACCGCGTCGATGCACGCCGGTCAGGGTTGCGCGATCACGACCAGGCTGGTGGTGCCCCGGGAGCGCTACGACGAGGCGGTCGAGGCGGCCGCGGGCACGATGGCCGGCATCAGGCCGGGCGACCCCGACGATGCCGGTACGGTCTGCGGGCCGGTGATCTCGGCGCGCCAGCGCGACCGGGTGCAGGGCTATCTGGACTCCGCCGTCGCCGAGGGTGGCACCTTCGCCTGCGGTGGCGGCCGCCCCGCCGACCGTGCCACCGGGTTCTTCATCGAGCCCACCGTGATCGCGGGCCTGGACAACAGCGCGAAGGTGGCCCGCGAAGAGATCTTCGGCCCGGTGCTGACGGTGATCGCCCACGACGGCGACGACGACGCGGTGCGGATCGCCAACGATTCGCCCTACGGGCTGTCCGGCACGGTGTTCTCCGCCGACGCCGAACGCGCCGCGGGCATCGCGGCGCGGATGCGGGTGGGCACGGTAAACGTCAACGGCGGTGTCTGGTATTCGGCCGACGTGCCGTTCGGCGGCTACAAGCAGTCCGGTATCGGCCGCGAGATGGGTCTGGCCGGATTCGAGGAATACCTGGAGATCAAGGCGATCGCGACAGCGGTCTGACCGCTGGGTGGCCGTTCGGCAGAGAGGAAGAGATGGGGCAGTTCGACGAGAAGGTCGCGATCGTCACCGGTTCCGGTGGCGGCATCGGCCAGGCCTACGCGGAGGCGCTGGCCCGTGAGGGCGCCGCCGTGGTGGTGGCCGACATCAACGCCGAGGCGGCCGATGCCGTGGCCAAGCAGATCAGCGCCGACGGGGGCACGGCGCTGGCCGTGCCCGTCGATGTCTCCGACATCGACTCGGCCAAGGCCATGGCCGACCGCACGCTCGCGGAGTTCGGCGGCATCGACTACCTGGTGAACAACGCCGCCATCTTCGGTGGGATGAAGCTGGACCTGCTGCTCACCGTCGACTGGGACTACTACAAGAAATTCATGAGCGTGAACATGGACGGCGCGCTGGTGTGCACCAGGGCGGTGTACAAGAAGATGGCCAAGCGCGGCGGCGGCGCCATCGTCAACCAGTCCTCCACCGCGGCGTGGCTCTATGCGAACTTCTACGGTCTGGCCAAGGTCGGCGTCAACGGCCTGACCCAACAACTGTCGCGTGAACTGGGCGGGATGAACATCCGGATCAACGCGATCGCCCCCGGCCCCATCGACACCGAGGCCAACCGCACCACCACCCCGCAGGAGATGGTGGCCGACATCGTCAAGGGAATTCCGTTGTCGCGCATGGGGCAGACCGACGACCTGGTCGGCATGTGCCTGTTTCTGCTCTCGGACCAGGCCAAGTGGATCACCGGTCAGATCTTCAACGTCGACGGCGGACAGATAATCCGGTCATGAGCGAACAACCGAAACTCGGCTACATCGGACTGGGCAACCAAGGGGCGCCGATGGCCAAGCGCCTGGTCGAGTGGCCCGGCGGGTTGATCGTCTTCGACGTGCGCACCGAGGCAATGACCCCGCTGGCCGAACTCGGTGCGACGCTGGCCGACGGCGTCGCCGACGTCGCGGCGGCCGATGTCATCAGCGTCACCGTGCTCAACGACGAGCAGGTGCGTGACGTGGTCGGCCTACTCGCCGAACAGGCCAAGCCGGGCACCGTCATCGCGATCCACTCGACTATCGAGCCTGACACCGCACCGGAGCTGGCGGACCAGTTGCGGCCGAAGGGCATTCACATCGTGGATGCGCCTGTCAGTGGGGGCGCCGGCGCGGCCGACAAGGGTGAGCTGGTCGTCATGGTCGGCGCCGACGACGAGGCGTACACAGCGGTCAAACCGGTCTTCAAACAGTGGGCGTCGCTGGTGGTGCGCGCGGGCGAGCCGGGCGCGGGCACCCGGATGAAGCTGGCCCGCAACATGTTGACGTTCATCGGGTTCGCCGCCGCCTGTGAGGCGCAGGCGCTCGCCGAGGCGGCGGGGATCGATCTGCAGAAGCTGGGTCGGGTAGTGCGGCACAGCGACGCGCAGAGCGGCGGGCCCGGCGCGATCATGTACCGCGACGACACCAAACCGCTGACGTCGGACCACTTTCTGCACGACCCGTTCGTGCACACCCGCGGGCTCGGAGAGAAGGACCTGAAGCTGGCGCTGGCGCTTGGTGAGGCGACCGGCGTCGACCTGCCGCTGGCCGAGGTGGCTCTGAAGAATCTGGCCGCCGGTCTCGGTGTGCCGCACACGAAGGAGTGAGTCAGATGGACGAGCTGCGCCGCAAGGGCCTCGAGAAGATGAACGAGGTCTACGGCTGGGAGATGCCCAACGTCGAAGGTGACGAGTTCTTCGCGCTGACCGCCGACCATCTGTTCGGCAACATCTGGACGCGGCCGGGGCTGTCGATGCGCGACAAGCGGATGATGACCTTGACCGTGGTGACCGCGTTGGGCAACCAGGACCTCGCCGAGATCCAGATCAACGCCGCGCTGCACAACGAAGAGCTCACCGTGGAAGAGTTGCAGGAGATGGCGATCTTCCTCACCCACTACCTCGGCTTCCCGTTGGGCTCCAAGCTCGACGGCGCGGTCAAGAAGGTGGCCAAGCAACGTAAGAAGGCCGCCGCCAAGGGTGAGGGCGAGGACAAGAAGGCCAATGTGAACGCGGCCATCAAGATGCACTCGGGCGGGAAACTCGGTGACAAGTAGGTACGCCGAGCTGTCGCGGGACCAGCTGGCGATGCTGGTCCCCGAATTGCTGCTCATCGGGCAGCTGATCGACCGGTCCGGAATGGCTTGGTGCATTCAGGAATTCGGCCGCGAGGAGATGTTGCAGATCGCGATCGAGGAGTGGATGGGCGCCAGCCCCATCTACACCAACCGCATGCAGAAGGCGCTGCGGTACGAGGGCGACGACGTCATCACGATCTTCAAGGGTCTGCAGCTCGACATCGGCGCCCCGCCGCAGTTCATGGACTTTCGTTACACCGTGCACGACCGTTGGCACGGCGAGTTCCACCTCGACCACTGCGGTGCGCTGCTCGACGTCGAACCGATGGGCGAGGACTACGTGCGCGGCATGTGTCACGACATCGAGGACCCGACGTTCGACGCCACCGCGGTGGCCACCAACCGCCGGGCGCAGATCCGTCCGATCCACCGCCCGCCCCGGGTGCCCGCCGACCGTCATCCGCACTGCGCGTGGACGGTGATCATCGACGAGTCCCATCCGCAGGTCGACGACCACCCCGCCATGGACGTCATCCGTCGAACACACGCCGCCAGAACCGAACTCGACCCGATCGAGACGTCCGACGAGGGCCGCGCCGACTACACCGGCCCGCTGCTGTCCGACCTGGACTTCGCGGCGTTCTCGCGTTCGGCCCTGATCCGGATCGCCGACGAGGTCTGCCTGCAGATGCACCTGCTGAACCTGTCGTATGTGCTGGCCGTCGAAAAGCGCTGCGGCACCAACGTCGAGCTGGCCAAGGTCATCTGCACCAAGCAGCTGATCGGCCTGGCCGGGGTGGCCGCCGACCGCATCCATCGCGCGCTTTCACTGCCCGGCGGCATCGACGGTGCGGTCGAGGTGCTGCGGTGGCATCCGCTGCTGAACCCGGCCGCCTACGTCGACGCCGAACTCGGGCCCGACACCGTGACCGTGCGCCGCTCGCCTGCACACGAGGACGGGGCGTGGGTGTCGTTGGTGACGCCGGCGGAGTCGCGTCCGCTGCAGGCGATCGTCCGGGCCGTGGACCCCCATCTGGACGTGGAGGTCAGCGGCCGCGACGAGAACTGGACCGCGCGGGTGGTGCGCACCGACACCGCGGCCGAGGAGTTCTCCGAGGTGTCGGTGGCCAAGGTCAGCGGCGGGGCGTCCTGGGTGTTCGAGGACCGAAAGTCGCTGCCGCTGACGGTGCTCTGACCGGCGCGGTGATCGCCGTGCCGACCCACCGCCGCAGGTAGTCGCGAAGCTCCTCACCCTGCCGCGGCGGGCGGCCGGGATCGATGACGAACGACTGGATGATGCGCAGCAGGTGCTCGGAGAGTTCGTCGAGCTCGGCCTCGCCGAAGCCCACTGCGGCCCAGTCCACGTCGAACCGCCGCAGCATCGCGTTGGCGAACTGCATCGCGATGTCCGACGTCACGGTCTGGCTGAAATCATTGGCCCGGCCGGGCATCAGCAGCAGCCCGATGTGCTTGTCCTTGGGTATCCACTCCAGCGCGGTCGCGATGCCCTCCGCGACCGCCTCCCGGGGATCGTGCAGGCCCTGCAGATGGGTGGCCAGGCGGTCCAGGAAGTCGGTCGCCGCGAGTTGCGCCGAGGCCTGCAGAAGTGCGTCGGTGCTCGGGAAGTACCGGTACACCGTCTGGCGGGTGACCCCCAGCGTGCGCGCGACATCGCTGATCGAGAAGTCGCCGCCGCGCGCGTCGATGGCCTTGCCCGCCGCGTCGAGGATCCGCGCGATGGCCTCCTCGTCGCTCGCCGGTGTGGAACCGGACCAGCCGTGGGTTCGCATCAGCCGGCGTAGGAGACCTGTAGATCCTTGACGCCGTTGATCCAGCCAGAGCGAAGCCGTTGCGGCTCACCGAGTTTGGTGATGTCAGGAATCTGCTCGGCGATCTCGTTGAAGATCAGCTTGATCTCCATGCGGGCCAGATTGGCGCCGATGCAGTAGTGCGCGCCGTGGCCGCCGAAACCCAGATGAGGGTTCGGATCGCGCCTGATGTCGAACCGGAACGGATCGTCGAAGACCGCGTCGTCGTAGTTGGCCGAACTGTAGAACAGACCGGCGCGCTGGCCCTCGCGGATGGTGACCCCGCCGATCTCGACGTCGGTCAGCGCCGTTCGCTGGAAACAGTGCACCGGAGTGGCCCAGCGGACGATCTCGTCGGCCGCGCTCTCGGGGCGCTCACGCTTGTAGATCTCCCACTGATCGGGGTTGTCGAAAAACGCGTTCATGCCGTGGGTCATGGCATTTCGCGTCGTCTCGTTACCCGCGACGGCGAGCAGGATGACGAAGAACGCGAACTCGACGTCCTCGAGCGACTCGCCGTCCATGTCGGCGTGCACCAGCTTGGTGACGATGTCATCGGCCGGGCACCGGCGGCGCTGTTCGGCCATGCCGTAGGCGTAGCCCATCAACTCGGCGTTGGCAGCGGCGTAATCGGTCTCGAAGTCCGGGTCGTCGGTGTTCATGATGGAGTTGGTCCAGCCGAACAGCTTCTCGCGGTCGGCTTCCGGCACGCCGATGAGGTCGGCGATCGCGAGCAGCGGTAGGCCCATCGCAATGTCGTCGACGAAGTTTCCGCTGCCCTTCTCCTTTGCCGCGCTGACGATTTCGCGTGCGGCCGCGGCCAGTTTGTCCTCCAGCGTGGCGACCGAACGCGGGGTGAACAACCGCGAGATCAGCTTGCGCAGCCGGGTGTGCTCGGGGGCGTCGTGGTTGATCAGCAACGCCTTGGTCAGTTCGAGTTGGTCGGCGGTGGTGCCTTCCGGTAGCCGCATCACCGCGCCCTTGCGGTTGGTCGACCACAGGTGCCCGTCACGCGAGATCGACTTGATGTCCTCGTGCCGGCTGATCACCCAGTAGCCGCCGTCGTCGAAGATCGACTCGGGTTGCTCGTTCCACCAGACCGGCGCGGTTTTGCGCAGTTCGGCGAACTCCCTGACCGGTATGCCCTGCAGAAGTAGGTCGGGGTCGGTGAAGTCGAACCCGGCGCCGAACGGGCATGTGCTCTGGCTCATACCTCGACCATACACCTCACTGCGGGGTGTATGGCCGGGGCGGAGGCGATAGGGTTGGCGGTTGTGCGCGTCCTGGTTGTCGGGTCCGGAGCCCGTGAACATGCGTTGCTGCTGGCGCTTCGCCGCGATCCCGAGGTCGAGGGACTGGCCGTCGCGCCGGGCAACGCGGGCACCGCAGCGATCGCCGATCAGTACGACCTCGACATCACCTCCGGTGCGGCGGTCGCGTCGCTGGCCCAGCGCATCGGCGCCGACCTGGTGGTCATCGGACCCGAGGTGCCCCTGGTGCTCGGCGTCGCCGACGCCGTGCGCGCCGCGGGTATCGCCTGCTTCGGCCCCTCGAAGGACGCGGCGCGCATCGAGGGCGCGAAATCGTTCGGCAAGGACGTAATGGTCGCCGCGGGGGTGCGGACCGCGTCCAGCGAGATCGTCGACAACCCGGCCAACCTCGACGCGGCGCTCGACCGGTTCGGTCCGCCGGCGGGTGATCCGGCCTGGGTGGTCAAGGACGACGGCCTGGCCGCCGGTAAGGGTGTGGTGGTCACCGCCGACCGCGACGTCGCCCGCGCACACGCCGCAAGCCTGCTCGACGCGGGCCATCCCGTGCTGCTCGAGTCGTTTCTGGACGGCCCCGAGGTGTCGTTGTTCGCCGTCGTCGACGGCGAGACCGTGGTGCCGATGCTGGCCGCCCAGGACTTCAAGCGCGTCGGCGACGACGACAGCGGGCCCAACACCGGTGGTATGGGCGCCTATGCGCCGCTACCGTGGCTGCCCGACGAGGTGGTCACCACGATCGTCGACGACGTCATCAAACCCGTCGCCGCCGAGCTGGTGAAGCGCGGCAGCCCGTTCTGCGGCCTGCTCTACGCCGGCCTCGCGATCACCTCGCGTGGTCCCGCGGTGATCGAATTCAACTGTCGCTTCGGGGATCCGGAGACCCAATCGGTGCTCGCGCTGCTGGACAGCCCGCTGGGCCAGGTGCTGCACGCCGCCGCCACCGGACGGTTGGCCGAGATGCCTCCGCTGCGGTGGCGTGAAGGCGCCGCGGTGACGGTGGTGCTGGCCGCCGAGAACTACCCCGGCAAGCCCCGGGTGGGTGATGTGATCGTCGGCTGCGAAACCGACGGCGTACTGCACGCGGGCACCGCGCGCCGCGACGACGGAGCCGTCGTGTCGTCGGGCGGCCGGGTGCTCTCGGTGGTCGGCACCGGGCCGGATCTGACCACCGCACGCGAGGCGGCGTACGCGTTGATCAAGTCGATCAAGTTGCCGGGCAGTCACTTTCGCAGCGACATCGGCCTGGCCGCGGCCGAGGGACGGATCTCGGTCTAGGCCGCCTAGGTCGTCAGCAGCGGCGCCATCCAGGTCACTTCGGCGGGCAGTTGTGAGCTCCAGAAGGCGGCGTCATGGCCGCCGGGGGAGAACCCGCCCGCCGGCGGTTCGGCCAGTTGCGCGATGAACTGCTTGGTCGCCGAATAGAACGGATCGCCGGTGCCGCAATCGATCCGGATCGGAATCGCATCCAGCTCCGGCAATCCCCACACGCTGTTGGCCGCGTAGTCGTCGGCCCCGTCGAACGCGCCGGGCGCCGCCGCCCCCGCGGATGTCCACAGGGCGGGGCTGACCGCGCAGATCGCCGCGGTGCGGGGCGCACCGAGGCGCGCGCCCAGCAGCAGTGCGCCGTAGCCGCCCATCGACCAGCCCAGAAACCCCACCCGTGAGGTGTCCAGATCGTGCGAGGCCAGCACCGGGATGAGCTCGTCGAGCACCATGGCGCCGGAATTCTCACCGGAGGCCCGCTTGTGCCAATATCCGCCGCCACCGTCCACGGCCACCACGGCGACCGGCGGCAACCCCAACTCGACCGCCTGCGCCAGCCCCTGCTCGACCCCGCCTGCCATCACGGTCGCGGCGTCGCTGCCCTTGCCGTGCAACGCGATGATCGGGCGCAACGGGGCACTCTGACCCGGCGGGCGCGCGATCGCCCAGTTGGTCGTGGCGCCGCCGCGGGCCGCCGAGACGAACGAGCCGGCGACGTAGGTCGGTGCCGCCGGCGACGTCGAGGCCCTCGGCGAGGTCCCGAGCGCGACCGCCCCAGCCAGCGCACCCACGCCCAGGCGCAGAACCGCGCGGCGGGTCAGTTCGGGCATGCCCGCCATCATGCCGTACCTGCTGATGATTGGCCGAAAGCCCGATGCCACACCCACTGACCTGGCAGCATGCTTAACGTGACGGCAGCGGTCACCCCGAAGGGGGAACGTCGACGGCATGCGCTGGTCAGCGCCGCCGCCGATCTGCTGTGCGAGGGCGGGTTCGACGCGGTGCGGCACCGGGCCGTCGCCCGCCGGGCAGGGCTGCCGCTGGCGTCGACGACGTACTACTTCTCCTCTCTCGACGATCTGATCGCCAACGCGGTCGAACACGCCGGAATCCGCGAGGCCGAACAGATGCGGGCCAAGGTGGCGGCGTTGTCGCGCCGTCGCCGCGGACCCGAGTCGATCGCCGATGTGCTCGTCGATCTGTTGGTCGGCGAGGCGACCGGCCTGCGGGTCACCGAACAGTTGATCTCGCGCTACGAGCGCTACATCGCATGCGCGCGCCATCCGCGGTTGCGCGACATCGAGAACCGCATCCTGCGACAGCGCACCGATGCGGTGATGCAGGTCGTCGAACGCTCGGGCCGCCGCGCACACGCCGACCTGGTCACCGCGCTGGTGTGCGCGGTCGACGGCGCCGTGGTGGCGGCGCTGGTGGGCGCGGGAGACGGGCCGCGCGTCACGGCGCGCGCGACGCTGATCGACGTCATCGACGTGCTGGCGCCGATCGACGAACACGTGGCGCAGGTGTAGCCCAAGCAGCTGATGCCCACGCCCGACGCCGCAGACAACCAGCCCGAACTGCGGCGCGTCCTGGGCCCCGGGCTGCTGCTGCTGTTCGTCGTCGGCGACATCCTGGGCACCGGCGTCTACGCGCTCACCGGCGACGTCGCGGGCGAGGTGGGCGGTGCGGCGTGGTTGCCGTTTCTCATCGCGTTCCTGATCGCCACCATCACCGCCTTCAGCTATCTGGAGCTGGTGACCAAGTATCCGCAGGCGGCGGGCGCAGCGCTGTACGCGCACAAGGCATTCGGCATCCAGTTCGTGACGTTTCTGGTGGCGTTCGTGGTGATGTGCTCGGGCATCACCTCGGCGGCCACGGCATCGCGAGCGTTCGCCGCGAACTTCGATGTCGGCTTCGGCTTGAAGTGGGGGACGGCCGGGGTGGTGGTCGTCGCGCTGTTGTTCATGGCGCTGCTGGCCGTGGTGAACCTGCGCGGGGTCAGTGAGAGCGTCAAACTCAACGTGGTCTTGACCATCGTCGAGATCACCGGACTGGCCCTGGTGATCCTGGTCGGGCTGTGGGCCTTCACCGGCAGCGCCGATGTGGACTTCTCGCGGGTCGTGGCCTTCGAGACCGGGGAGGACAAGAGCACGTTTCTGGCGGTGTCGACGGCGACCTCGCTGGCGTTCTTCGCGATGGTCGGCTTCGAGGACTCGGTGAACATGGCCGAGGAAACCAAGGATCCGGTCAGGACGTTCCCGCGGATCCTGTTGAGCGGCTTGACCATCGCCGGCATCGTCTACGTCCTGGTGTCGATCGTGTCGGTGGCACTGGTGCCGGTCGGTGTGCTCGAGGGAAGTGACACCCCGCTGGTGGAAGTCGTCAAGGCGGGCGCTCCGGGCCTGCCGATCGACACCCTGCTGCCGTTCATCACGATGTTCGCGGTGTCCAACACGGCGCTGATCAACATGCTGATGGCCAGCAGGCTGATCTACGGTATGGCGCGTCAGTACGTGCTGCCGCCGGTGCTGGGCCGAGTGCACCCGCGCACCCGCACCCCGTGGGTGGCGATCATCTTCACCACGCTCATCGCGTTCGGGCTGATCTTCTACGTCACGGCGTTCGCCAACGAGGACGCCATCAAGGTGCTCGGCGGCACCACCTCGCTGCTGCTGCTGGCGGTGTTCGCGGTCGTCAACATCTCGGTGTTGGTGTTGCGGCGTGACGTGGTGGCGGAGGGAAGGCACTTCAAGACCCCGACCGCGCTGCCCGTGATCGGCTTCCTCACCTCGCTGTACCTGGTCACGCCGCTGTCGGGTCGGCCCGAGCAGCAGTACATCCTGGCGGCGGCGCTCATCGGTGTCGGCGTCGTGCTGTTCTTCCTCACGATGGCGATCAACCGGCAACTGGGCATCCCGGTCGCGGGTATCAGCGACCCCACGCATCTGGCCGACACTCCGGACTAGCGAAGGCTTCCGGGCAGCGTGGGCACCACGATGTAGCCGGTCGAAAAATCGCCGTAAATCGTGACATCAGCGGGACGGCGGTGGGCATACATCGCGACGTAGGCGCATAACACCGCGTCGACGGGGTCCTCGCACCTGCTCAGTTCGAACAGCCGGGTGGCGCCTGCGAGCTCGGCGCGAAGCCGCTTCCAGTCGGGGGCGTCGGTGATCTGCAGCGCGGGCCGCGCGTTGCCCAAACCCTCGATGAGATCGGCCAGTTCGGTCAGCGCCGATTTGCGGGTCACCGGATCGCGGTTGCGGCGCTTGTACTTCAGCGTTCGGCGCAGCCCGAACAACGAGATCGTCGCGGGGTGTGGATACACCTCGATCGCCCGCCGCGGCGCCGACGAGTTCGGGTCCATGTCGAGTCCGAGCCGGTCGGCCAGCACCGCGCCGCGCGGTGGGTCGAACAGCGGGTTACCGGTGTTGGTCGGATGCGCACCGGCGTGAAACGGGGCGAAGTCGCGGTTGAGCTGTCCCTCGGCAGGACGCTGACCGGTGGGATTGACGACGATCAGCGGACCGTCGATGGCGACCAGGCAGCGGTCGCGAATGTAGGGTTCGATCGCCTCGACGATGTCGTCGTCGGTCAGCGCCGTGGCGATCCGCCGCAGGCGGCCGTCGTCGTCGAGCACCGCGACACCCGTCCGATTGCGCGCGCCCCACGCAAGATCGATCCCAACGAAGTACACGGGCCCAGCCTGCCGCACCCGGACCGTAAGCTATCTGGTTGTGACGATCCCGAATGTGCTGGCCAGCCGGTACGCCAGCGAGGAGATGGCGGCCATCTGGTCACCGGAGGCCAAGGTCGTCGCCGAGCGTCGGCTGTGGCTGGCGGTGCTGGCCGCCCAGGCCGAGTTGGGCGTCGACGTTCCCGACGGCGTCGTCGAGGACTACGAGCGGGTGCTCGACCAGGTCGACCTCGCCTCGATCGCGGCCCGTGAGCGCGTGCTGCGCCACGACGTCAAGGCCCGCATCGAGGAGTTCAACGCGCTGGCCGGCCACGAGCATGTGCACAAGGGCATGACCAGCCGCGACCTCACCGAGAACGTCGAACAGCTGCAGATCCGCCAGGCTCTGCAGTTGGTGCACGCCCACGGCGTGGCAGTGGTCGCGCGGCTGGCCGAACGCGCGATCAGCTACCGCGGCCTGGTGATGGCGGGCCGCAGCCACAACGTCGCCGCGCAGGCCACCACGCTGGGCAAGCGATTCGCCTCGGCCGCCGAGGAGATGCTGATCTCGCTGGGACGGCTGCGCTCGCTGATCGACCGCTACCCGCTGCGCGGCATCAAGGGACCGATGGGCACCGCGCAGGACATGCTCGACCTGTTCGACGGCGACGCGTCGCGGCTGGCCGAGCTGGAGCGGCGGGTCGCCGAATTCCTGGGCTTCACAGAGATTTTCACCAGCGTCGGCCAGGTCTATCCGCGGTCGCTGGACCACGACGTCGTCTCCGCGCTGGTGCAGGTCGGCGCCGGGCCGTCGTCGCTGGCGCACACCATCCGGCTGATGGCGGGCCACGAACTGGTGACCGAGGGGTTCGCGCCCGGCCAGGTGGGCTCGTCGGCGATGCCACACAAGATGAACACCCGCTCCTGCGAGCGGGTCAACGGCCTGCAGGTGGTGCTGCGCGGATACGGCTCGATGACCGCCGAACTGGCCGGCGCTCAGTGGAACGAGGGCGACGTGTTCTGCTCGGTGGTGCGCCGGGTCGCGCTGCCCGACGCGTTCTTCGCGATCGACGGTCAGATCGAGACGTTTCTGACCGTGCTCGACGAGTTCGGCGCCTACCCGGCGGTGATCCAGCGCGAACTCGACCGCTACCTGCCGTTCTTGGCGACGACCCGGATCCTGATCGCCGCGGTGCGCGCCGGGATGGGCCGCGAAGCCGCCCACGAGGTGATCAAGGAACACGCGGTCGCGGTGGCGCTGGCGATGCGCGAGAAGGGTTCGGAGCCCGACCTGTTGGATCGGCTGGCCGCCGATGCGCGACTGCCGCTGGACCGGCCCGCGCTGGACGCGGCGTTGGCCGACAAGCAGGCGTTCAGCGGTGCGGCGGCCGACCAGGTGGACCGCGTCGTCGACGCCGTCGACGAGTTGGTCAGCCGCTATCCGGAAGCGGCCAAGTACACCTCGGGCGCGATCTTGTGACCACGTTGTCGCTGTCGGCGATCGATTTCACCGACCTGGACAACTTCGCCGACGGGTTTCCGCATCACCTGTTCGACGTGCACCGCCGCGACGCCCCGGTGTACTGGCACGAGCCGACCGACAACACCCCCGACGGCGAGGGCTTCTGGTCGGTGGCGACCTATCCGGAAACCCTTGCGGTGCTGAAGGACCCGGTGACCTTCTCGTCGGTGACGGGTGGATCGCGCGCCTACGGGGGCACCCTGCTGCAGGACCTGTCCATCGCGGGCCAGGTGCTCAACATGATGGACGACCCGAAGCACTCGCAGATCCGGCGGCTGGTCAGCTCGGGTCTGACGCCGCGGATGATCGCCCGCGTCGAGGACGATCTGCGCACCCGGGCCCGCAGGTTACTCGACGGGGTGCAGCCAGGGGAGGCGTTCGACTTCGTCGCCGAGGTGGCCGCCGAACTGCCCATGCAGATGATCTGCATCCTGTTGGGAGTGCCGGAGTCCGAACGGCATTGGCTGTTCGAGGCCATCGAGCCGAGCTTCGACTTCGGTGGCTCACGCAAGGCGTCGATCAGCCGGTTGTCGGTCGAGGAAGCCGGGTCCCGGATGTACGCCTACGGCCAGGAACTCATCGCCGCCAAGCGCGCCGAACCGACCGACGACATGCTCTCGGTCGTCGCGAACGCCGAACTGGACGAACCGGTCAGCGACATCGAGGTGTATCTGTTCTTCAACCTGCTGTTCAGCGCCGGCGCGGAGACCACTCGAAACGCGGTCGCCGGGGGACTGCTCGCGCTGGCGCAGCATCCCGAGCAGTTCCGGGCGCTGCGCGACGATCCCGGCCTGTTGCCGACGGCGATCGAGGAGATGGTTCGCTGGACGTCGCCGTCACCGTCCAAGCGGCGCACCGCGACCGCCGCGACGACGCTGGGCGGGTACCGGATCGAGGCCGGGCAGAAGGTCTTGGTGTGGGAGGGTTCGGCCAACCGCGACGAATCGGTGTTCACCGCTGCGGATTCGTTCGACATCGCGCGTAAGCCCAACCCGCACTTGGGGTTCGGTCAGGGCGTGCACTACTGCCTGGGCGCCAATCTGGCCCGGCTGGAACTTCGGGTGCTCTACGAGGAGCTGATGGCCCGGTTCGGCGCGGTGCGGGTGGTCGAACCCGTCGAGTGGACCCGCAGCAACCGTCACACCGGCATCCGCCACCTGGTGGTCGAGCTGCGCGTGTGAAACCGGACGTCTTCGCGGTGGTCATGGCGACCGGCATCGTGTCGATCGCCGCCGCGGACCATGGCTACGTCGTGCTCAGCGACGCACTGGCGGTACTCGCCGCGGCCGGGCTGCCGCTTCTTCTGGTCGCGGCGCTGATCTGGTGGGCCCGGCGGCCGCCGGACCTGACCGATCCCGACGTCACGATCCGGCTGTTCACGTTCGTCGCGGCGTGCGCGGTGCTCGACAGCAGGCTGACCTCGAACGAGGTTGTGGTGTGGACGCTGTCGCTGCTGGCATCGGCGGCGTGGCTGGTGCTCGTGGTGCTGACCAGCCGAAACCTCGTCGCCCGGTCGTGGCGCGATCTGCAGCAGCGGGCCGGCGGCGCATGGGAACTGGCCAGCGTCGGCACCTCGGGGCTGGCGATCGTTGCGGCCGCGTTGGCCCGACACACCGGCGCCGATGGCCTGCTGATCGCCGCGGTGGTGGTCTGGGTGTTCGCCATCGCGGTGTATGCGCTGATGACGACGTTGATCCTGGCGCGTGCGTTCGAGGCGCGACTGGACCCGCACGGATTCCAGCCCGACGCGTGGATCCTGATGGGCGCGTTGGCGATCGCGACGCTGGCGGGCGACCACATCCACCGCGGCGGAATCGCGGCGGTGCGTGGTCCGACGACCGTGACGTGGGCGTTGGCGACGCTGTGGATCGTGCCGTTGCTGTACTTCGGCGTTCGCCATCTGCAGCGTCCCGAGTCGCGGCGCTTTGCGGGCGTGTGGTGGGCGATGGTCTTCCCGCTGGGCATGTACTCGTCGGCAACCTTTGCCATGGCACGCGAAACGGATTGGCAAGTGCTGGTGACGGTTTCGCTGGTGTTTTTCTGGGTGGCGTTCGCGACTTGGTTGGCGGTGACGATCGCGGGAGTGTGGATGCTGGGCCATCTACCCTCGAAGCATGGACAGAAGTGATGCGAACCTGCGGGTCTCCGACGCCGACCGCACGCACGTCAGCCAACAACTCGAGCGTGCGGTGGGGCAGGGCATGCTGACGCTCGACGAGTTCAGCGAGCGCATCGACGCCGTCCTGGCCGCACGCACCCGCGGTGACCTGCGCGCCGTCCTGGCCGACCTGCCCGTGCCGCCGCAAGCCGACGGCGAACTGTTGCGCGGCCGGATGACCTCGATCTCGCGGCGCGGGGAGTGGACGGTGCCGTCGCGGCTGCGGCTGAACACCCGGATGTGTGACAACACATTGGATTTCACCAACGCCACCCTGCGCAGCGACACCGTCGTCGTCGACATCGACGACTACTTCAGCACCACCGACCTGATCCTGCCCGACGGCGCCACCGCCGACCTCACCGGCGTCGAGACCGTGGCGGGCAGCGTCACGCTCAAGGTGCCGCACGGTCCGCGGTCGCAGCGATTACACCTCGTCGTGCGTGGCCGGGTGCGATTCGGTTCGGTGACCGCCCGGTACGCGTTCGGCCGGGCGTTGCGGCGCATGCTCGGCTAGGCGTATTGCCCGGTGGCAGCCAGGTGAACCGCAACACCACCCAGCCGAGCAGGGTGATGGCGTTCTGACGCCGGCGGTCGATCTGGAAAGCGTCCGCGCCACTGTGGAACGCGAAGCCGTCGACCTCGATGGCCACCTTCTCCTTGGCGAACCCCACATCTACCCGATAGCCGCCCACCCGGTAGTTCGTCTCCCATGCGGTGAAGCCGGCCTCGCGCAGCAGCTTGACCAGCAGCCGCTCGGCCTCAGAGCGCGCGCCATCGGATGCCGCCTGCAACAGGCGCCGCGCGGCGGGTGAGCCGGTGCGGCCCTTGTTGCGCAGATGTGCCTGCCACAGCTGGTGCAGTTCGACGTGTCGTTGCAGCGCACCGTCCATCAGCTTGGCTCCGCCACCGCGACGGACGGCGGCCTCGATGACGGTCAGTGGCAAAGCGGTCACACGCAAGCCGTTTCGCCGGGCGATGTCAGCCTGCGCGAGGTCGCGTCGTCTCAGCTTGGTGCCCCGTCGACGCCGGCCGTTGCTGACCCGCGGCACGGTCACCTCGACAAACTGCGGGGCATACTTCGTCAGCCGGTGCCACCACGCCGCCGCCAGACCGCTGCCCACGGCATGCGGGCCGTAGCTCCACACCGCCGCGCGGATACGCGCCGCATCAGTGAAGAGTCGATCCTCGACGAAGTAGACCCCGGGACCGCAGCGTCGCCACCGGCCCGACTTGGCTCGCCGCAGCACCGCATGCTCGCTGAGGCCGGCGCTGCGCGCCTGCCCGAGTGTGATCACCCCGTCATGGGCACGCAAGAGTTCTTCCAGCATGGTTGGTAGGACGCACGCGCTTGGCAATCGGCTCCCGCTGCTTGCGATTTGGGTGTGAAAGCCTGCGCTGAGCGCAGGAAATCACGCCGAATTCGCATAGCGGGCGACGCCTGCTGCGCTCAACTCGAGGGCCGCGAGCCCGCGGATGGCCTCGGCGTCGTAGGCGCGCCAGGCGCCCACCGGATCGTCGGAAATGGCCGCGAGCTTGACCAGCGGCCGGTTGGCGAGCGCGCGCAGCGCGAGCAACTGCTCGCCGGCGGGCGTGCGGGCCAGCGTCATCGCGGTCCACTTGCGCCGGAAGAACCGCACCCGCAGGAACAGCCACGGCATCGCGACGAACAGGATCGGCGGCGCGGCCACCGCCAGCGCCAGCACCCACGCCAGCCACGACGCCGTGGTGTCGAGGGTCTGCCCCGCGCCCGCGATGTCCAGTGCGGCCTCGCTGGCCGCCCGCAACGGCTTGGCCAGGGCATCGCCGACCAGCGGAAAGCTGTCGGTGCGGTCGCCTGCCGTGTCGAGGTTGTCGGCGACGCCGGTGGCGCCGGTCTCGACGCGGCGGCCCACCTCGGCGATGGTCGCCACGGCCGCGTGTACGGCCATGCCCACCAGCACCCACAAGGTGGTCCAGGCGAGCACGACGGCGTCGCTGATCAGCTGGGCCAGGAGGCGCGACGGCGTGGTGGCATAGGGGAGAAACCGCGAATTCATGCGTTGATGCTGCCCGATAGGCTGGCCCAATGCGCCCAGCTCTGTCCGACTACCAACATCTGGCCAGCGGTAAGGTCCGCGAGCTGTACCGCATCGACGACGAGACGCTGCTGTTCGTGGCCACCGACCGCATCTCGGCCTACGACTACATTCTCGACTCCGAGATACCCGACAAGGGCCGCATCCTGACCGCGATGAGCGTGTTCTTCTTCGAGTACCTCAGCGACACCGCCAACCATCTGGCCGGCCCGCCCGACGACCCGCGCATCCCCGAGCAGGTGCTCGGCCGCGCGCTGGTGGTGCAGGAGCTCGAGATGCTGCCGGTGGAGGCGGTGGCCCGCGGCTACCTGACGGGCTCGGGCCTGATCGACTACCAGCAGACCGGCCAGGTGTGCGGTATCGCGTTACTGCCCGGCCTGCGCGAGGCAAGCAAGTTCGCCGAACCGCTGTTCACCCCGGCGACCAAGGCCGAGATCGGCTCGCACGACGTGAACATCTCGTTCGCCCAGGTCGTCGAGTTGATCGGCGAAAAGCGCGCCGACCAGTTGCGTGAGCAGACATTGCAGACCTATACCCGCGGCGCCGAGCACGCCCTGACGAAGGGCATCATCGTCGCCGACACGAAATTCGAATTCGGGGTGGACAAGGACGGCCGCCTGCGGCTGGCCGACGAGGTCTTCACCCCCGACTCGTCGCGGTACTGGCGTGCCGACGACTGGAAAGAAGGTGTGGTGCAGGAGAGTTTCGACAAGCAGTTCGTCCGCAACTGGCTCACCAGCCCGGAGTCCGGCTGGGACCGCCACAGCGACAACCCTCCGCCACCGCTGCCGTCCGCTATCGTCGACGCGACCAGGGCCCGCTACGTCGAAGCCTACGAACGCATCTCGGGCCGCAAGTTCGCCGACTGGATCGGGCCCGCTGCGTGAACCCGCCAGAAGCCAAACGCGTCGATCACCGTCGCGAGCACCACGGAGACGTCTTCATCGACCCGTACGAGTGGCTGCGCGACAAGTCCAACCCCGAGGTGATCGAGTACCTGGAGGCCGAGAACGCCTACACCGACCACGTCACCGAACATCTCGCGCCGCTGCGCCAACGCATCTTCGACGAGATCAAGGCCCGCACCAAGGAGACCGACCTCTCGGTGCCGACCCGCCGCGGCGACTGGTGGTACTACGGCCGTAGCTTCGAGGGCAAACAGTACGGTGTCCAATGCCGTTGTCCGGTCAGCGATCCCGACGACTGGTTGCCGCCGGTGTTCGACGAACACACCGAGATCCCCGGTGAGCAGGTGCTTCTCGACGAGAACATCCTGGCCGAGGGGCACGATTTCTTCGCGCTGGGTGCGGCATCGGTGAGCCTGGACGGCAACACGCTGGCCTACTCGACCGACGTCACCGGTGACGAGCGGTACACGCTGCGGTTCAAGGACTTGCACACCGGTTCGGTCTACGACGACGAGATCGTCGGCATCGGCGCCGGTGTCACGTGGGCGGCCGACAACCGCACCGTGTACTACACGACCGTCGACGAGGCGTGGCGCCCCGACACGGTCTGGCGGCACCGCATCGGCTCCGGACTGCCCGCCGAGAAGGTCTACCACGAGCCGGACGAGAAGTTCTGGCTCGCCGTCGGGCGCACCCGCAGCGACAAGTACATCCTGGTCGCGGCGGGCAGCGCGGTCACCTCCGAGGTGCGCTACGGCGAGGCCGCCGATGCGGCCACCGAGTTCACCACCGTGTGGCCGCGGCGCGAACGCGTCGAGTACTCCGTCGAGCACGCGATCGTCGGCGGTGAGGACCGGTTCCTGATCCTGCACAACGACGGTGCGGAGAACTTCACGCTGGTCGAGACCCCCGTCCGGGACACGTCGGCGGTGCGCACCCTGATCGAGCACCGCGACGACGTGCGACTGGACTCCGTCGACGCGTTCGACCGGCACCTGGTGGTCAGCTACCGCAGGGAGGCGCTGCCGCGGATCCAGTTGTGGCCCATCGACGAAAGCGGCCAGTACGGCCGCGCGCAGGACATCACGTTCGAATCCGAACTGATGTCGTCGGGCCTGAGCGCGAACCCGAACTGGAGTTCGCCGAAGTTGCGGATCGGCGCCATGTCGTTCGTCACGCCGGTGCGCATCTATGACCTCGACCTCGCGACGGGCGAGCGAACCCTGCTGCGGGAACAGCCGGTGCTCGGCGATTACCGACCCGAGGATTACGTCGAACGCCGCGACTGGGCCGTCGCGTCCGACGGTGCCCGTGTTCCGATCTCGATCGTTCACCGCGTCGGACTGCAGTACCCCGCACCCGCGGTGCTCTACGGCTACGGCGCCTACGAGGCGTGTGAGGATCCGAGGTTCTCGATCGCCCGGCTCTCGCTGCTCGACCGCGGCATGATCTTCGCCGTCGCCCACGTCCGCGGGGGCGGCGAACTGGGCCGGTCATGGTACGAGCGCGGCAAGATGCTGGAGAAGACCAACACCTTCACCGACTTCGTCGCGGTCGCCCGCCATCTCGTCGACACCGGCGTCACCCGGCCCGAGCGGTTGGTGGCCTACGGGGGCAGCGCGGGCGGGCTGCTGGTGGGGGCGGTGGCCAACATCGCACCCGAGCTGTTCGCGGGGATCCTCGCCGTCGTCCCGTTCGTCGACCCGTTGACGACCATCCTCGACCCGTCGCTTCCGCTCACCGTGACCGAGTGGGACGAGTGGGGTAATCCGTTGGAGGACAAAGAAGTCTACGAGTACATGAAGTCGTACTCACCCTACGAGAATGTGGCGGCCAAGGACTATCCGCGGATCCTGGCGGTGACCTCGCTCAACGACACCAGGGTGCTCTACGTCGAACCCGCCAAATGGGTCGCAGCGCTGAGGCACACCAAGACCGACGATCATCCGATCCTGCTCAAGACCGAGATGAAGGCCGGACACGGTGGCATCAGCGGCCGCTACGAGCGCTGGAAAGAGACCGCGTTCCAATACGCGTGGTTACTGGATGCCGCTCAGGCTGCCGACACCGACCAGGCCGGCGGCGGATAGGAACACCGCCTGTTCGGCGGTGCGCAGATCCAGGCGCGTGGTCATCGACTTCGGCGGATTGGGCATCCTGGCGGCGTAGACGTTGGCCGGGAACATCACCAGCAGCAGCGCGAACAGGCAGACCGCGGCCGCCACTCGAGTGGGCGGATACAGCAGGCCCGCGGCGCCGACGAGTTCGAGCACACCGGTCAGGGTGACGAGCAGTGCGGGCCTGGGCAGTCGGGGCGGCACGATTGCGATCATGTCGCGGCGCAACGGGTCGACGAAGTGTGCGACCCCGGTCATCACGAACATCACCGCCAGGCCGACGGCGATCGCGGCGGGCCAACTGTTCGTGTAGTCGAGGCCGAGCCAACCGGCCGTGCGGGCACCGAGGGTGCCGACGATAAGGGCGACGAAGACAGCCATGACAACTCCAATCTAGACAATGACTAGATCACGTTAACGCCCGGATCTAGGCACTGTCAAGATGCCCGGGCTAGGATGGTCGACATGACCAAGGCGTCCTATCACCACGGCGATCTGAAGGCCGTCATCCTGGCCCGGGCCGCCGACCTGGTGGCCGAGCGCGGCGCCGACGGCATCTCCCTGCGAGAGCTGGCGCGGACGGCCGGTGTCTCGCACGCCGCGCCGGCGCACCACTTCACCGACCGGCGCGGTCTGTTCACCGCGCTGGCCGCCGAAGGCTGGCGCCTGCTGGCGGCCGCGCTCACCGACGCCCGGCCCGAATTCATCGACGCCGCGCTGGCCTACGTGCGGTTCGCGCTCGACCACCCGGGCCACTACGCGGTGATGTTCGACCGCGCGCTGATCAATCCCGACGACCCGGACTTCGTCGCGGCCGTCGCCGCGGCCGGCACCGAACTCAACCGGGGCGTCGGCACCCTCGACGATGCGCGCGCCAAGGACGACCCGCAGGCCGCAGCGCTGGCGGCATGGTCTCTGGTGCACGGGTTTTCGCTGCTCTGGCTGAACAAGACGATCGACGACGGCAGCGATCCGATCGCGATGGTGCACCGCGTCGCGGGCATGTTGTTCAAGAGCGGGTAGCGTGCCGAACATGACCGACACATCGCTCACCGATATCCCGCTGACCACGCTCGACGGCAATCCCACCACGCTGGCCGAACTCGCCGATGGCGCGGTGCTGGTGGTCAACGTGGCCTCCAAGTGTGGCCTCACCCCGCAGTACACCGCGCTGGAGCAATTGGCCAAGGACTACCGCGACCGCGGCCTGACCGTGGTCGGGGTGCCGTGCAACCAGTTCATGGGCCAGGAACCCGGCACCGCCGAGGAGATCCAGACGTTCTGCTCGACCACCTACGGGGTGACTTTCCCGCTGCTGGCCAAGACCGACGTCAACGGGCCCGAGCGGCATCCCCTCTACGCCGAGTTGACCAAGACGCCCGACGCCGGCGGTGAGGCCGGCGACGTGCAGTGGAACTTCGAGAAGTTTCTCATCGCCCCGGGTGGCAAGGTGGCCAAGCGGTTTCGGCCGCGCACGGAACCCGACGCGCCCGAGGTGGTCGAGGCCATCGAAGAAATCCTGCCGCGGTAACCCGGCGGCCACTTAACCGCTAACGTGGCGCCCATGGATACCGACGCCGTGGTCGTGGGTGCGGGTCTGGCTGGTCTGGTGGCCGCCGCTGAACTCGTCGAACGTGGACGCCGGGTGCTGATCGTCGACCAGGAGAACGCCGCCAACCTCGGTGGCCAGGCGTTCTGGTCGTTCGGCGGGCTGTTCTTCGTCGACAGTCCCGAACAGCGCCGGCTCGGCATCCGGGACAGCCACGAGCTGGCATTGCAGGATTGGCTGGGTTCGGCGGGATTCGACCGCCCGGAGGATCACTGGCCGCGGCAGTGGGCGCACGCCTATGTCGACTTCGCCGCCGGCGAGAAGCGCAGCTGGCTGCGTGCGCGGGGGCTGCAGACGTTCGCGGTGGTCGGATGGGCCGAGCGCGGCGGATATGACGCGCGCGGTCACGGGAACTCGGTGCCCCGCTTCCACATCACCTGGGGGACCGGGCCTGCGATCGTCGATATCTTCGCCCGGCGGCTGGTCGGAAACGACCTGGTGCGGTTCGCGCATCGGCACCGCGTCGACGAGCTGATCGTCGAGGACGGTGCGGTGGTCGGTGTGCGCGGCGCTGTCCTGGAACCGTCAGATGCGCCGCGCGGGGCGCCATCGTCGCGAAACGCCGTCGGCGAGTTCGGATTTCGCGCCCAGGCGGTGATCGTGGCCAGCGGCGGCATCGGTGGCAACCACGACCTGGTGCGGCAGAACTGGCCGAAGCGGATGGGCCGGGTGCCCGAGCAGTTGCTGTCCGGTGTGCCCGCGCACGTCGACGGGCGGATGATCGGCATCAGCGAGGCGGCCGGAGCGCGGGTGATCAACGCCGACCGGATGTGGCACTACACCGAAGGCATCACCAACTACGACCCGATCTGGCCGATGCACGGCATCCGCATCCTGCCCGGGCCGTCGTCGCTGTGGCTGGACGCCACGGGTAGCCGATTGCCCGCGCCGCTGTATCCGGGCTTCGACACCCTCGGCACGCTCGAGCACATTGCGTTGACCGGCCAGGATTACACGTGGTTCGTGCTCAACGCCCGCATCATCGCCAAGGAGTTCGCGCTGTCGGGCCAGGAGCAGAACCCCGACCTCACCAACCGCAGTGTGCGTGAGCTGCTTTCGCGGGTGCGCGGCGGTGCGCCCAAACCGGTGCAGGCGTTCGTGGACCGCGGCGTCGACTTCGTCACCGCGAACACGCTGCGCGACTTGGTGTCCGCGATGAACGCGCTGCCCGATGTGGTGCCGCTGGACTACGCCACGGTGGAGGCCGAAGTCACCGCCCGCGACCGCGAGGTCGCCAACAGGTTCACCAAGGACATGCAGGTGACGGCCATTCGCGCCGCGCGCAACTATCTCGGCGATCGGGTCAGCCGGGTGGTGGCGCCGCACCGCCTCACCGATCCGAAGGCCGGCCCGCTGATCGCCGTCAAGTTGCACATTCTCACCAGAAAGTCGTTGGGCGGGTTGGAAACCGATCTGGACTCCCGGGTGCTCAAGCCCGACGGAAGCCCGTTCGACGGGTTGTATGCCGCCGGCGAGGCTGCCGGCTTCGGCGGCGGCGGTGTACACGGTTACCGCTCGTTGGAGGGCACCTTCCTGGGCGGCTGTGTGTTCTCCGGCCGGGCAGCGGGCCGGGCGGCCGCGCGCGCCGTCACCTGAAATCGGTGCCGATCTCGGGTTCGAGGACCTGGAAGTCGGTGTCGGTCATCTCCGAGAGCCTGCCGTAGTAGATACCGCGGGCGTCGGGATCGATGATGCCCTGGTGGATGGGCACCGCGCGCTCGGGCGCGACCGCACGCAGATAGTCCACCGCCTCGGAGATCTTCATCCACGGCGCGGCGGCCGGTGTCGCCAGCACGTCGACCGGCTCACCCGGCGAGAACAACGCGTCTCCGGGGTGCATGAGCCGAGCCGCGTGTGAGCCATCTCCGACGAGATACGAAATATTGTCGATCACAGGGATTTCCGGGTGGATCACCGCGTGCTTGCCGCCGACGCCACGGACGTTGAGATGCCCGATGGAAAACTCGTCGCCGACATGTACCGCGCGCCACGGCGCGCCCAGTTGCTGGGCGGTCTGCGGGTCGGCGTAGAGAGCCGCCTGCGGGTTGGCGTCGAGCAGGGCGGGCAACCGCGACGTGTCGGCGTGGTCGGGGTGCTGATGGGTGACCAGGATCGCCGACAGACCGGTGATCCCCTCGAAACCGTGCGAGAACGTCCCGGGATCGAACAAAACCGTGGTGTCTGAGCCCGAATCGGTCGGAAAACTTGCGAGAAGGCACGAATGGCCGAAATGCGTCAGCTGCATGCCTATATTGTGCGGCTCGGGACGATCAGGGGGTACCGGGACAGTTGCGATCGAAGCTGGCGCTGGCCCTGGTGATGTGTCTGCTGGCCGGTGCGCCGACTCCGCCGGCCCACGCGGTGCCCGGAATCTGCCCTCCGATCTGCGATGCCATCCCCGACGCGGCATGGATCGCGCCGACCGCCATCCCGCTCGACGACCTGTATCACTGGCCCGACCCGGCCGGTGTGGCCGTCACCGCGCGGGCGCCGCGGTTCGCGTTCGAGGAGGCCTGTGCGAGTCCGCCCCTGCCCGCCGACGTGCGCGACTACGCGGTGGCCGCCCGTGCCGACGTGACCAACCCGGACGGTCAGTGGCAGTTGCGCACGCAGATCCTGCATTGGCGCGGGCCGACGGCGCAGGGCGGGCCGACGGCCTCGGCGGCGCTTGAGACGGCCAGGGCGCGGCTGCGTGACTGCCAGCTGACCGCCCCGGCGGCCTCGCCGTCGTTCACCGTCAACGAGGCCCAGCGCATCGCGACCGTGATCAGCGTGGCGGGCAGCCGCCAGATGCGCCAGTACCTGCTGGCCGACCCCGCGAACAGCACCGTCGTCTCGCTGTCCATGTGGTCGGCACTGCCGCTGCAGGTGCGCTGGCCCACCGTTTCCGACGTCCGGACTCTGGATGCGATGGCCGCCCCGCTGTGCGACGCCTACATCGGATCGTGCCGATGAGGCGGGCCGAGCAGGCCCGCCGGTACAGTTGACGCGTGGCAAAGGTGGTGGTGCACGTGATGCCCAAGGCCGAGATCCTCGACCCGCAGGGGCAGGCGATCGTCGGCGCACTGGGTCGTCTCGGCTTCGATGGTGTCTCAGATGTGCGGCAGGGCAAGCGGTTTGAACTCGAAGTCGATGACAGCGTCGATGACGACACCCTCGCCGAGATCGCCGAATCGCTGTTGGCGAACACCGTCATCGAGGATTGGTCGATAAGCAGGGAGCAGTCGTGACTGTTCGTGTGGGCGTGATCACATTTCCCGGCACGCTCGACGACGTCGACGCGGCCAGGGCGGTCCGGTTGGCCGGTGGCGACGCGGTGAGCCTCTGGCACGCCGACGCCGACCTCAAAGGCGTCGACGCCGTGGTGGTTCCCGGGGGGTTCTCCTACGGCGACTATCTGCGGGCGGGTGCGATCGCCAAGTTCGCGCCGGTGATGGGCGAGGTGGTGCGCGCCGCCGGTCAGGGCATGCCGGTGCTGGGCATCTGCAACGGCTTTCAGGTGCTCTGCGAGGCGGGCCTGCTGCCGGGTGCGCTGACCCGCAACGCCGGGTTGCATTTCGTCTGCCGCGACGTGTGGCTGCAGGTCGTCTCGAACTCCACGGCGTGGACGTCGCGGTACGAGGCGGGCGCCGACATCCTGGTGCCGCTGAAGTCCGGCGAGGGCCGCTACGTGGCCAGCGAGAAAGTGCTCGACGAACTCGAGGATGCTGGCCGGGTCGTGTTCCGCTACCGGGACAACCCGAACGGTTCACAGCGCGACATCGCGGGCATCAGCTCCGCCGACGGCCGGATCGTCGGCCTGATGCCCCATCCCGAACACGCCACCGAGCCGTTGACCGGACCGTCCGACGACGGGTTGGGCCTGTTCTATTCGGCGCTCGACCTGGTGCTGGCCGCGTAGCTAGCAGGGCGTCAGCGCCACCGAGGCTTCGGCGGTGTAGCACATGAACGTCAGGGTCTCCTCGAGATACAAGTCGACGGTTCCCGCATCGTGGGACAGGTAGCCGATCGACACGTCGGTACCCAGCTGCAGATCGAAATCACCACCGCGGGTGGACAGTACGAACGCACCGTCGATGGCGGGCGCCCAGATGATCTCGCCGTCCACCAGCCGGTTGAGGTGCTCGCGGATCGGATAGCCGTGCGCGGTGGTCTCGCTGACCTGGGTGTAGACATCGGCCGAGAGCAGCACCGAATACGGCCCGTCCACACCGGAGAGCCGCAGCTCCGACAGCGCCTGCGAGATGACGTCGGGGATCTCGCGCGCATCGTCGGGCAGGTTCAGTGCCGGGTTGGAACTGCACGCCCGGATGCCCTCGATCGACGCCGCGCCATAGCCCTCGAAGATCGCCCGGTCCTCGGCGAACGCCAGTTTCTGCGCGGCCTCCTTGACCGGATCCCAGTCGGAGTCCTGCGAGCCACGTTCGACGTCGTCGATGGCGGCGCGAGTCACCGTGAACGGCGCCCGAAGCCGGACCAGCGGCTTGCTCTCCCGCACGTGTGCCACCACGCCTTCGCCGGGCGGGGCGATGTCGCGCAGATGCCCCGTGCTGATCGCCGCCGTCACCGGACCGCCCGGCTCGCTGACGTCGACCACGCGCCGCCCGGCGATGTGCCGCTTGAACGTGCGGGTGGCCTCCAACTCGATCTC
This sequence comes from Mycolicibacterium sp. XJ1819, assembly GCF_053483675.1. Taxonomy (NCBI): domain Bacteria; kingdom Bacillati; phylum Actinomycetota; class Actinomycetes; order Mycobacteriales; family Mycobacteriaceae; genus Mycobacterium; species Mycolicibacterium sp. XJ1819. Next base: position 72,162 of record NZ_JBEFST010000001.1, on the reverse strand, counting down.
CGCCCACGCGGCATCGGTGACCGGGGCCAGTTCGCGGTAAAGGTTGTTCATCAGGATCCTTTCAGGCTGCCGATGCCGAGTGATCGCTCGGTCGGCGCCGCAGCCGAATTGGGCAGTGGCGGTGGGTCGTCGAGGAAGTCGACGGTCGGGGTGAAGAACATCGACCCGGTGATCGCGGTGGAGAAGTCCAGAATGCGGTCGGTGTTTCCGGGCGGGTCGCCGATGAACATGTTGGTCAGCATCTGCTCGGTGACCGTCGGGGTGCGCGAGTAGCCGATGAAATACGTGCCGAACTCGCCCTTGCCGATCTCGCCGAACGGCATGTTGTGCCGGACGATCTTGAGTTCGGTGCCGTCGTCGTCCTCGATGACGTTGAGCGCCACGTGCGAGTTGGCCGGTTTGACGTCGTCGTCGAGTTCGATGTCGTCGAGTTTGGTGCGCCCGATCACCCGCTGCTGCTCGTCGACCGACAATGCGTTCCACGCGGCCATGTCGTGCAGATACTTCTGCACGTGCACATAGCAGCCGCCCGCGAAATCCGGGTCCTCGTCGCCGATCTGGGTGGCGCTGCGCGCCAGCGGCCCGTCGGGGTTCTCGGTGCCGTCGACGAAGCCCAGCAGGTCACGGTTGTCGAAGAACCGGAAGCCGTGCACCTCGTCGACGATCGTCACCGATCCCAGCGCCTCGACCAACCGGGTGGCCAACTCGAAGCAGACGTCCATCTTCTCGGCGCGGATGTGGAACAGCAGGTCGCCCGGGGTCGACGGGGCGTGGTGGCGCGGTCCGTCGAGCGCGACGAACGGGTGCAACTCGGCGGGCCGGGGGCCGGCGAACAGCCGGTCCCAGGCCTCGGAGCCGATCGAGGTGACCGCCGACAGGCGTTTGGTCGGATCGCGAAAACCGATCGCGCGCACCAGCCCTGAGATGTCGGGCAGGGCCTCGTGCACCGCCGCCTCCCCGCCCCGGTCGATCGTCGCGACGAGAAAGATCGTCGCGGGCGTCAACGGCTCCAACACCGGCTGCGGAAGGGGATCGGGCACAGCTCGAATCTAGATCACTTTCATCGGCCATGATGGACAACCATGTCTGCGAGTGCGCACGGGTTGTGCGAGTTCATCGACGCGTCGCCGTCGCCGTACCACGTCTGTCTGACCGCCGCGCAGCGGTTGAGCGCCGCCGGATTCACCGAGCTGTCCGAACGTGACCCCTGGCCCGCCACCGGGCGCTTCTTCACCGTGCGGGCCGGCTCGCTGGTGGCCTGGCACGCCACCGACCAGCATCTGCCGTTCCGCATCGTCGGCGCGCACACCGACAGCCCCAACCTGCGGGTCAAACAGCACCCGGACCGGTTCGTGTCCGGCTGGCAGGTGCTGGCGCTGCAGCCCTACGGCGGTGTCTGGCTGAACTCGTGGCTGGACCGCGATCTGGGCATCAGCGGGCGGCTGTCGGTGCGCGACGGCGATCGCGTGGTGCATCGGCTGGTGCGCATCGACGAGCCGATCCTGCGCGTGCCCCAGTTGGCCATCCACCTGGCCGACGACCGCAAGGCCCTGACCCTGGACCCGCAGCGCCACGTCAACGCGGTGTGGGGGGTCGGCAGCGCGGCGCGGTCGTTTCTGGACTACGTCGCGGCGCGGGCCGACGTCGAGGCCGCCGATGTGCTGGGCGCCGACCTGATGACCCACGACCTGACACCGTCGCGGCGCATCGGCGCCGACGGCGAGTTGCTCAGCGCACCGCGGCTGGACAACCAGGCCTCCTGCTACGCGGGCCTGGAGGCGTTTCTGGCCGTGTCCACTGCGGAGGCCACCGCAGAGTCCCGGCAGTATCTGCCGGTGCTGGTGTTGTTCGATCACGAGGAGGTCGGCTCGCAGTCCGACCACGGCGCCCAGTCGGACCTGTTGCTGACGGTGTTGGAGCGGATCACCCTGGCCGCCGGCGGCGGGCGTGAGGATTTCCTGCGGCGGCTGCCCGGGTCGATGGTCGCCTCCGGCGACATGGCGCACGCCACCCATCCCAACTACCCCGACCGCCACGAGCCGGGGCATCTCATCGAGGTCAACGCCGGGCCGGTGCTCAAGGTGCAACCGAACCTGCGCTACGCCACCGACGGCCGCACCGCGGCCGCGTTCGCGCTGGCGTGCGCGCAGGCCGGCGTGGGGCTGCAACGCTACGAGCACCGGGCGGATCTGCCGTGCGGCTCCACGATCGGGCCGATGACCTCGGCGCGCACCGGCATTCCGACCGTGGACGTCGGCGCGGCCCAGTTGGCCATGCACTCGGCGCGGGAGGTGATGGGCGCGGCCGACGTCGCGGCCTACTCCGCGGCGCTGCGCGCGTTCTACGCGCCCGCCTGATCGACGGTGTCGTAGCGGATCACGTTCTCCACGACGATCCCGTCGCGGGTACGCACCCGATCCAGCCCGCGGATCGCCACCGGCCCGTCCGGGCCGGATCCACCGCCGGTGTAGTGCAGAAACACCAGCTGCTCACCGGGGACGGCGCCGGCCACGGTGGCGCTGTCGACGAGGCGTAGCCGCAGGTCGGGCATGGCGGCGACCAATTCGGCGATCTTGCCGACGTACGCGCCGCGGCCGTGCACCGGGGTCGGGTCGCCCTGCCAGTAGCCGACGATGTCGTCGGCGAGGATGTCGGCGATGCGGGACGGATCGGGGGCGGTCCAGAACGCCGCCCACATCTCGGCGCTGAACTGAGGTCGGGTGTGTGTCTCGGTCATGGTTGCCAGCCTGCGCGGCCGACGACGCACCTTCAATTACGCGGGAGGTAACCGTAGAGTTTGCGCGCATGGGACTGGCCGTGGAGATGATCACGTTCGACTGCACCGACCCCGACGCGCTGGCCCGGTGGTGGGCCGGGGCCGTGGCCGGAACCGTAACCGACGTGATGCCAGGTGAATTCGTGTTGGTCAGCCAGGACAACGGCCCCAATCTGGGCTTTCAGCGGGTGAGCGACCCCACGCCGGGCAAGAATCGCGTGCACCTCGACCTGTCCGCCGAGGGCGAGATGGAGGCCCAGGTGGCCCGGTTGGTGGGACTGGGCGCCACCGAAATCGGCAGGCACAGCTTCGGCGACGACTTCCGTTGGGTCGTGCTCGCCGATCCGGCCGGCAACGCATTCTGCGTGGGCTGATCGACCAAACTAGACTGGCGTCGTGACGCCGGAGTTAAACCACCCCCTCGACACTGTTGAGCACGCCGCCGCCACCCCGGATCAGCCGCAGCCGTTTCGTGAACTCGGTCTCAAGGACGACGAGTACCAGCGCATCCGGGAGATCCTCGGCCGCAGACCCACCGACGCCGAGCTGGCGATGTACTCGGTGATGTGGAGCGAGCACTGCTCCTACAAGTCCTCGAAGGTGCATCTGCGCTACTTCGGCGAGACCACCAGCGACGAGATGCGCGCGGCGATGCTGGCCGGCATCGGGGAGAACGCCGGGGTCGTCGACATCGGCGACGGCTGGGCGGTCACGTTCAAGGTCGAATCGCACAACCATCCGTCCTACGTCGAGCCCTACCAGGGCGCGGCCACCGGAGTCGGTGGCATCGTCCGCGACATCATGGCGATGGGCGCGCGTCCGGTGGCGGTGATGGACCAACTGCGGTTCGGTCCCGCCGACGCCCCCGACACCCGCCGAGTCCTCGACGGGGTGGTCCGCGGTATCGGCGGATACGGAAACTCCCTGGGACTGCCCAACATCGGTGGCGAAACCGTCTTCGACGCCTCCTATGCGGGCAACCCGCTGGTGAACGCGCTGTGCGTCGGCGTGCTGCGCAAGGAAGACCTGCACCTGGCGTTCGCGTCGGGTACCGGCAACAAGATCATCCTGTTCGGCGCCCGCACCGGCCTCGACGGCATCGGCGGGGTGTCGGTGCTGGCGTCGGAGACGTTCGGCGGCGACGAGGGCTCCGGCCCCGGCCGCAAGAAGCTGCCCAGCGTCCAGGTCGGCGACCCGTTCATGGAGAAGGTACTCATCGAGTGCTGTCTCGAGCTGTACGCCAACAAGCTGGTGGTCGGCATCCAGGACCTCGGCGGAGCCGGATTGTCTTGTGCCACCTCCGAGCTCGCCTCGGCGGGGGACGGCGGGATGCGCATCGAACTGGATGCCGTTCCGTTGCGGGCGGCCAACATGACCCCCGCCGAAGTGCTTTCCAGTGAATCGCAGGAGCGGATGTGCGCGGTCGTCGCACCCGAGAACGTGGACGCGTTTCTGGCGGTCTGCCGCAAGTGGGATGTGCTGGCTGCGGTCATCGGTGAGGTGACCGACGGCGACCGCCTCGAGATCACCTGGCACGGCGAGACCGTCGTCGACGTCCCGCCGCGCACCGTGGCCCACGAGGGCCCGGTCTACGAGCGTCCGGTGGGCCGCCCCGACCATCAGGACGCGCTGAACGCCGACACGTCTGTAAAGCTGCCGCGACCGCAGACCGGCGAGGAGCTGAAGTCGACTCTGCTTGCGCTGCTGGGCAGTCCGCACCTGTGCAGCCGGGCGTTCATCACCGAGCAGTACGACCGCTACGTGCGTGGTAACACCGTGCTGGCCGAGAACGCCGACGGTGGCGTGCTGCGCGTCGACGAACAGACCGGGCGCGGCATCGCGATCTCCACCGACGCCTCCGGCCGCTACACCGTGCTCGACCCCTACGTCGGCGCCCAGCTCGCGCTGGCCGAGGCCCACCGCAACGTCGCGGTCACCGGCGCGACGCCGATCGCGGTGACCAACTGCCTCAACTTCGGCTCACCCGAGGATCCCGGGGTCATGTGGCAGTTCAGCCAGGCCGTCCGCGGTCTCGCCGACGGCTGTGCGGCCCTGGGTATCCCGGTCACCGGCGGCAACGTCAGCTTCTACAACCAGACCGGAAGCACCCCGATCCTGCCGACCCCGGTGGTCGGCGTGCTCGGCGTGATCGACGACGTCAAGCGGCGCATCCCGACCGGCTTCGGCGCCGAACCGGGGGAGACACTGTTGTTGCTCGGCGACACTCGCGACGAGTTCGACGGCTCGATCTGGGCCCAGGTGACCGCCGACCACCTCGGCGGGCTGCCGCCCAAGGTCGATCTGGCCCGTGAGAAGCTGCTGGCCGAGGTGCTGACCGCCGCCTCGCGTGACGGCTTGTTGTCGGCCGCGCACGACCTGTCCGAGGGCGGACTGATCCAGGCCGTGGTGGAGTCCGCACTCGCGGGCGAAACCGGTTGCCGCATCATCATTCCCGAAGACGCAGATCCTTTTGTCTTCCTGTTCTCCGAGTCAGCCGGCCGGGTCCTGGTGGCGGTGCCGCGCACCGAGGAGAGCCGGTTTCGGGCCATGTGTGAGGCCCGCGGACTGCCCGCCACCCGGGTCGGGGTCGTCGACCAGGGCAGCGGGGCCGTGGAGGTGCAGGGCCAGTTCACCGTCAGCCTGGAGGACCTGCGCAGCACGTCGGAGGGCGTGCTTCCCGGGTTGTTCGGGTGAGTGCGCAGGCCACCGAGCGACATCCGCTGTACGTCTGGGCGTGGAGCCTGGTACGACTCGACTTCGTCGGGGTGGCCTTCGGAGCGCTGTTCTTCTGCCTGTCGCTGACGCCTTCGCTGGTGCCGCGCGACTGGCTCTTCCAGGGCCTCATCGGCGGACTGAACGCCGCGATCGGCTACGGCATCGGCGTGTTCGCCGCAAGACTCTTGCGGCGCTTCGTATTACGGCGACGACGGTGGTGGCCGCCGCCCAGGCGGGTGTCCTACGCGATGAAGACCGTCATCGTCGTCGGATCGGTCGCGGCCTGCGTGCTGATGCTCATCCCCGCGGCGGCCTGGCAGCGCCAGCTGTCGGAGGTGATGGGTATCGACGGGCCGGAGACGCCAGCCTACCTGCGTACCCTGACGGTGGCGATCCTGGTCGCCGCGGTGTGCGTGGCGGTCTCGCGCGTGCTGCTCGACGTCATCAAGACCATGGCCCGGTTCTTCATCCGGCGCTGGCGCCTCAACGACGAGGTGGCGCTGTTCATCGGCACCGCGATCGTCGTCATACTGGTGATCTTGTTGGTCAACGGCGTGCTCATCCGCGGCTTCCTGGCTGGCGCCAACCGGGTGTTCCAGCCGCAGAACACCACCACCAGAGACGGTGTCACGCAGCCGCTCGAATACCAGAGATCCGGCAGCCCAGACTCTTTCGCGCCCTGGGACACCCTGGGGTATCAGGGCAGGAACTTCGTGGGCACCGGTCCGGATGTCGACGAACTGACGCGGCTCAACGGCGCTCCCGCGAAGGTGCCTGTCCGGGTCTACGTCGGCCTGCAGACCGCCGACACCGACGAGCAGCGGATGGCGGTGCTGCTCAGCGAACTCGAGCGCACCGGGGCGTTCGACCGCAAGGTGCTGGTGATCATTCCCACCACCGGCACCGGCTGGGTCAACCCGATCGCCGCGCGCAGTGTGGAGATGATGTACAACGGCGACACCGCGTTGGTCGCGTCACAGTATTCGTTTCTGCCGAGCTGGATTTCGTTCCTCGGCGATCAGCAGAAGTCGATGGTGGCCGGGCGGATGATGATCGACGCCGTGCAGAAGAGGTGGCAGAGCCTGCCGCCGGACCGCCGCCCCAAGCTGATGCTGTACGGGGAGAGCCTCGGTTCGATGGCCGGCCAGGGTGCCTTCGGCTGGCTGCCCGACATCGCGAGGATGGGATTCTCGTCGGTGCTGTGGGTGGGCCCACCCAACGCCAGCCCGCTGTGGAAGGGCCTGACGGTGCGGCGCGACCCCGGCACCCCCGAAGTGCAACCGCGTTACGACAACGGCCGCACCGTGCGGTTCTCCCAGGCCACCGACACCGCCCAGATCGCGGACGTCACCTCGAAGCCCTGGGAGGGCACCCGGGTGCTGTTCCTGCAGCATCCCTCCGATCCGATCGTGTGGTGGTCCGAAGACCTGCTGTTCACCCGCCCGGACTGGCTCAAGGAACCGCCGGGCATCGACCGCACCGCCTCCATGCGCTGGTATCCCATCGTCACGTTCTGGCAGGTGGCCGCCGACATGACCAACGCAAGTTCGGTACCCGACGGGCACGGTCACAACTACGGCGAGTACATCCTCGACGGCTGGGTGGCCGTCGCGCCGCCGGCGGGTTGGACGGCCGACGACACCGAGCGCATCCGCGTCGCGCTGCAGAAGGCCATCGCGGCGGAGTCCGCCGACAAGTGATGCGGGACAGACGTATCCGCGCCATCGGTCTGGCCGCGGCATTGGTCGGCTGGAGCCTGATGGCGCCGCGGCTGCCCGCACGGTGGAATCCCGCGCCGCACGCCGGGGTCGCCACCGCGCTGGTGGTGTTCAGCCGCGCCACGCTCGGGCTGCGGCCGCCGGCGTTGCGCGCGGGTGCGCGGCTGGGCACGGCCGCGGCCGTGCCGGTGGCGCTCGGGGTGGCCGCGAGCACCGCACTGCCCAGGACGCGCAGGGAACTGTCCGACCGCGACCTGCCGGCAGAAGTGCTGCGCTGGCTGTTGCTCGGTATCCCGCTGGGCACAGTCTGGTCGGAGGAGGCCGCCTACCGGGGCGTGCTGGGTCCCCTGGCCGCCGACGCGTTCGGCCCGACGGGCGGCAGGCTGCTGCAGGCGGCCGCGTTCGGCCTGTCCCACATTGTCGACGCACGCAGCACCGGCGTGCCGGTCGTGCCCACGGTGCTGGCCACGGGGGCGGCGGGCTGGCTGTTCGGCCTGCTCTACGAGCGCGCCGGCAGTCTCGTCGCGCCGATGCTGGCGCACCTGGCCGTCAACGAGGCGGGCGCGGTGGCGGCGTTGGTGGCTCAGCGCCGGGGCCTCACGGGTTGATCGTGTACTCGCCGACCTGCCGGCCCCACACGTAGTCGACGAGCAGCGGCTGGCCCAGTTCGAGGTGGTTGTACGGCGCGATGCTGGCGCCCGTGTCCATCACCAGGTACGGCGCCGGGAACAGTTCGCGGGTGATGTCCTGCCAGCAGCCGGGCCGCCCTTCGGGGCCGCCCCTGGCGTTCACCCGCGGCAGGTTGTCGGGATAGATGTAGGGGTTGCCCGCGCCGGCCAGGATGCCACCCCCACCGGTGAGCGAATATCCGTTGCCGCCCAACGTCCTTGCCACCCGCGGCTGCACCTTGTTGAACTTGCGGATCGAGCAGAAGATCACGCCCTGATACTCGTCGAGCAACTCTGCCGTCGGCACCAGGTCGGCCGCGCCGCGCACCAGGTACGGTCCGGCACGTTCGAAGGTGTCGGCCCCGGTGTCGGCGAAACCCAACGCCGCGATCAGCGCCGCGTCGATGTCCGAACGGTGCGCATTGAACGTGCCCGCCGACGTCGTCGCGTTCTGCAGTCCCGCCAACAGGTCGGGCGCAGCGTCGGCGTAGACCTCGCCGAGATCGGCCAGCAGGCGGATGTCGTCGCGGATTCGCGGCATCCGGGCGTTGAGGTCGGCGGTGATGTGGTTGCCGTCGATCAGCGACTGGCCGAACCGGTCGCCGAGCCCGGTCAGGGCCTCGGCCGCGGCGGTCAGCGTCTGGTTCACCTTGATCGGGTCCACCTTCTCGGAGATGGCGGTGACGGTCTCGAACAGCGAGTTGAACTCGGTGGTCACCGCGGACGCATCGATCACGTCGCGGCTCGAGACCCGTTGCGCCGAAGGGTGTTCCGGTGAGCTCAACGATATGTACTTGTTTCCGAAAACCGTGGTGGCGCGGATCTCGGCGGCCACGTTGGCCGGGATGAACCGCAGGTAGGCCGGGTCGACATCGAGTGACAGCCGGGCCTTCGCAACACCGTCGACGTCGGCGGTCGAGATTCGGGCGACCCGGCCGATCTCCACTCCGTTGTAGGTCACCTTCGAGCCGGGTTCGACGACGAGGCCCGCGCGCGACGACAGCAGCGTCAACTCGGTGCTGGGCCGGAAGTCACCGCGAAACTGCAGGTAGAGTAGCCACGCCAGCGCGAGTGCGACGACCGAGAACAGCGCGCCGTAGACCTTGTACGGCGGTGCGTGGCGGTCGGCAAACACTTTGAGAGACCCTAAGGTATGGCCGCCCGTCGTAGTGTTGATCCGGAGAAGACGCGCGCCGCGGTGACGGCGATCGCCGACTGGCTGCGCGACGCGACGGTGCCGCCACCGGAGCGCGCCCGCCTCGGTGACGCGGTGCGCCTGGCGGCGCGCACCCTGGCCGCCGTCGCACCGGGCGCCAGTGTCGAGGTCCGCGTGCCGCCGTTCGTCGCGGTGCAGTGCATCGCGGGCCCGCCGCACCGGCGCGGCACGCCGCCCAACGTGGTCGAGACCGATCCGCGGACCTGGCTGCTATTGGTCACCGGACTGCTGCAGATGTCCGATGCCGCGGCCGACGGCGCCGTGCAGTTGTCGGGCGCTCGGGCCGCAGAAGTCGCCGGCCACCTGCCGCTGGTCGAACTTGGCTAGGCGCTAGGTGCGTTCTGCGCCTCGTAGAGGCTCTTGTACAAACCGGCATTGGCCAACAGTTCGTGATGAGTGCCCTGCTCGGCGACTTTTCCGCGGTCCAAGACGATGGTGCGGTCCGCGACGGCGGCGATGAAGTCCATGTCGTGGCTGACCACGATGCATGTCCGATCCTGGGCGTACTCCCGGATGACCTGGGTCAGCCTCGAGCGCTGATCGGCATCGAGGTTCTCCGTCGGCTCGTCGAGAAGAAGGACCTCCGGTTTGCGCAGTAGGCAGCGCGCCATCGCGATCAGACGCTTCTGTCCTCCCGAGGGGACCTGCACGTCCACCGTCGTGTCGTAGCCGTGCTCGATCTTGGTGGGGTCGACGATCACGGCGTGGACGTGCGCGAGCTTGCATGCCTCCTCGACCTCGTCGTCGCCCGCGTCCTGTCGGGCCAGGCGCACATTCTCGCGAATGGAATCCTTCAGGAAGAACGGAAACTGGGAGAGCTTGGATACCTGCTCGCGCAACGTGTTCAGCGACAGCGTCTTGATGTCGTGGCCATCGAGTTCGATGGTGCCTTGCTGCGGATCGAGGAAACGAAGCAGAAGGTTGAAGATCGTCGACTTGCCCGAACCGATCTGGCCGACCAGCGCGACCGTCTCGCCTTCGTTGATCGAGAACGAGATCCCGTCGAGAATCCGCTGTCGGTCGTTGTATCCGAAGACAACGTCGGTGAAGACGATGTTGCCGTGCACCTCGTCGAGGTGCTTTGCGTCCGGAAGCTCCTCGATGGACGGTTTCGTGTCGAGCAGTTCGTAGGTCAACGCGACGTTGGGGATGGTCGACGCGTATGTCGTGTACGCGTCGACGATCCGCTGTGCAGGCGCGAACATGGTCGGGACGAAACCGATGAAGACGATCAAGCTGTTCAGCGTGAGTTCGAAGGGCGTACTGAACGCGACACCGACCATCAGCACCAGTGCCGTGCTGAGCGCGATGAATATCTGGGTGCTGCGACTGGTCATCTGGACCCACACCAGCATCATCGCCGAACCCTTCGCCGCTTCGTCCGATGCGGAGTGGAAGCGTTCACTGCGCCGATCCTGTGCGTTGAAGATCTGGATGTCGGTGATGCCGCTGATCGTCTCTTCGAGTTCGCCGCCCAGGTGTCGGTTGCTCATCATCATTCGTTGGGCGGTGCTCTGCAGTTGCTTTCCGGCGTACCGGAGCAGCATCAGCGCGAACGGGGACAGGATCAGCGACGCGATCGTCATCTGCCAGGACAGCGACACCATGTAGACAAGCGCACAGACCAGCACGAGAACGTCGATCAGCGGCGGGATCAGGCAGTCGGTCAACAACTTCTGCACCGACGGCGCCTCGGCCTGCACCCGCTGCATCAGCGCACCGCTTCGCGATCCCGTGAAGAAGTCCAACGACAGAGACTGCAAATGGTCATGGACTCGCTGACGGATGCTGGCCATCAGCCTCCAGTCGACCTGCGCCTCGGCCCAAGCCCGCAGAAATCCCAGAACGTGTGACAGCACCAGTGCCGCCGCCCAGATGATCAACCAGCCCGTGAACGACAACGTGGGGCCGGACGAACTGCCGTCCTGACGAGTGACCAACGCGCTGTCGAGACCCCACACCGACGCGAGATCTCCGGCCCCGGTGGGGCCCGCGGCCTTGGCCATGATCGCCACGATCGGGCCCCAGACGGCGGGCACGACGAAGGGAAGGGCGGTGACGATCAGGCCCAGGACGAGTGAGATCGCCAGGAATCCGCGCAGGGGGCGGAGCATCGGAAGGCTCCGTTTGACATATCCCCAGGCATCTTTCGCGGGCACCGGTCCGCGCGCGGCCGGGCGTCCGGGCACACCGCCGGGCCGAACCGCGCCCGCAGGTACCGCAGCTCCCATCGCGGGGCCGCCGGGTAGGCCGGGTTGCATCGTGTTGGTTGACATCCGTCATCGCTCCCTGAGTTGGGCTTGCGGTACGGGCTCATCGAGCAAACCGTCGATGAGCCGATCCATCTTTGTCTTGTCGGGGATCGACGAGGCCAGTCGCACCCTGCCCGCACGGTCGACGATGGCGAACGTGGGAAGTCCGTTCGCGCCGTAACAACGTTGCAGCCGGTCATCGGGGGCAATACCCACGGTGACGGCCAGCCCCCCGTCGGCCGCCGCCTTCGCGACGAGGTCACGCTCGCGGCTGCGTGCAGAGCGCGTCGCAGCGTTCTCGCCGTAGCGGGTCAGCGCGAGAACCGTCAGCCCGCGGTGTTGGTAGCGACGGTGAAAATCGGTCAACGCAGGCATCATTGCCGTGCAGGCACGACATGAGCGACCCCAGAACTCGAGCAGCAACACGTTGCCGTCTCTGCCCGGTTCAGTTGCCGGCGGCCCGGGAAGCCAGTCCGCCACCTGGATCTCCGGTGCCTGGCGACCGAGCAGATTCACCTGCGTTTCACGGTCGCGCAGTTGGCGGGCGGCCAGCTCCGCGGAGCGGGTTTGGTCCGGTGTGCCGTTGCGCCTGCTGAATTCCAGTGCAGCGTCGGCAAATGCCGCTTCGGCGGCGAGCAACCGCCGCGCGGTGTCGATCTGGTCGGTGGCCAGGTGTAGGTCGGCGAGCGCGATGACCAACAGAACCCGTTCTCGCAAGGAGGCTTCCGCGGGTGCTGCATGCGCACTGGCCAGGGCTGCGCCGATCACTTGCTTGGCGTCACCCGTTCGGCCGTCACGGCGCAGCCGCGCCGCGCTCGTGAGCGCAGGCGGGATGCTCGGGCGCTGAGCGGGTGTCACCATCGAATCCCTTTCGGCGTTGGGCAGCTCGAAGTGCGGAGCGCACAAACCCAGTGCGCCCCGCACCATCGGACGCGAATGGTCAGCACGGGCCTTCGACGTAGACCCAGTTCCCCCACTCGTCCCAGAGGTAGATCCAGCACCAGTCGGTGAACCCCTCGACATCACCGCCACCCGCGCGGGACCCGATGGGAATGGCGCCCTGCGCATTCTCCTTGGTCAGCTCGGTCGCGCCGTCCAACAGCCGCTGCTTGTCCTCTTCGGACAACGTGTCGAAGTGCTTGGCCTTCAGCTTGTACTTCGAGAGTTCTTCGTCGGGAACGTCGTAGAACGCACCCTCGCCGGTCTCGTCAACGCCTCTTACTATCGCCATGTCCTTGCTCCTGTGTATCGAGTGACTCGACCCGATCGGGCCGGGCCGTTTCTGACAGCTGATCTGATCACCTTGCGATCGCCGGCCACAATCAACTCCGGTACAACGACGTGTTCTATCCTTTGCCCTCGACCGTCAACTCCGATACTGTGGCTTGTTTAATCCTTTACAGCACCAATAGTTTTCGGACTAGCGAAGCTTCTCCAGACCTGCGAGGTCGGATATCACCACGCAGTGGTCGTTGTGGTTCTCCGCAATGCCGCGGCGACGTAACTCGGTGAGCGCGTGGTTAACCCGGACGCGGGAGGCGCCGACCAATCGAGCCAAGTCTGCTTGGGTGAGCCGAAGCGGTATGCGCACGCAGTTGTCGTCCCCGTCCTCTGTCGGCTGGCCGTACTCGCGGGCGAGGAGAAGAAGGTGCCGTACGACGCGGCTGCGCACGTCCATACCCGCCAGCGCCTCGATCCGTTCATTGGCAATACGGACTCGACGCGCCAACACATTCGACAGGTTGGCGCTCATCGCCGGCATGGTCTGCAGGCACTGCTCGAAGGTCTCCCGGTCGAGCCAGAACAGAGACGTCTCGTCCAGGGCCACGACGGAGCGGGCACTGCCGAGACAGTCTCCGATCGTGAGTGATCCGACGACATCGCCGCGACCAAGCATCGCCAGCATCAACTCGCTGCCGTCGGCTTGGCCCACAACCAGTTTCACCACACCCGTATGGATCACGTAGATGGTGTCGTCGAGATGGTCGGACAGCACGAACCGTGCGCCGGCAGGCAGCAGTTGCCGCCGCATTCTGCCGTTGAGAAAGGCCAGATGAGACAGCGACATATCTCGGAAGAGGTCGACCCTTCGAAGGTAGGTCGGATCGTTGATGGCTGGCATGCGGGTTACGCTCGCTTTCACAAGACGTTGATCACAACGTCGAGGTCATACAGGCAGGATCAGTCAGAGCGGTCCTCCTTTCGCTGACGCGATGCGCCGAGCAAGCGAGGCGGAGCGGTGACCTCGGTGCGGCTGACATTCGTCGCTAGTTCGCACAGGATGGTCTCGGTCTGGAACACAGTCAGGTTCGGGTGCGCGCCAAGAATTTTCGTGATTAAACCCGAGATGTGCGGTGCGGCGAAACTGTTTCCGGTCGCAGTGATGTACTTGCCGCCGCGCCAGGGTAGTCGCACGTCGATGCCGTGGGCTCCGAATTCGACAGGCGGCTCAGGGTTGTAATAGAAGACGTAGGGGTCTGGGATCGCGTGTGAGGCCACCGAAATAACCGATGAGTACAGCGACGGATAACTCGGGATCGGACTGTTGTTGGCCGCGGTGACGAGGATGACGTTCTTGAAATAAGCTTGATCCGCCAACTCGTGAAAAGACAGGCAATACTCTCGCTTCTTGCTGCCGAGGCTCAGATTGCAGACGCGGATGCCGTTGTCGATCGCCCATCGCAGACCGGCCTGGAAGATCCTTCCGGTGCCAGTCAGCCCAGCCCCAAGCACCTTCACGCTGTACAGCTCGCATTCGGGTGCGAGCCTGCGGATCACACCCGCACAGGCAGTGCCGTGACCGAAGGAATCGTCGTGCGGCGCTGGGTCGTAGACAAGTTCGCCGTCCTGGTCTTCGGTGATCGAGACATAGCCGTCGACGGGGCCGACGTCGGGATGTGTGTCGACACCGCTGTCGATGACCGCGACCTTTACGCCCCTACCTGTTCCGTCGCCCCAAGCCCATTCGGTGGTGATGCCATCGCGTGGATCCAGCGCGGGGACTTTGGTTATTCGGGAGTCATGGAAGGGTGCGGAATAGGCTGGCCGCACGCTCACCATCGAGCGCCACCAACCGCACTGTCGTGTCCGGAATGTGAACGTAGGAAATCGGCGAAGCTGCCGAGAAGACCCTTACAGGTCTCCGCCGCGGCGTCGCCGTGCTGCACGATCTCTTGAATGAGCTGCGCCAATTCCATTGCGCCCAGAAAGCCGGTCTGCTGACCCAGTTCGGTGGTGAATGCCCGCGCCTTTTCCGTGAGGCCGAAGCGATCGAAATCCGATATGCCGTCGATGTTTTCGATCAATCCGCTCACCAGCACGCTCAGTCTGTGCTGGGTACGGGATTGTTCGATGGCCACCGCGGCCAGATGTGAAAAAAGGGCCACGTCCTCCATGTCGTCGACGCTGAACGTCGCCTCGTCCTTCTTGTCGAGAAACTGCAGGACACCGATCACCTGGTCGCGAAACGACAGGGGTATGCAGAGGATGTTTTTCGGGTTGAACCCGACGGCGTGGCCGAGGTCCTCGGAGTCGAGGTCGTCTTCCGGTGTGTCCGAGACGGCGATGGGCTGTCCTGTCAGCGCGACCAGGCCCGCGACCCCGTGTCCGAGCGGCATCCGAAATCGCTCCGTTTCCGTCACCTGATCACCGACCGCGGTGGTGAATATGAGGTTCTGTTGCTCGGCGTCGATGAGAAAAAGGGAGCCCGCTCGGGCCTTGACGATGTCTGTGGCCGTCGCGGTGATCATGTCGAGCAACCGATCATGACTGACCGGTGCGCCCACCAGGCTGGCGGCAGAGGCGGTTGTCATGGCGTCGCGCAGATCCTGCGCAAAGCGGTCCTGCGCTATGAGTCGGCGCAGTCTTCCGATCTCGGCCTCCTGTCGAGCGACCGTCGAGACAAGGTCTGCGGCGGCTTGCGTATCAGTCGCTTCCATGTCGGAATGCTCCTCGAGGGGCCGAGTCGAGGATGTCGACGGTGCCGCGTCGAGGGGCCCCCAAGTCCTCGACGGGCACCGATTGGGGCTGCTAGTTGCAGCACCTACTAGACGAGCGGGTCTGGTACGTATAGGAAAGCGCGACCTCCTCCGCAGCGGCTTCCAACTCGTCGTCGGAAACGCTGCGACGGAGGATGTCTTCTTCGAGTGCAGCTGTCATTCTGGGTCCCTCCTCATCGGTTGGTGCCGCCGCGGCCGTTCCCGCCGCCGCCTCCACCTTGGTTTCCCTGGTCGTGGGATTGCGATCCGCTGCCGCCGCTCGACGGGCCGCCCGGACTACTGCCGGTGCAACCCGGCGGTGGCGGATAACCGCCGCACGGCGGCCCCGCCCCCGCGGAAGGGGCGCTGATCAGGGCGAATGCCACGGCGGCCGCGCCCAGCGCTGACGTATACCTGCGTGCCTTGACGTCCATCATGTGCCTCGGCTCATTTTCGTTTTCCGAACAAGAGTGCCATCGGTCCCACGCCCCGACTTCGGGCAAATATATCGACTGGCGCACGCAAAGGAATCAGGGTTTTCCCTATATTTTCGCCTGCGACAAAACTGATTGCGCGTGCAAACAACTCGCTTTCAACTACGGGACCGGCAGGCCCGGGCACTCCTTGATATAGGGGATCATCGAGGAGACGGTCTCATCCCACTGCTTTGCACTCATGTTGCTGTTGAGCTTTTCGCAAATGAACGTCTCGAGTTTCTGCGGTGCCGGCCACAAGTGCAGGTTGCCGTCGGCACTGCCCGAAAGGATCAGCTTGTCGTCAGGGCTGAACACGGCTCGAACCCAGTTCTGGTGTCCGACGATCGGCGTTCCGATGGGTTCTTGATCGGCGGTGTTCCACAGCCGCACCTTGCCGTCGGCGGCGCCGGCGACGATCCATGGGTCGTGCCGAGCGAAGTCGACGCTCATCACGGCGTTCTGGTCGCCAGTCATCGCGGGGCCGACCTGTTGCCGAGTTTCGACGTCCCACAGCCTGGTGGTGCCGTCGCTACTGCCTGAGGCCAGCTGTTTACCGTCCGGGCTGAAGGCGACGCTGTAGATGTTGGACACCGATGACGATTTCATCGGGTCGCCGTCCCTGGTGAGCGGTTCGACGTCCCACAGCTGGATGAGATTGGTTTCGGCATACGCGGAATCGAATCCCGAGCCGGATGCGATCTGGCGCCCGTCGGGGCTGAACGCCACACTCCACAGCTGATATCCGGTCGATTGCGCCTCGCTGATCAAGCCGAGAGTGTGTCCGTCCCACAGCCGCAGTGAGCCGTCGAAGCCGCCCGTCGCGATCAATTCACCCCCGGGCCGGCCGGAACCCGCCGGGCTGAATGCCACACTCATGATCCGTGCACCGGTGGGCACGTCGACGTCCGGTTTGCCTCTGACCCCGCCCGGGGGAGCGGGCTTGGTCAGATCCCATAACTGCAGCGAACCGTCGAAAGCTCCGGTCACCAGCCGGCCGCCGTCCGGGCTGAACGCCACGCTGTCGATCTGCCGATCTGAGTCCGACGGCAGGCCGAGCTGACCGGTCGCGACGGCGGCGCCCGGGTCCCACAGCTTGACGGTGCCGTCGGCGCCGCCCGACGCCATCAACTTTCCGTCGGGCCGGAACGCCACCGCACGCACCTCTGCGCCCTGGTTCGCCGGTATGGGCAGCCCGGTGACGGCATCCCACACCCGCACCGAGCCGTCCTCGCCGCCCGAGACGATCCGGGTGGTATCCGAATTGAAGGTCACCGACAACACCGCGCCATGGTGGCCCAACAGGGCGCCACCGATCGGACGGCCGATCCAATCGCTGACGGTCGGCTTGAACGGCGAACTCCACACCCGCACCGTGTTGTCGGAGCCTCCCGAGACGATTCTGCTGCCGCCGGGACTGAAGGCGACGCTGTTCACGCTGTCGGGGTGCGCGACGAACGGAGCGCGGACGGACTCCAGACTGGCCCCGTCGAGAACCTCGATCCTGCCGTTGATCAGGCCGACGGCCACCCGATCTCCGCTGTCGGTCTCCCAATTCTCCGGAGGGCTGAAAGCCACACTCATCACCGGGACTTGATCACCCATCATCCGGGGCCGACCGATCGACTCCCCGGTGCGCGGATTCCACAACCGCACGGTGCCGTCGTCAGCGCCGGAGACCAGTCGATCTCCTGTCTTCACGCTGAAGGCCACGCTACGGACCCCCTGGACGTCGCTGGCCTTTCGCGGGGCGATGAGCGGTCTTCCGTTGGCGGTCTCCCAGATCCGGACGAAGCCGTCGCCGCTGCCGGCCGCGATCATCTCGCCGTCGGGACTGAACGCCACACTGCTCACCACACCGCCGGCGGCAATCCGAGCGCCGACCGGGTTTCCGCTCTCGGCGTCCCACACCTGAAGGATCCCGTCGCTGCTGCCGGTGACGATCAGGTTGCCGCCCGGCTGATCCGGCCCCTCGGGGTTGAACGCCACGCTGACGGCGCGGCCCTGATCGCCGATGTCGAGCGTGTGCACGAGCGCCCCGGATTCCATGTCCCACACTCGCACCGAGTGGTCGTCGCTGGCCGAGGCGATCCGGTCACCCTTCGGGCTCAGCGCGACACCACGCACCGGTGTGACGGCTTCGGACCCACCGCGGACCGGGTTCTCCATGATGCTGACCAGGTCACGTCTGGCATTGGCGACGGCTTCGGCGGTCGGCGCACCGAGGCTTTCGGCGGCGAGCAGTTGTTGCAGCGCGAGAACGTCCCCTCCGGACCGACCGCCCTCCAGCATCTGCTCGGCTTCCACCACCAGACGCAGGCCCTGGTTGTGCCGAAACGTCTCCCACACCTGCCAGCCCGCAAAGGCGGCCACCAGCGCGATGACGACGGCGGCGGCCGCGACCGCACGCAGCATCCTCGACCGGCGCCGCGCGGCCTGCCGGTCACCGACGCGCTGATCCTCACGGACCCTGGAGTTCTGGACGAACTCGCGAGCGACGGCAACGTGATCCTGCAATCGCGACGTCATCAGCGCTTCGGCGTCGGCCAGTCGCTGGCCCTCGAGCAGCCAGGCGTCGTTGTGGTCGCTTCTCTCCCACGCGAGCGCATCGCGCTTGAGCACCTCGGCTTGTTTGAGGCTCTCGCGTTCCTCCTCCAGCCAGGCCTTCAGTTCGTCCCAATGCTGTAGGAGGCTTTCCAAGGCGACCTCGACGACGTTGCCGCCGGCGCCGGTGACCAGCAGACGTTTGGCCACGAACTGATCGAGCAGCGGCTTCGCAGCGGGTGGTAGGTCGTCCCACCTGGTGACTCTGCGCACCGGCAGGTCGTTGTCGGGGTTGATCGTCGCCAACGCCGGAATGAAGGCCTCCCGCAACAGTTTCAGTTGGTCCCGGCGGGTCGCTTCGTCGGGCGAGAGCAAGGCGTTGACCTCGGTCTGCACGACGTTGCGCATCTCTCCCATCCGCAAGTACTCGTCGAGTTTCAGATCTCCGTCGTCGCCGAACTCGGTGTAGAGGCGAGACAGCGTGAGCGACAGCAACGGCAGTGTGTCGGCGCCCATGGTGCAATCGGCCAACAGTCGTTGCACGAGTGCCGGTTCGACGTGCAGAGGTCGCCCGCCTTCGGTCGAGCGACGGGCCGGCCCTTCGACGACCTCCTTGAATTCCGCTTGCGGCATGGGTTTGAGGTCACCGAACAGCTCGGTCTTGACGTCCCGCAACTGCTCAGCCGTCTGCAACAACTCGTGGTGGTCGGTGCGGATGGTCATCGCGACGATGAGCGGCACCCGGCCAGCGACGTCGGTACGGGCGTGTTGTCCGATCATCTCCAGGAACCGGGGTGCCTCCTTGCCCGCGTCCACGCCGAAGAGTTCCTCGGCCTGATCCACCGGCAGCACCAAGGTGGGAGGGGAGGCGCCCTCCGGCAGATCCACCAGCTGCGCGACGGCCAACTGTTGCAGCTCGTACAACAGTTCGCCGACCCGATTGACGTCGTTTCGGCAGGCGTCCTTTATCTCGGCAAGGGGGCGGCGCGCACCCAGTCTGGCGAACGTGGCGCGGATGGACTGCGCGAGGCCCTCGTTCCCGGTAAGCACGTTGCGCCCAGGACGGACGATCTCGAGGACGACGAAGCTGCGGTCGTCGCGGCGCAGCCGCGGCATCAGCCCGGCCCGCAGGAAAGAGGACTTCCCCGCGCCGGACGGCCCCAGGATCGCGAAGAGGCTGGCCCCCGACTGACGCATGCCACGCAGTGCGTCAAGGCCACGGACGAGTTGCGCGTCGCGCCCGAAGAAGACGGCGGCGTCGACCTCCTGCAGCGGCTCCCAGCCGCGGTACGGCGCCCGCTCCGGATCGCTGGGAGGCGGCCACACGAAGGTGTCGGCACCGATGCCGTGTCCGATGATCTCGTCGCGCAGGCGGCGCAGGCCCTTCGTCGAGAAGCGGACGACTTCGGTGTTGTCCTCGTAGGTGAATTCGATATCGGTCTGCGGTCCGTCGTCGTCGAACAAGTCGACCCACTGCCAGTCCCGGGTGAGTCCCAGGCCGGTCGAGGGCTCCAGACGGGCGCAGAAGATGCGCTTGTTCAGGTTCTCCGCGGTGCGGAACTCGGTGTTGCATTCCGTGGACGCCTCCCACGCGGAAGACAGCAGGCACACCACCGCTTCACAGCGCGCGTTCGCCTGCTGAAGGGCGTCCTTCCACTTCATGCCCGGCCGAATCCCGACCTTCGGGTCGACGTCGAGGAAGATGTCGTTGTCCAGCGGTGGGTTCTGCGCGACCAGCCATTTTTTCAACGCGATCGCCTGATGCGTGTCGGCGCTGGAATGACTCATGAAGATACGAGACATCGACGCACGCCCCCCTCCTGCAACCTTCGGCGGCGAGTGTAAACCTCTCGGCCAGCCGATTTGGACGAACGGGCAAAGGCGATGCGGCGCGCACGGCTGACATTTTTCTGCACCGGTTCGGCGCAGGGAACGACCCGTCCGGTGTGATGATTCAGTGGTGAGCACGCGGGGGCGGTTGGCCGGGCCGGGACGTGGCTGGCTCACACATGTGCTTGCCCTGTTGGACATCTGCTACGTGGCCGCGTTGCTGTACCTCTGCGTGGTGGCCGTCAACCCGGCGGTGACGAAGAGGGTGCCGGAACCACTTCGATGGTTCGGTGCGCCGATCCCGCGAGGGGAGACCGCGTGGGCGGCCACCGCGACGATCGCGGTGGTGTTGGCCTTTCCGATAGTTCACGTCGCCCTGCGGCGACTGTCCGGGCGGACCGCCTTCTCAGGACAACCGTTGGTCGTGATCGCGGCGATGGCGGCCTCGGCGTTGGTGCTCGGGATGAGCGCCTACCTACCGTGTCACGACGGCGAATCGCCGATCTTCGCGCCGCTGGCGTGGACGCTCGCGCTCTTCTTGGGAAACGTGCAGACCTTCGCGGACGGCGCATGCGCGAACATGCCGATCGCCCTGGAAGTCGCCCGCCTTCTCGCGTTGGCCACAACCCTCACCGCGGCACTGGCCGCCGGGCTGGCACTGTTCCGCTCCCAACTCGACCGGGTGGCGATCTGGAGGGCGAACTCGCTGACCGTTGTCGTCGGCGTCGACGACGACACGGTGTCGATGGTCCGCGCGATTCTGCGCACCCAGAATCCCGCGGGTGCCGTGGTGATCTTGACCGACGACATCGACGGCGAGGCCGGCCGCAGGGCCAGGGCGCTGGGCGCCAAGCTACGCGCGGTGGATCTCGCCGAGGATGACGCGTTGTCGCGCTTGACGCTGTGGAACCGGTCGGAGCGCCTGTATCTGCTGTCTGGCGATCCGGTGGACAACATCAAGCACTTCAAGACCATCGACGCGGCGGTCGCTCAGCGCGGAAGCGGCCCTGTGCGGATGCCCCTGACGGTCCGGATAGACGACCCGTGGCAGGCGGAGGTGTGGCGGCGCAGCTTTCTGGCCAGCACCGAACGTCGATGGGTGGCCGACGCGGTCGGCAAGTACGAGGTCACCGCGGCCAAACTGGTGCGGCACATGACAACTCGGCCGGAGCGCGGCGCCGTTGCCCGCGAGCTGCCGAATACGGTCGTGCTCTGCGGGCTGTACCCGTTGACCTACGCGATGGCCTCCGAACTGGCCCAGTTGCAGCGCGAACAAGGAATGTATGAGAAGCCGGACGTGGTTCGGCCCTCGAATGTGGTGATCTTCGCCGAGGGAGCGAAGAGTTTCGTCGAGGACCACGAGATCCGACAGGGCCGGATGGCGCCCGACGGCACGATGTTGCCCGTCGTGGATCACAACTCGAACCCCACCGTGGAGGCGATCGCCGAATATCTCCGCGACAAGGACCCGGCGATGCACTCCTTCGTGCTGGGTGATCCGGAGTTGGAGACACACGGGACACGGCTGGCGTCCCGATTCCCGAACCTGCGCATCTACCTCGCCGCGACCGCGGCGACATCACTCATCGACGTGTCCATTGTCGGTGAGCTGTTCACCTTCCCCATCGACATGGAATTCGAAACCGATGCGCCACAGGATGTCTGGGAACGGGCGGCCGAATTGATCCATGAGCACTACAGCGCGGGTACCGCGCGTGACAAACCGAGTACCAAACCGTGGAAGGACCTGGACCCGTTCATCAGGCACTCCAATCGGCGACAGGTGCTCAACGCGTTGTGGATGGTCGAGACGTTCGGTGATCACACCTGGAACAGCCTCGAGCAAAGTGGCCCGACGGCACCGCTGCCGGTGACGTTCGCCGATCTCACCACCACAGAACAACTGCAGATTCTCGGCTTCGACGGCGACACCGTGGAGGCGATGATCAAGGCCGAGCACGAGGATTGGCGGAAGTACTACGAGGACGCGGGATGGAAGTACGACGATCGGCGTGAGGACAGTCGCCGCCGCCACGATCGGCTCCTGCCGTTCGACGAGCTGGTTGCGCGCCATCCCGAGTACGCCGAGGATTCGCGCAGGAGCCTGCTGAGCACGCTACTGAACCTGCGCAACCTCGGATACCGATCCGTCCCGAAATGGCGGCGATATCGCCGCCGCGGCGAGATCACCGCGCAACGGCGGGACCACCCATGGGAGTGGACGACACCGGCGGGGGACGTGATGCGGGCGCAACCCGGCGACTGGACGGTGGTCGACGAAGGAGGGAATGAAAGGTCGGTTGCCGCAGCGGTGTTCGAAGCGACCCATGAAGAGGTGGGTCCGCGACGGTATCGGCGGTGCGGAACGGTGTCGGCCCGGCGCTCGACATGGCGCGAGGTGATCCACACGCTGGAGGGCGATGCGGTGGCCAACGCGGGCGACTGGATCGTCAGGGGACCGCAGGGGGAGATGTGGCCGGTGGCCGACGAGCAGTTCCGCTCGAGTTATGAGGGCCCACTCGACGATGAAGAAGGTTGACCGCGATACGTGGTTCACGCGCGCCGCCACCTTCGAGGAGCTGTTGTCGGAGCGCTTCGAAGACGCTGCCGGCCGACAAGGTGATGCCGAAGTTGCCGCCGAACGTCTTGCCGCGTGGGCGAAGTCATGCGCCAGCGGTGACTGGGCGCTGTTCGACCGCAGGCTGACAAGAGACGGGTACTCGATGGATCGAGCGCGCGCGCGGTTCACCGCGGCGCGCCGGCGGGCCACCACCGGGCCCGAACCCTGGATCGAGGACGCGTCCTGGATTCGATCGGCGCTGTGCGATTCGGCGTCCGTCGCCGACCTGGGCTCCGGTCACCTGCCTTTCGAGCATCTCTTCGCGGGTCTGGCAGGTCAGGCCCGGGCGCGTCTGTGGGAGTCGGTCGGCCCAGGCGCCCGTGACCTGCTGACCCCGACCGGCTGCGAGGAGCTCAACCACCTCTTGGTCGATCGGCTGTGCGAACTGTGTGCGGCCCCGCTCTACGAACGTTTCGTTGCCGGCGGCCGGCGCTACGCCACGTTCGTCGGCGACATGACATCGGGCGGGTTCGAGCGGCTCTTCGACGACAAGCCGATCCTGCTGCGGTTGATCGCCGTGCTCACCCGACAGTGGTTGACCACGGCCCGTGAGTTCGTCGAGCGCCTCCAGACAGACGTCGTGGCCGTCCGTGGCGAACTGCTCGGCCGCGGCGTCGCCGCCCAGGTGAGCGCGGTGCACGGCGGGCTCTCCGACCCGCACCGTGGCGGCCGATCGGTGCTGCGCATTGAGTTCGCCGACGGGCGCCGGGTGATGTACAAGCCCAAAGATCTTCGGGTGGACGCGGTTTGGCACGCACTGGTGCAGCGGTTGAACACACGGGCTCCCGTCGAACTTCGGGCGCCGCGTACGTTCGCGCGCGAACACTACGGCTGGGCGGAGTGCATCGAGCACGCGCCATGCCCGGGCGCCGAGGAGTGCGCCGAGTTCTTCCGGCGTGCCGGAGCCTGGCTCGCGCTGTTTCACTGCTTCGCCGGAAGCGATGTCCACCAGGAGAACCTGATCGCCGCCGGCGACCACCCGGTGCCGGTGGACCTGGAAACCCTCCTGCAACCCGGCGCGGCCGAAGCGATGAATGGCCCACCGCACGCTGCGGCGCATGCTGCGGCGACGGAGCTGATCGCGGATTCGGTGGCGGCCGTGGGGCTGTTGCCGGCCTACGGGCGAACCGCCGACAGAAGCGTGTACCCGGTGGGCGGGATGGCGTCGGACTCGACGGCACGAACCGACGTGGTGTGGGCCGACGTCAACTCGGATGCGATGCGGCCCGTGACGGTCCCGCAGCAGACCAGACCGGCGACGAACCTGCCGCTGGTGGCCGGACGCGAGGTCGGCCTCGACGAGCACCTCGACGATCTGATCGACGGGTTCGAAGAATATGCCACGTTCTTGCGATCAGAGGTGGCGGGCTTCGGGGTGCAATCACTTCTCGACGGCTTCGCCGGACTGCGAATCCGGAAGGTGATCCGGCCTACCCAGTTCTACACCATGCTGCTCGGACGTCTCACCGACGACCGGACGATGGACGACGGCGTCATCTGGTCAGTGCAGGCGGACTTCGTTGCACGGCTCGCCGATTGGGACGACGACGCAGACCCGGGCTGGGCGTTGCGGCGGGCCGAACGGGCGGCGCTTCTGCAGCTCGACGTGCCGTATTTCCAGGTTGGCAGTGACCACTGCGACATCCTCGGCGCGGACGGGGTCGAGGTCAGGGTAGCGGCGGCGCCGGGACTGCAGCGTGCCCGCGAACGCCTACAGCATCTCGACGAAGACGAGATCGCCTGGCAGACCACCGTGGTCCGGCAGACCGCGTCGTTTGTGGCGGAGGCGAATTCGGCGCACAGCGCGGGACAGCGGCTGAAAGGCGACCCGGTCGCCGACCCGAGCGCGGCGGCAATGGCCGAAGCGAACGCCGTCGCGGCGGAGATCGCGCGGTACGCGACGCGACGCGGCACCGGTGCGGCGTGGATCGGCCTGAGCTGGCTGCCCGACTCCGACGTGTCGCAGCTGGCGGTGGTCGGCGATGACCTCTACAACGGCACATCGGGAATCGCGTTGTTCCTTGCGGCGCACGCGAAGACGGCACAGCAGCCGGAATCGGCCGACCTCGCGATGGCCGCGATCGCCCATCTTCGCGCCCAGCTTCGAAGCAGCCAGGCCGCACGCATGGCGCGGCTGCTCGGCATCGGCGGCACCAGCGGTCTGGGGTCGGTGATCTATGCCCTGCTCACCATGTCGAGATTGCTCGGCGACGACGATCTCGCCGCCGACGCACATCTGGCGGCCGGCTTGATCAGTGACGACTTGATCGCCGGAGACCGGCATCTCGACATCGTCGGTGGCAGCGCGGGCGCGATATTGTCGCTGCTGCGGTTGTACGAGGAGAGCGCAGAGCAGTCCGTGCTGAATCGGGCCGTGAAATGTGGTGAGCATCTGCTGTCGCGGCGGCCGTCGGGGGCGCCCCTCGTCGGCATGTCGCACGGCGCAGCAGGTTTCGCCTACGCGATGCGCTCACTCGCATACGTCACCGGGCGACAGGAATTCCTCGAGGCGGCGCGCGGTTGGGTGGCTGTCGAGCACGCCGACTGGACGGACTCGGAGGCCGGCGAGCCGAACCCGCGCTCCCAGTGGTGCCATGGCGCGGTCGGTATCGGACTGTCCCGCCTCGGCATGGCGCGCCGTGGTGGGCCCGACGACGATTCGGCAGCCGAGATCGACATGGCGATACAGGCGGCGGCGCGGGCTTGGCCGGGGCACGTGGACACGCTGTGTTGCGGATCGTTGGGCGGTGTGGAACTGCTCCGCGAAGCCGGTGCCGTGCTGAACCGCCGCGAGTTGACGCAGATGGCGTCGAATCGGCTCTCCGCGATCCTCGCCAACAAGCTGACGACGGGGGACTACCGCTGGAGCGGTGGGGCCCGGCGGTTCAACGTCGGACTGTTCCGCGGTCTGGCCGGGGTGGGCTACACGTGTCTGCGTGAGATCGACGGATCGCTGCCGAATGTTCTCATCTGGACGTAGCGTCGATGCCCTGTGAGAGCGCGATTTCGGCGTAGGTCGGGCAGTCGATCAACAAGGACCGGTGAGACCCTTCGCCGACCACCATGCCGTCATCGATGACGACTATCTGGTCGGCGTCGATCACGGTGGGTACGCGCTGGGAGACCAGGATGACGGTGGACTCGGCCGCCGCACGGCGCAGTGCGGAGCGCACTTGGTTCTCGGTGTGCACGTCGAGGGCCGAGAAGGCGTCGTCGACAAGGTAGATCGCCGGCCGGCGTATCACCGCCCGAGCGATGGCTAACCGTTGTCTCTGGCCACCGGAGAAGTTGGCGCCACCCTGTGACACGACGGTCTGCAACCCCCCGCGGTTGCGGACGAATTCGTCGACCGCGGCGACCTCCAACGCGTCCCACATCTCTTCTTCGGTGGCGTCGGTCTTGCCGTATCGCAGGTTGTCGGCGACTGTGCCGGAGAACAGGTAGCCCCGCTGGGGCACCAGACCCACGGCGCCCCACAACCGCTCGATGTCGTAGTGCCTGACGTCGACTCCGTCGATTCGAACCGAACCGGCGGTGACGTCGAAGAGCCGGCAGATCAACGACACCAGGGTGGATTTTCCCGATCCGGTGCCCCCGACGACGGCCGTGGTGGTACCCGGCCGTGCGGTGAGCGTCACCGCCTGCAACACCGAACGCTGCGCGCCGGGGTACCTGAACTCCACATCGACGAGTTCGACCACGCCTGTGACGCTTTCGGGCCGCACAGCGCCGGGCGGACTGGCGATGCTCGGCGGCGTCGACAGCACGTCGGCGATGCGTTCAGCGCAGATCGCCGCCCTCGGCAACATCGCCAAGAACGTGGTGGCCATCGACACCGCCATCAGGATCTGCATGAAATAGGACAGGAACGCGATCAACGAGCCGACCTGCATCTGCCCGGCGTCGATGCGCAGACCGCCGAACCAGATGAGCGCCACGCTGGAGACGTTGATCACCAGCGTGCTCGCCGGCGGAAGGAGGGCCTGCCAGCGCGCAGCAGCCAGGGTGGCATCGGCCAGCGCTTCGTTCACCCCGTCGAAGCGCCTGCGCTCGAAGAGTTCTCGTCCGAACGCGCGGATCACCTTGAGACCGGACAGCTGTTCGCGCAGCACCCGATTGAGAACGTCGATGAGGTCCTGCATGTAGCGGAAGACGGGCAGGAGGTGAGAGACGATCCAGTAGTTGGCGAGCCCGAGAATCGGCACGCTCACCAGAAGCAGCCACGACAGCCCGACGTCCTGACGGATCGCCATCAGGGTGCCGCCGATACCCATGATCGGTGCGGTGACCAGGACCGTGAATGTCATCTCGACCAGGACCTCGATATGCCATACGTCGTTGGTGGAGCGGGTCAACAGCGACGGCGCTCCGAAGCGCGTTGTCTCCGCGGCCGAGAAGCCGGTGATGTGGCGGAAGACCGCCGCCCTCAGATCGCGTCCGAGACCCATGCCCGACCGCGAACCGAAATACACCGCGCCGATCGCGCACAACACCTGCAGGCCGGTGATCGCCAACATCACCGCCCCCAACTGCAGGATCACGGCGGTCTCGCCCTTGGTGACTCCGTCGTCGATGATCGAGGCGTTGATCGTGGGCAGGTACAGCGCGGCCATACTGCTGATGACCTGCAGAAATATGACGGCTACGACCAGCCACCGAAACGGTGCGAGATATCGCCACATGAGCGCCCGCAGCATCTGGCAACCCTTCCACACCGCCGCGCGTCGTGTGACGTGCTTGCGGCCGCGCCAGCGGTTGATTTGCGTTGTCAAGTATCGCCGGATGCCCTTCGTCCAACGCGCCACGGCGGCGTTGCCGTGCTGCCATACTCGCCGGTGAACGCTGAGTGGGGGGCACGGTGACGACATCCCGTGCGACGTCAGTTGGGGAGGTCCGTGGTGGCTGTTTTCATTAGTTATTCGAGTCGGGATCGTGCGGCGATCGACGGGGTGTTGGCGGCGTTGCGTCGGGCTCATGAGCAGGTGTGGTTCGACGAGGAGCTTGGTGGGGGTGAGTCGTGGTGGCGCACGATTCTTGAGCAGGTTCGCGGTTGTGAGGTGTTCATAGTCGCGTTGTCGAAGAACATGTTGGAGTCCAAGGCTTGTCAGGCCGAGTTGCGGTATGCCCAGGAGTTGGGTAAGCCGGTTCTGCCGGTGTTGGTGGGTCCGATGGACAATTTGCGGATCAATCCGTTGGCGCAGATGCAGACCATTGATTATCGGAATCCCAGTATTGAGGCCGGTATTGAGTTGGTGTCGAGTGTGCATGCGCGGCGGGCGCAGGGTGTGCCGTTGCCGGATCCGTTGCCCGAGGAGCCGCCGATTCCGTTTGCGTATCTGATGCGGTTGGCGTCGACGATTTCGGATCCGTCGCCGTTGAGTGCTCAGCAGCAGATGACGTTGGTGGCGGAGTTGAAGGCGGGGTTGGAGGAGGACGGTAACGACGCGTCGGCTTGTCGTGATATCCGGCAGTTGTTGTGTATGTTGCGTGATCGTTCCGATGTCACCTGGCGTACCCGTACCGAGGTCGAGTCGGTGTTGGCCGCACTGGAATCCAGCCAAACCCCGCCACCGGTCGCGGCGTCGGCCTCGGTGATCACCGCACCGCACCCGGTGCAGCAGGCCCACTATGCGGCGCAGTACCAACAGCAGCAGATGCCGCCACCGCCGCCGGGTCCACCGGGTGCGCCGGGTTCACCGAGCTTCGGCGGGTCTCGGCCCGCCAAGTCCTCCACCAAGTGGATCCTGGTGGGCGGCGGTGTCGCCGCCGCGGTCATCGCCGTGATAGCGGTGGTCGCCGTGATCGCCTTCACCGGCAAAGACCCCGCCCCCACCCCAGAAGCGCAGCCCACTCCTGATCCGACGGTGGCGCCGGCCGCCTTGAACTCGGTCCTGCTCACCGCCGACGAGATCGACGCCGTCATGGGCAGCAACGACATCGAGGCGAGCACCGTCTACACCCGGATGGCGACCGAGGGGCCGAATCTCTCGATGCCACAGTGCCTTGGCGCGTTCAGCACCGCGAACGATGCGGTGTATCAAGGCACCGGTTACAGCACGGTCGCAGATCAGGTCTTCACCACCGAGACGCCCATTTTCGTCTTCGCCAATCAAACCGCCGTGCTCTTCCCGGCGGCCCAGCAGGCCAAGCAGTTCCTCGATACCTCTGCCGCCCAGTGGAAGGGCTGCGCGGGCGAAACCGTGGCCAACAACCGAGAAGACGGAACGCAGGCCAACTGGACGTTCGGCGACGTGACCGAGCAGGACTCACAGGTCAGCATTCTGAAGACGCAGGAGGCCAGCGACGGCCACGCATGTCAGCATGTGCTGCGCGCGGTGTCGAACGTGATCATCGAGGTGATGGCCTGTCATGACCACATCACCGACGAGGCCGACCGGATCGCGGACGAAATGTCGGACAGGGCAAACGCATAGAGCTCACCGGCGAGGTGTCCGGCCCGACATTGCGGGGGAGGTCCGTGGTGGCTGTTTTCATCAGTTATTCGAGTCGGGATCGTGCGGCGATCGACGGGGTGTTGGCGGCGTTGCGTCGGGCTCATGAGCAGGTGTGGTTCGACGAGGAGCTTGGTGGGGGTGAGTCGTGGTGGCGCACGATTCTTGAGCAGGTTCGCGGTTGTGAGGTGTTCATAGTCGCGTTGTCGAAGAACATGTTGGAGTCCAAGGCTTGTCAGGCCGAGTTGCGGTATGCCCAGGAGTTGGGTAAGCCGGTTCTGCCGGTGTTGGTGGGTCCGATGGACAATTTGCGGATCAATCCGTTGGCGCAGATGCAGACCATTGATTATCGGAATCCCAGTATTGAGGCCGGTATTGAGTTGGTGTCGAGTGTGCATGCGCGGCGGGCGCAGGGTGTGCCGTTGCCGGATCCGTTGCCCGAGGAGCCGCCGATTCCGTTTGCGTATCTGATGCGGTTGGCGTCGACGATTTCGGATCCGTCGCCGTTGAGTGCTCAGCAGCAGATGACGTTGGTGGCGGAGTTGAAGGCGGGGTTGGAGGAGGACGGTAACGACGCGTCGGCTTGTCGTGATATCCGGCAGTTGTTGTGTATGTTGCGTGATCGTTCCGATGTCACCTGGCGTACCCGTACCGAGGTCGAGTCGGTGTTGGCCGCACTGGAAACCAGCCAAACCCCGCCACCTTCTCCTGTGCTGCCTCTGGCCGCGCCGACTGCCGCGCCCAAGGCCAACAAGTCCGCCACGAAATGGATCCTGGCGGGCGGTGGCGTCGCCGCCGCAGTCATCGCCGTGGTGGCGGTGGTCGCCGTCCTGGCCGTCACCGGCAACGGCCCGACCGTCACGCCGGAGGAACCGGTCCCGACGGTGGACCGCGCCGCCTTCGACGGCATCCTGCTCGCCGCGGCCGAGATCCACGACATCGTCGGCACCTCGACGTTGACCGCCACCGACGTGATCGACCGCATGGACGACTTCGACTCGACCATGTCCGACCCCACCTGCGTCGGGCTGATGGGTACCGCGCTGAACTCGGTGTACGCCGGCAGCGGGTATTCCGCGGTCAGGGACCAGGGCTTCTCGGCGGAGAACCCGGGCGTCTGGGTCGGGCAGACCGCGGTGTTGTTCCCGGCGGCCGACCGGGCCCAGACCTTGTTCGACGGCTCGGCGGACAAGTGGGGCCGCTGCAGCGGCGCCACGGTGACGCTGTCGAGCGACGACGGCGACCAACGCTGGAGCTTCGGCGAGCTCGCCGAATCGGACTCGCACATCGCCATGACCTCGACATTGGAGGCGGGCGGGGGCACGGCGTGCGGCCATGCGATGCGGGTGTCCTCGAACCTGATCATCGAGTCCTTCGCATGCCACGACCACGTCACAGACGCGGCCGAGCGCATCGTCGAACGGATAGCCGCCAAGGTTTCGCCGTAGTCACGCGGGCGATTGAGGCGACATGGCGGCCACGATTCCGCGTTCTGCCGACGATGTCCGTAAAGTGGACGGCGTCTACCCACCCCGCCATGGGAGCAGCCATATCGTGACCGGCCCGCAAACCGAGCAAGAACCCCGCGAAGAGTGTGGCGTATTCGGCGTCTGGGCGCCGGGTGAAGAAGTCGCCAAGCTGACCTACTACGGCCTGTACGCGCTGCAGCACCGCGGACAGGAAGCGGCCGGCATCGCCGTCGCCGACGGCTCCCAGGTGCTGGTGTTCAAGGATCTCGGGCTGGTCAGCCAGGTCTTCGACGAACCGACACTGGCCGCGATGGAGGGCCACGTCGCGGTCGGCCACTGCCGCTACTCCACCAGCGGGTCGACCACCTGGGAAAATGCCCAGCCGGTGTTCCGCAACACCGCGGCGGGCACCGGCGTGGCGCTGGGACACAACGGCAACATCGTCAACGGCGCCGAACTCGCGGGCCGGGCTCGCGAGGCCGGCCTGCTCGGCACCCGCGGTGCGCCCGCGGCCACCACCGACTCCGACATCCTGGGTGCGCTGCTGGCCCACGGCGCCGCCGACGCCACCCTCGAGCAGGCCGCCCTGGAACTGCTGCCGACCGTTCGCGGCGCCTTCTGCCTGACCTTCATGGACGAGAACACGCTGTATGCCGCCCGCGATCCGTACGGTGTGCGGCCGCTGGTGTTGGGCCGGCTCGACCGCGGCTGGGTAGTCGCATCCGAGACCGCCGCGCTCGACATCGTCGGCGCCTCGTTCGTCCGCGAGATCGAGCCCGGCGAACTGCTGGCCATCGACGCCGACGGGGTGCGCTCGACGCGGTTCGCCAACCCCGAACCGAAGGCGTGCGTGTTCGAATACGTCTATCTGGCCCGGCCGGACAGCATGTTGGCCGGACGCTCGGTGCACAAGACGCGCCTGGACATCGGCCGCGCGCTGGCCCGCGAGAAACCCGTCGAGGCGGATCTGGTGATCGGTGTCCCGGAGTCGGGCACCCCGGCCGCCGTCGGATACGCCCAGGAATCCGGCATCCCGTACGGCCAGGGCCTGATGAAGAACGCCTACGTCGGGCGCACCTTCATCCAGCCCTCGCAGACCATCCGCCAACTCGGCATCCGGCTCAAGCTCAACCCGCTGCGCGAGATCATCCGCGGTAAGCGGTTGATCGTCGTCGACGACTCGATCGTGCGGGGCAACACTCAGCGGTCGCTGGTACGGATGCTGCGTGAGGCGGGCGCCGTCGAGGTGCATGTGCGCATCGCCTCGCCGCCGGTGAAATGGCCGTGCTTCTACGGCATCGACTTCGCCACCCCGGCGGAGTTGATCGCCAACGCGCCGAGCAATCAGGCCGACGAGGCCGAGGTGCTCGAGGCGGTGCGCCACGCCATCGGCGCCGACACGCTGGGCTACATCAGCCAGGAGGGCATGGTCGCGGCCACCGAGCAGCCCGCGTCGCGGTTGTGCACCGCCTGCTTCGACGGCAATTACCCGATCGAACTGCCGGGCGAAACGGCGTTGGGCAAGAACGTCATCGAGCACATGCTGGCCACCGCCGCGCGCACCGGGGTGCCCGTCCAGGTGGACAACGACAACGTCTCCGCGCTGCGCCGTCCCTAGTCACCGGCCGACGTGCGCCCACCGCGGGTCGCTGGGCAACGGCCCGATCCGCAAGGCCGCGGCGACCGCCTCCCGGTAACCGGTCAAACCGCCCTCGGGCGGCGCGATGACGGTGTCGACGTCGTGGTCGCCCGCCACCGCATCGCATTCCAGCGACGCCACCAGCGGGCGGGCCAGACCGGACGGCATCGGGGTCACCAGGCCCACCCACCAGCTGGCGATCGCCGCCGACAGCAGCGGCACCCCGACGATCAGTCGCCGCCGCAACCCCGCGACCTGCGCGTAGATCTGCATCGCCTCGCCGTACTCGAGCACGTCGGGCCCGCCGATGTCCCAACCGCGTGAGGTGGGCACGTCGGCCGTCGCGGCGGCGGCCAGATAGTGCAGGGCGTCGTCGACGGCGATCGGCTGGATCTTGTTGTGCACCCACCTCGGCGCGGTCATCACCGGAAGCCGGTTGGTGAGGTGACGGATCATCTCGAAGGACGCCGACCCCGCCCCGACCACGATCCCGGCCTGCAGCACCACCGTCTGGATGCCCGAGTCGATGAGGATGTCGCCGACCGTGGCGCGCGACTGCAGATGCGGCGACAACTCCGTGTCGGCGGGGTGCAGCCCGCCCAGATACACCAACCGCTTCACCCCGGCGTCGGTGGCCGCGGCAACGACGTTGCGCGCCGCGGCGGCCTCCTCGGCGACGAAGTCGTGGGTGCTGCCCATCGAGTGCACCAGGTAGTAGACGAC
Organism: Mycolicibacterium sp. XJ1819; assembly: GCF_053483675.1. NCBI lineage: Bacteria > Bacillati > Actinomycetota > Actinomycetes > Mycobacteriales > Mycobacteriaceae > Mycobacterium > Mycolicibacterium sp. XJ1819. The sequence goes on along the minus strand of NZ_JBEFST010000001.1, from coordinate 39,090 downwards.
GTCGACGCCGTCGAACGCCGACCGCAGCGACGCCACGTCGCCGAGGTCACCGCGGGCGACCTCGGCCCGGCCGCGCCAGGCGACGTCGGCGAGCTTGTCCGGATCGCGGGCCAGCGCGCGCACGGGGTGGCCGCGGTCGAGCAGCAGCGGCGCCAACCGACCACCGATGTAGCCGGTGGCCCCGGTGACCAGGCAGCGGGTCTGTTCAGGTGACATCCCCGCTCTATCGCCGTTTTGCGGCTCAGGCAAACCCGCAGCCGGGGTCGGGGGCCGCCACGGACAGCGGCGCGCCCGTCGGCTGGATGTAGTCGATCCACAGCACCACCGGTTCCGGGCCCAGGTTGCGTCCGACATGGACATGGCCTCGCCCGCTGTCCTCGACGACCGGCGCGCCGGCCTCCGAGACCACGTCGGTGCAGTCCGCCATGGTCCGGGTCAACGTGCCCGCCCGGACCACGCCGAACACCCGACCGTCGTGGTAGTGCCATCCGGTGCTGCCGCCGGGGGCGATGGTGATCTCCCTGGCGATGTAGTCGATCCCGTCGACCGTCGCCTGCGAGATCGTGACGGCCTCGGTGCCGACCGGGGCGGTGGCGGTCGCGGGCGCGGGCGCTACCACCGACGCCCACACGACGGCGGCCGCGACGAGCGCCAGAGCGCGAACCGGTTTCATGAATTGTCACGCTGTCACACTCGCCGCGGCGCGACAATGGAACGCGTGGTCGGGCTTTCTCGGTTGGCGTCGCCGGACACCGGTCACGAGACCGCCACCGCGCTGATCCACGCCGGCCGCACCTGGTCCTACGCGCAGTTGCGGGCGGCCGCCGACACGTTGGCCGCGGCGATGCTCGCCGACGGGCTGACCGGGGCGCCGGTGGCGCTCATGCTTCCCAATGGGCCCGACCTGGTGCTCAGCTACCTGGCGTGCTTCGCCTCGGGGGCGGTGGCGGCGCCGCTGAACGCCCGCTACGCCGCCCCGGAGGTCGAGCAGGCCCTTCGGCGGGCGCGTCCGCGCTGGCTGATCGCCCACGCCGACCGGCGCGGAATCCTCGACCGGGTGGACCCCGCAGTGCTGGCCGGCACCCGCGTCCTCGTCGCCGGCGGGCCCGACCCGCTGGCCGACGACGACAGCGGCGCGCCCGCGGCCGCTTTCCCCGCAGTCGCGCCCGCAGCCGATGCGCCCGCCGTCGTGTTCTTCACCTCGGGGTCGACCGGACAACCTAAGGGCGTCGTGCACAGCCACGCCTCCACACTGGCCATGCTGACCAGCACCTCCGAGGCGCTCGGCGACATCGGCGCGGACGACATCGTGCTGGTGTGCGAACCGCAGGTGCATGTCAGCGGATTCATCGCGACCTTCGCGGCGCTGCACGCCGGCGCCACCGTGGTGCTCTACGACGGCTTCGACCCGGCCACCTACGCCCGCGCGCTGACCACCCACCGGCCGACGGTGATCTGCACACACGTCGACGTGCTGGCCCAGTTGCTGCGCCAGCCGGGGGTCGGCCGGGACTGGTTCCGTTCGCTGCGCGGGGTGTACACCGGCGGCGACACCGTCCCGGCCGCGGTGCAGCGGGAGTTCGGCCGGGTGAGCGGGCTGCCGATCGGCGTCGGATACGGCATGACCGAGGCAATCTGGCTGACCGTGCAACGCGACGCCCGCACCGACCGCGACGGCTGTATCGGACGACCGCTGACCGGTGTGTCGCTGCGCGTCGACGACGCGACCGGCGAGTTGCTGGTGGCCGGCCCGATGGTGATGCAGCGGTACTTCGACGACGACGCGCTCACCCGCGCCACTGTGGTCGACGGCTGGCTCCGCACCGGCGATCTGGCGCGCTGCGACCCCGACGGGGTGTGGTGGTTCACCGGCCGCATCAAGGATGTCATCGTGCGGCGCACCTCGAAGATCACCCCGGGGGAGGTCGAGGCCGCACTCGACCGCCATCCCGACGTCGAGATCGCCGCCGTCATCGGCGCACCGGACCCCGAAGAAGGGGAAGTGCCAGTCGCTTTCGTGGTGCCGCGGGCCGGAGCGCGGCCGTCGCCCGAGGACCTGGTCGCCTTCCTGCGCGAGTACATCGCCGCGTACAAGATCCCGGCCCGCATTCACCTGCGCGCATCGCTGCCCCTGACCGCCAGCGGCAAGGTCTCCCGTCACGACCTGCGAGAAGACGGGCGGCCCGCCAAGTGGTGACCGCGCCGTGAGCCCTCGCGGTAGCCTTGTCGGCGATGACCGAACGCGCCGACCCTCCCGGCATTTCCTATGCGTCGGCCGGGGTCGACATCGAAGCCGGTGACCGAGCCGTCGAACTTCTCAAACCGCTGGCCAAAAAGGCCACCCGGCCCGAGGTGCGCGGCGGCCTCGGCGGATTCGCCGGGCTGTTCGCCCTGCGCGGCGACTACCGCGAGCCACTGCTCGCCTCGTCGACCGACGGGGTGGGCACCAAGCTGGCCGTCGCCCAGGCGATGGACAAGCACGACACGGTGGGCATCGATTTGGTCGCGATGGTCGTCGACGACCTCGTGGTGTGCGGCGCCGAACCCCTGTTCCTGCAGGACTACATCGCCGTCGGCCGCACCGTGCCGGAGCGGATCAGCGAGTTGGTCTCCGGCATCGCCAACGGATGCGTGATGGCCGGCGCGGCGCTGCTGGGCGGGGAGACCGCCGAACATCCGGGCCTGATGGCGCCGGACCACTACGACATCTCGGCCACCGGCGTCGGTGTGGTGGAGGCCGACGACGTGCTGGGCCCGGAGCGGGTCAAGCCCGGAGACGTCATCATCGCGATGGCCTCCACCGGGCTGCACTCCAACGGGTATTCGCTGGCCCGCCACGTCCTGCTGGAGATCGACCACATGAACCTGGCCGGCCACGTCGAGGAGTTCGGCCGCACGCTCGGTGAGGAGCTGCTCGAGCCGACCCGCATCTACGCCAAGGACTGCCTGGCGCTGGCCGCCGAGACGCAGGTGCGCACCTTTTGCCACATCACCGGCGGCGGGTTGGCCGGCAACCTCGAACGCGTCATCCCGCAGGGGTTGATGGCCGAACTCGACCGTGGCACGTGGACGCCCGCCCCGGTGTTCGGCATGATCGCGCAGCGTGGCCGCGTCGAACGCGCCGAGATGGAGCGGACGTTCAACATGGGGGTCGGCATGGCCGCCATCGTCGCGCCGGAGGACACCGACCGCGCGCTGGCGGTGCTGACCGCGCGGCACCTCGAATGCTGGACCCTGGGCACCGTGAAGAAGGGTGTCAAGGACGGGCCCCGAGCGGAGCTCGTCGGTCAACACCCACGGTTCTAGTGGGTCGACTGGGGGCCGGTCTGCGGGCTAGGGCCGCCACTCCTCCTCGTCGGCCCAGTCGTCGACGTTCACCTCATCACTGGGCGCACCCGACAGCTCACGTTGGAGCCGCTCGAAGTCGGTCTGTGGAGAGCTGTACTTGAGCTCACGAGCAACCTTGGTCTGCTTTGCCTTAGCCCGGCCGCGGCCCATGGGGGAACCCCCTTGCGCAATAACGGAGCGGCCCATTTAACAGGCGGCTCCGATCTGAGTGTCTTATTTGTCCTGCCAACAGGATACCGTGCCGGGCCGCGCGGCGCTGACAGGGCCGTCACGCCCCACCGCGACGCAGCTGTTCCACGGCGCGTCTCCCGGCACCCGCGACGTCGGGCGGCGGCATCGAATCGGGATCGATGGCCGCGGTCACCCGCGACTCACCGCCGGTGGTCAATTCGACGTCCGCCGGCAGGCTCCGCTTGAGCAGTGCCAGCGCGATCGGGCCCTCGTCGACGTGGTCGACGACGGTGCCGAGCCGGCCGACGGTGCGCTCACCGGCCAGCACCGGATCACCGGTCGCCGGGCGGTCCGGTCCGCCGTCGAGCTGCAGCAACACCAGCATCCGGGGCGGCTTGCCCAGGTTGTGCACGCGCGCCACGGTTTCCTGCCCGCGGTAGCAGCCCTTGTCCAGATGCACCGCCGAGCCGATCCAGCCCACCTCGTGCGGGATCGTGCGCTCATCGGTGTCCACCCCGAGTCGTGGGCGCCGCGCGGCGACCCGGTGGGCCTCGTAGGCCCACACGCCCGCGGGCCGCACGCCGGCGTCGGTGAGCCGCCGGCTCCACTGTGCGGCCTGGTCGCGGGGTACGAGCACGTCGACCTCGCGCCCGGGGGCGCACAGCCGGCGCACGAAGCCCCCGCCGGGCAGCGCGGCCGCGGTGTCCTCGGCCGGTAGCGCGTCCACCCCGAGCGCGTCGAGCACCGCGGCGTCGCCGACCCGCGGCCCCAGCATCGACAGCACGGCCAGCTCGCCGGGGTCGACCACGACGTCGGCCCAGAACACCATCTTGCGCAGGTAGGTCAGCAGCGGTTCGCCGCGCCACGGCTCGGTGTCCAGATAGGTGACGTCGCCGACCTCGCTTTGGATCCAGTGATCCTCGACACGGCCCTGCCCGTCGAGGCTGAGGTTCTGGGTGACCGCGCCGTCGGGCTGATCGCTGACGTGCTGGCTGGACAGCTCGTGCAGCCACGTCTTGCGGTCGGCGCCGGTGAGCGTGAGCACGGCGCGGTGCGACCGGTCCACCAGTACGGCATCGTCGGCGGCTGCGCGCTGTTCGCCCAGCGGGTCGCCGTGATGCCACACCGCACCGGCGTCGGGTCCTGTCTGTGGAGCTGGCACTGCTGACATAGGTCAACTCTACGTTCGGCGCGGTTCGCCACGCGGCTACGCTGATGGCCCATGGCAAGCCAACCAGCGGTCGTGATCACCCTCGACGGTGAAACCCACGACCCGGCGGCCCCGCTGTTGCACGCCGACGACCTGGCCGCCGTCCGCGGCGACGGTGTCTTCGAGACCCTGCTGGTGCGAGGTGGCCGGCCCTGCCTGCTGGAGGCGCACCTGTCCCGGCTCGCCCAGTCGGCGCGGATGACCGACCTGCCCGCCCCCGACCTGCCGCGCTGGCGGGCCGCCGTCGACACCGGCCTCTCGCAGTGGGCCGGAGGCGAGGGCGTGCTGCGAATGGTCTACAGCCGCGGGCGCGAAAGCGGTTCGCCGCCCACCGCGTTCGTCACCATCGGCGAACTTCCGGCCCGGGTGCACGTCGCGCGCCGCGACGGTGTGGCGGCGATGACGCTGAACCGCGGGGTCTCGGCCGACGGCGCCGGGGAGATGCCGTGGCTGCTGGCCGGCGCCAAGACGCTGTCGTACGCGGTGAACATGGCCGCGCTGCGGCACGCCGAACGACACGGCGCGGGCGACGTCATCTTCGTCGGCACCGACGGTCACATCCTGGAGGGCCCGCGCTCGACTGTCGTCATCGCCACCGAGTACGGCGGCCGCCCGGTGTTGCTCACCCCGCCGCCGTGGTTTCCGATCCTGCGCGGGACCACCCAGCAGGCGCTGTTCGAAGTCGCCCGGAACAAGGGCTACGACTGCGACTATCGCGCCCTTCGGCCCGCGGATCTGATTGCTGCGCAAGGGGTCTGGTTGGTCTCCAGCATCACGCTCGCGGCCCGGGTGCGCACCCTCGACGGGGAGCCGCTGCGGGCGGCCCCGCTGGCCGAGGACTTCGCCGGGCTGGTCGACGCCGCGATCGTCAGCGACCGCTGAAACTCCCTTGTCGCCGCCCGCCCCGCGCAGGTACGGTCGCTCGTACACAGGGAAGGAGGTGGTCCGAGAAATTGAATGGCTTATGGACTTGTGAGGTGACTGCGAGCTAGCAGCGCCAGGGGTTGACGCCTGCGCGCGCTGGCGAATTCCCCGCAGTCACCCGGCCCCCGAGCCCCTCGGTGTTGTCCAACGGAGGAACCATTGGCTCGGGGGCCGACCCATGTCCGGATCGGTAGCAAACCGTTGCCGACGGGTGCTGGTGTGCCGAACGCCGCTGGGCGATGATGCGGCCATGCGCAACGCCAAAAGGGTCGTGTTGTTGCTGGCCGCGATCACGTTGTTCGCCGTGACGGCGTGCGCGCCGATCTCCCGCGACCCGGCGCCGCGCGCAGACGTCTGCCGCAAGGACCACCTGAGCACCCTGTACCAGGGGGTGTTCACGTTCGGGACTGACCAGCCCGCCTATCCGCCGTGGTACATGGGTGACGACCCCACCAACGGCGAGGGCTTCGAAAGCGCGCTGGCCTACGCCATCGCCGAACAGTTCGGCTACGCCCGTGACGAGGTGCGGTGGGTGCGGATCCCGTTCAACGGAGCGCTGGAGCCAGGCCCGAAGACGTTCGACGCCAACCTTTCTCAGTTCTCGATCACCAATCAGCGCAAGGCCGCGGTGGACTTCTCGTCACCGTATTTCGACGTCACCCAGGTCGTCGTCACGACCAAACGATCCCCGGCCGCGCGGGTGCGCGCCATCGCCGATCTGAAGAAGGTGCAACTGGGCGTGCAGGTGGGAACCACTAGCCACAACGCCGCGCTCGACGTCGAGGCCGATCGGCCGGTCGAGGTCTACAACACCACCTCCGACGCGAAGGTGGCGTTGACCAACGGGGGCATCGACGCGTTGGTCGCGGACCTGCCGACGGCGTTTGCGGTGGCGGGCGAGATCCGCGACGGGCTCATCGTCGGCCAGTTGCCCGTCCACAGCGGTCAGGTCGAGCAGTTCGGCGTCGTGCTGGACAAGAACAGTCCGCTGACCCGATGCGTGTCCTCGGTGGTCGAGGCGCTGGGCGCCGACGGCACCCTGACCCGCCTCGAGCACCGCTGGCTCGACGAGGCGGGTAAGGCCCCGGTGTTGACCTGAGCTACGGCCGGTCGGCGGGGCCGGGCGCCAGCGACGAGCACTCCTGCAGCCCAGGTCGACTGCGTGGTCGCGGCACCGTCGAAGTTGATCCGCCCAGGCGGGGATGGGTCAAGAACGATGCTCGCGATGCTGCGCATCTGACCCGGCTGCTGCGGCTGGGCGAAATCACCGCGGTCACCGTTTCCGCGGCCGAGGAGGAGGCGGTGCGCGATCTGGCGCGGGCGCGCGAAGACGCCCCGGGTGGATGTGATGCGGGTACGGCACCGGCCGTTGAACTACTGCCGCGCCAAGGTCGGGTGCACTCCGGCGGGCGGGTCTGGAACAGGGTCCACGAGACGTGGCTGCGACGCCAATGATTCGATGATCCCCACACCGGCGCGCCCTTCGATCACCACTTCGATGCGGTGCTCAGCGCAACTGCGGCCAGGGACCGTCTCGACGAGCAGATCGTCACGATCGCTGCCTCACCGCGGTGGGCCGACGCGGTCAACCGGCTGGGGTGCCTGCGCGGCATCTCGGCGTGATGAGTGAGCCTACGTCCGGCTCTGCCGCAGCGACGAGCGCTGCAACGAATTCGCCAAGTCAGATCAGTACATCTAGCCCGCGCAGTACGCGCTGCAAAACCGGGCCATCAACCAGGGATTGAAGCTTCACGTCGTTCAGACGAGCAAGGTAGCGAACCCCGGGTGGCGATGGCTCCCCGTCAAGCCATCCGATATCGAACGTGTGAGCCGCTCGAAGACGTAACCGCGCGGCGACAAGTCTCGATGGGAACGGGCGTGCGGCACGTGTTCCAACCGTGCCACAGGGTAAGGAACGCCGAGATTGTACAGAGTTTTCAACCGTACGACCGACAATCGATAGAGACGCGTCAGGGTTGGCTTGCGGGCGTGAAGCGCAATCATCCACAGTACCGACGTGGGGCGGAGTTCATCGTGCTGCGTTTGCTCGACGCTGCCGTGGTACACGGTGAAGACAACGCAAATCCCAGTCGGCTGCGGCGTCGGGTCCAGTGGCGGCCTGCACCGAGTGTGCCCCGAAATAAGCTGCATACCAGCGCGATTAGCAGCCCAGACACTACGCAAGAGCCAGAATGTTGATGAACAACCCGCGTCACAGATATATGTGCGTTCGCCGCCGGAGAACCTTCGAGCAGCATAGAAGTAGTTGGCTTACAGGTCGAGCGACACCGGCCCTTGCCGCTTCGTGGCTAATTCTTGCAAGCTCTCGACAGTTCCTTGACACCTCATGCGACGAACGTTATCGTCTCTCAAGTCCATACGGATGGTCGATAGATTGAATAGGCGCCGATACGCCGACCAAGCTCGGCCGTCCGCTCTCACAACACCACACCCGCACTCAGACGAAAGGCCACGCGATGTGCCAAAGCCAGCATGGCGCCCCGCGGTGTGGCGAGACCGTGCTCGACAGAGAAGGTCACCACGGGACCCTCAGCTTCGCGGTTGCGCTGATGGGCATCCCGCTGTCGACGGGCGGGTACCGAGGTCGGAATTGTCGAAAATGACAAGCGAAGTCGCGCTGCAGGAGCGCAAGCAGCGGTGGCGTTGGGTTCCGGTGACGTCGATTCAGAAGGTCATCGAGGGCTCGCCAGTGGATCCGGTGATTCGAGGCGTTGGCGAGTTCTTCGCCATGGCATTGGACACGGTGGTCCTAATGTGCAGGCCACCGTTCGCCTTTCGCGAGCTGATACTGCAGATCTGGTTTGTCGCACGCGTATCCATCGTGCCAACGATCGCGCTGTCAATCCCTTTCACGGTGATGGTCGTATTCACCTTCAACATCCTTCTCCTTGACATCGGTGCGGCCGATGCCTCAGGGACGACGGCGGCCTTTGGCACCGTCGCCCAGGTGGGTCCGGTAGTGACCGTTCTGGTGGTTGCCGGCGCCGGCGCAACGGCGATGTGCGCAGATCTCGGCGCTAGAACGATCCGCGAAGAACTGGATGCATTGCGAGTTCTGGGGATCAACCCCATTCAGGGCTTGGTCGTACCGCGAGTTCTCGCGGCTACACTAGTCGCCTTCCTCCTTGCTCCGTTCGTGACCATTGTTGGGCTAACCGGCGGATTCTTATTCGCCGTCTTCGTCCAGGATGTCAGCCCGGGTGCGTACGCTGCCGGACTAACACTCTTGGTGGGAATTGGCGATGTAATCGTCTGTTTGGCGAAGGCAACGTTATTCGGTTTCGCCGCGGGCCTCATCGCCTGCTACAAAGGCATGTCCGTGCGCAGAGGTGCCGCGGCGGTCGGCACCGCCGTCAACGAAACGGTAATTTTCGCCTTCGTTGCATTGTTTGCAATCAACGTCATCATGACTGCTGTCGGTGTCAACACCGGGGCGACGAAATGACGACATCGGCGCCTACTCGCTACACTCGTTTTCCTCGCGTCACGCGAACGTTCCATGGTTGGAACGATCAATGGAATCTGTTGGGGGTTCAGACGCGGTTCTATGCGCAGACCCTCGCCGAGACCGGCGAAGCTGTTTTACGTAACAACAAGGAAATAGTGCGCTTGATCGCTGAGATGGGATTCGGCATCGGCGCGTTGGCGCTCGTTGGCGGCACAGTAGCCATCGTCGGATTTCTCACGATGTCTGTCGGCGTCTTGGTCGCCGTGCAGGGCTATCATACTTTGGCTGGTGTAGGGGTAGAAGCTCTCACAGGATTTGCTAGCGCTTTCTTAAATGTGCGGATCATTGCACCGTTGATTTCCGGGTTCGCGCTCGCTGCAACGATCGGCGCTGGCGCGACGGCTCAGCTCGGCGCAATGCGCATTAATGAAGAGATCGATGCGCTAGAAAGCATGGGTATAAAGTCGATTGCCTACCTGGCATCCACACGCGTCGTCGCGGGTATCATTGTGGTAATCCCGCTGTACACCGTAGCAATAATCATGTCATTTCTTGCCGCGCGCGTGGGAACCACGGCGATATATGGTCAGGCAACCGGTGTTTACGACCATTATTTCAACACTTTCTTGCACCCTACCGATATTTCGTGGTCGTTTTTACAGGCGATATGTTCGAGCCTGGTAATAATGCTCATCCACACGTATTACGGATATCATGCCAGCGGTGGGCCAGCCGGCGTCGGAGAGGCGGTCGGCCGTGCGGTTCGCCTATCGCTGATCGGCACGGTCTTCGTATCCATGATCATTTCGCTCTGTGTTTATGGGCAATCCGGCAACTTCCACCTTTCGAGCTAATGATGACATCCCCAACTGCAAATAGGTGCCGACGTCGGGTGGATCATCATCCACGTCGCTCTGACCCACCTCGTGTCGAGTGCGCCCATTGGCGCCGAGCTGCCGATAGGGCGACGTCATGACTCGAGTGCGCCGACGAAAAGAAATACATCCTCGATGGTGGGCCTTTGTGCTGCCACTGGTCATCACCGCGCTTGTCTTGATGACCACCATGATTTACACGGGCGCGTATAAATCCACCGTGAAAGTCGTTCTCAAATCCGACCGTTCGGGATTGGGCTTGGGAGGCGGCGAGAAGGTCAAGATGCGGGGAGTGCAGGTCGGCTCTGTCGGAGACATTCGTGGCGGGCGCAGCCCGGTGTCGGTAACACTGGACATCGACCTCGATCAGGCGAAGTTCATCCCTGAAAATGTCGGCGCGGAGATCCGAGCAACCACTGCGTTCGGAGCTAAGTACGTCGACCTCACGTTTCCCGTCGAGCCCTCTGAACAGCGTTTGTCGGATGGCCAAGTGATTGTGTCCCGCAACGTATCAACCGAGGTGAACACTGTCTTTCAGAACCTCGTGAACGTGTTGGATCGAGTCGATGCCATCAAGCTCAACAGTGTGCTCTCCGCGATCGCCGAAGCCCTGCGCGGGCAAGGCGAACGCATCGGCGACGCGACCACAGCAGCCACCGAAGTCCTCGAGGCGATCAACCCACGCGCGGAGCTTATCCGCGAAGACTGGCAATCTTTGAAGCGGTTTTCGGATACCTACGGTGCAGCGGCCCACGACCTCGTCGCAATCCTCGACGCTGCCAGCACGACGAGTACCACCGTCTCAACCAATGCCCAACAGATCGACCTAGTGCTTCTGAGCTTGATCGGATTCGGCGACCGCGGAAGTGAACTTCTGGGTGCCAGCAAGACAAATCTGGTCACCGCGGTCAACGCTCTGCAGCCCACAACGAGCCTGCTGATGAAGTACGATCCTGCGTTGACGTGCACACTTGTCGGTGGCAAATGGTTTCTGGACAACGGCGGCTATGACTTCACCGGCGGTCACGACGGCAGGACGTTGATCGTCGACGTCGGCTTGTTACTCGGCGATGATCCCTATAGGTATCCCGAGCATCTGCCGATCATCGGCGCCAAAGGCGGACCTGGCGGCAAACCCAGCTGTGGCTCGCTACCCATTGTCGATCGAAATCTGCCGGTTCGGGCGCTCGTCACAAACACGGGCTTTGGCACGGGACTTGACTTGCGCCCTAACCCTGGCATTGGACATCCGTTCTACGCCAACTACTTTCCAGGCACGCGTGCCGTCCCGGAGCCGCCTTCGATTAGAGGTCAACGACCCGGCCCCGCTATCGGCCCAGTGCCCTATCCCGGCGCGCCCCCATACGGCGCCCGACTCTACGCGCCCGACGGTACGCCTCTCTACCCCGGACTACCTCCAGGCATCCCCTCGGACTCTCCGCCGCCAGACCCTGCGCAACCACCGCCGGGCGCGGAGCCATTCACCCCGGCCCATCCAGCGCGGATTCACCCGACCCCATTACCCGTTGGGCCGCCGCCGTGACGACCAAGATCACACCGCAGCAAGAAGGGCTCTAAAGCGTGAAACAGAACCTGCCGGGCGCACTAGTCCGTGTCATCGTTTTCACCGTGGTATGCCTGTTGTTCACGTTCGCTTTCTTTGCCATCTTCGCGGACCTGCGATTCGGGAACTACGCAACATACAGAGCCCTGTTCACCGACGTGACCGGTCTTGAAACAGGCCAGTTTGTCCGCATCGCCGGTGTCGAGGTCGGCCAGGTGAAAAAGATTACAGTGCAGCCTGATTCAACAGTGTTGGTCGACTTCACCACAGAGGACTCCGTCGTCTTGACCGAAGGCAGCCGGGCCGTTATCCGCTATGCCGACCTGATCGGAGGCCGATATTTGGCGCTTGAGGAGGGAGCGGGCAGCGCCAAACGGCTGGTCCCGGGCCAGACCATCTCCATTTCACGCACAGCGCCGGCGCTCGACCTCGACGCGCTCATCGGAGGTTTCCGACCGTTGTTCAACGCACTGAGCCCAATGGAAATCAACAAATTGACCGGTCAGCTTATCCGCGCACTCCAAGGCCAAGGAGACACAATCGGCTCGTTCCTCAAACAGGTCACCAGCTTGACCAACACGCTCGCCGACCGCGACAAGCTCATCGAGGACGTCATCACCAACTTGAACACGGTTCTGGGCAGCCTCGGCGAGAAGGCCAAAGAATTGGACAAGGCGGTCGACGCGCTCTCTGAGCTTGTCCATGGTCTAACGGTCCGCGGACCTGAAATCAGCACATCCGTCGCCTACGCCAACTCGGCGGCCAATGGCATCGCAGACCTTTTGTCGCGCGCACGCCCCCCGCTGAAGAAGACTGTCGACGAACTCGACCGCGTCGCCGACTTGGCATCAGCTGATCAAGACTATCTGGACAACCTGATCAACACCTTGCCAGATAAATATCGAGCGCTGAATCGTCAGGCTCTCTACGGCGACTTTTTCAGCTTCTACCTTTGCGATGCCGTACTCAAACTCAACGGCAAAGGCGGCCAGCCGGTATACGTCAAGGTGGCGGGCCAGTCCTCGGGGAGGTGTGCGCCGAAGTGAAGTCGTTTAGCGAGCGCAGCCCCTACCTCATCGGGGCAATCGGAATCGTGTTGACCGCGGCGCTAGTTCTGGGTGCCCTGAACTACGGCACGCTGCCGCTTCTTAGCGGAAAAAGGACCTACACGGCATACTTCGCCGAGGCTGGCGGTCTCCTTCCAGGCGCGCCGGTCCAAGTGTCGGGCCATGCCGTCGGCACGGTGCGCAGCGTTGGTCTCGAAGGTGCGCAAGTCGTCGTCCACTTCGACGTCGATAGCGGTATTCGCCTAGGAGACCGCACCGAAGCCGCTATCAAGACCAAATCGCTGCTAGGTTCGAAAATTCTCGGCATCACCCCCCGCGGCGACAATCCACTCACCGAGTCAATTCCCCAGGCCCGCACACGATCTCCCTACCAGCTGCCCGACGCATTAGGTGATCTCTCGACTGCCATCAGCGGGCTGAATACCGATCAATTGTCGGACTCTCTGGCCACGCTGGCCCAGACGTTTGCCGACACCCCGCCCGACATCAAGACCGCAGTTCAAGGAGTCACCCGATTCTCTGAGGTATTGAATAATCGAGACGCCCAGTTGCGCAGCCTGCTCGACAACGCCAGGAAGGCCACCTCGGTGCTCTCTGAGAGGTCCGACCAGGTCGTGCGTCTCATCGCCGACACCAATTCGCTACTGCTGCAACTGCAATCACAAAGTGATGCTCTTGATCAGATATCGATGAATATCGTCGCAGTGTCTGACCAGATCAAAGCGGCAATTGCGGAGAACCGGGAAACGCTGAAGCCAGCCCTCGACAAGTTGAACTCTGTGCTCTCGATCCTCGAGAATCGAAAGGCGCGCGTCCAGGACTCAATCAAACAACTCTCGTACTACGCCATGTCCTTCGGGGAAGCGGTGTCATCGGGACCGTTCTTCAAGGCATATGTGTCCAATCTGTTGCCGGGTCAATTCGTTCAACCGTTCGTTGATGCCGCATTCTCTGATCTGGGGTTAGACCCCAATGTGCTGCTGCCCTCGCAACTCACCGATCCGCAAACAGGACAGCCGGGCACGCCCGCCTTGCCGGTGCCGTTTCCGCGTACGGGTCAAGGCGGAGTGCCGCACCTGACTCTGCCCGACGCTATCACCGGAAATCTAGGAGATCCGGGCTGCGGTCCGGGCGGGCTGCAACTGCCCGGTCCCACCGGGTGCTATCCGTACCGCCACCCGTTACCCGCACCACCACCAGGCGGCCCGCCCCCTGGGCCACCCGCACCAAACACAGAGGCTCCTGCCCTCACCGCGGTACCTGCACCAGTACCGCCTACCCCTCCCGCGCAGGAGGCCCCATGACCCGGTCGAGAAAACTCGTGGCCACCCTGCTGGTCGTCCTGCTGGTCGTCGGTGTCGGCGGCGTCGTGGCGACCTCGGACCACCATCACGACCGAACCTACGTGACGGCCTACTTCGACAACACTAACGGCATGTATGTCGGCGATGATGTGCGCGTCCTCGGCGTCCGTATCGGTTCGGTAGCCACGATCGAACCCCAACCTCAGCGCGCCAAAGTCACGTTCTGGTTCGACAACCAATACAAGGTGCCCAGCGACGTCAAGGCGGTGATCCTGTCACCAGCACTGGTCACAGGACGCGCTATTCAGCTCACACCCGCCTACACTTCGGGGCCAGTACTGTCCGGCGACGCAGTGATTCCCCAGGATCGCACCGCGGTGCCCGTCGAATTCGACGACCTCCGCGCTCAACTCGAACGATTGACAACCACACTGCAGCCGACCCAACCCGGAGGGGTGAGCACACTAGGTGCCGCCATCAACACCGCCGCAGACAATCTGCGCGGCAACGGCGCAGATATTCGGGATAGCATTCTCGCTCTGTCACAGGCAATCTCGGCACTCGGAGATCACAGTCCCGACCTTTTCGGCACGCTGAAGAACCTCTCGATACTGGTCTCCGCACTGCAGGACAGCACCGGTTTGATGGGCGAGCTCAACCAGAACCTGGCATCAGTCACCGGCCTGCTCAGTAACGGACCCGACGAAGTCGCCCAAGCAATACAAGCTATCAACGGCGTCGTCGGCGATGTTCAATCCTTCGTTGCCGACAATAAGGACACCCTGAGTACAACAGTCCAGAAGCTCGCCAACGTCGGGACCACACTGAACGAAAGCCTCGACGACATCAAGCAGGTACTCCACATCGCGCCGAACGCCTTTCAAGACTTCGTCAACATCTACCAGCCCGCCCAAGGCGCACTCACCGGCGCGCTGGTCGTCAACAACTTCGCCAATCCCGTCTCCTTCATATGCGGCGCCATTCAGGCAGCGTCGCGATTGAACGCAGAACAGTCAGCAAAGTTGTGCGTACAATACCTCGCGCCGATCATCAAGAACCGGCAATACAACTTCCCCCCGATTGGCGAAAACCTGTTCGTCGGCGCGTCTGCGCGGCCCAACGAGGTCACCTACAGCGAAGACTGGCTACGCCCCGACTATGTCCCCCCGGCTCCGCCGGTCAACCAGCCAAACCCGACCCCCGGCGGCGCCTCATCCGCGACGCCACCGTTGCCGGCCGAAGCTCAGGCGACCAACCCCGCCGACGGTCTTCACGGGATCATGATCCCGCAAGGAGTTGGACAATGAATGTATGCATCAAGGTCTCCGCTACGTTGCTGGCATTGGCGGCCACGACACTGAGCGCATGCGATTGGCGCGGCGTGAACTCGCTCCCGCTTCCTGGCACCGTTGGCAGCGGGCCCGGATCAATAAGTGTGCAAGCACAACTTCCGGACGTCGACCATATCGAGCGCAACTCACGTGTACGGGTCGGTGACGTTACCGTCGGCAATGTCACCAGGATCGAACGCCAGGGCTGGCACGCTCTGGTCTCGATGCGGATCGACGGCGATGTGGATCTTCCCGCCAATGCCACCGCCAAGGTCGGCCAAACCAGTCTGCTGGGTTCATTACACATAGAACTCGCCGCCCCAGTCGACGAAATGCCCCAGGGTCGCCTACACGATGGTTCGCTCATTCCATTGGCATCCGGTGGCGCCTATCCCTCCACCGAGCGGACGCTGGCAGCGCTATCGTTGATCCTCAACGGTGGCGGGATCGGTCACCTCCAAGAGATCACCCAGTCGCTAAGCACAGCTTTCGACGGACGCGCCGATGACCTGCGCAACCTGATCCAGCAGATTGACACCTTTATCGGCAATGCCGATGATCAGACCGACGACATCATCGCCGCCACAACAAGTCTGAACAACCTGGTGCAGCAATTCGCCGATCAGAAACCCGTCCTCGATAAGGCTATTCAGACGATTCCCGACGCGTTGGTCGTGCTGAAGAATCAACGCGAGAATATGGCCAATGCCCTCGTCGCGCTCGGTAGATTCAGTGCGCTGACCGCAGATTCGACCAATCAAGTCAAAGACGCATTGGTCCAGGAATTGAAGGACGTAGGGTCGGTCTTGCAGTCTTTGGCAGACGCAGGACCCGCGATGACGCGTGCGCTGAGCTTTTTCGGTATGTTCCCTTGGCCAAATGAGACTTTCGAAAACTGGGTGCGCGGCGACTACGCGAATCTTACTGCGATAATCGATTTGACGCTGAGCCGTCTAGATTCCTCGTTATTCGTTGGCACGCGTTGGGAAGGCGACTTAACCGAACTCGAAATGCAATGGGGGCGAACGATCGGCCAGATGCCGAGTCCCTACACCGCTCGCAACCCTTTGGTCCTGCCCTACCACTTCAACCAGGGACCCTGACATGCATCTGACCCGCAGAATCTGGTTCAAACTCGGTCTCTTCGCTGTTGTCACCCTGGTCGCCGGTTCGGTTATGGCTTTTGGTTACATGGGCCTGCCGAATCAACTTTTCGGTATCGGTCACTACAACGTCACTTTGCAGCTGAACCAGGCCGGCGGGCTCTACAACAGCGGTAACGTGACCTATCGCGGCAGTGAAGTCGGGCGCGTCACCGATGTCCGGCTTACCGACCATGGGGTCGAAGCGACGCTAAACCTGAAGTCCGGCATCGAGATTCCATCGGATCTCGATGCTCAAGTGCACAGTGTCTCGGCGGTTGGTGAGCAGTACGTCGCCCTGCTCCCCCGAAACAGTAGCTCGGTGCCGCTGAAGGATGGTGACCTCATCACGGTGGACCGCTCATCGATACCACCAGATATCGGTACCCTGTTGGACGCAACGAACCGCGGGCTCGAGGCTATCCCGCAAAGCAACCTCCAAACGGTGATCGACGAATCTGATGCCGCTGTAGGGGGATTGGGCCCCGAGCTTTCCCGCATCGTTCAAGGGTCGACGCAACTTGCTCTCGACGCACGCCAGAGTCTCGGCGAGTTGACCAATCTCATTGACAACGTGAGGCCTATCCTGGACAGCCAAACCGATAGTTCTGATTCGATTCACGCTTGGGCGTCGCATCTCGCCGATATCACCGGCCAGCTGAAGGAAAAGGATGTCGCCTTGCAAGGGGTCCTTCAGAAAACACCGGGCGCGCTCGACGAGGCAAGCTCGCTGTTCGAGAGGCTCAACCCCACATTGCCGGTGCTAATGGCGAGCGTGGCCACTATCGCGCCGGTGTTGGTGACGTACCAGCCCAACCTTGAACAGATCCTGGTCTTGCTGCCGCAGGGTACGGCACAGATGCAAGCGATCTTAGCCGCCAACCGCAACACTAAGCAGGCCTACAAGGGCGGGTACCTAAGCTTCAACCTCAATTTGAACTTGCCCCCGCCCTGCACGACTGGATTCTTACCAGCCCAGCAGATGCGCCCTCCGAACTTCGAGGATTACCCGAATCGACCCGACGGCAATATCTACTGCCGCATCCCACAGGATTCAATGTTCAACGTCCGGGGCGCCCGCAATACGCCGTGCGTCACACGGCCCGGGAAGCGGGCCCCGACGGTGAAGATGTGCGAGAGCGACGAGCAATACGTGCCATTGAACGAGGGCTACAACTGGAAGGGCGACCCCAACGCTACCCTGTCAGGGCAGGGCATCCCTCAGCTGCCGAACGTAAACCCATCGCAGCCATCCGTTAACCCGACCGTGCCGCCGGTGGCCGTAGCCGAGTACGACCCGATCACTGGTACGTACATCGGCCCAGATGGGCAGGTCTACAAGCAGTCGAATTTGACACGTACTGATCAGGAGCAAACATGGCAGTCGATGTTGATGCCGACCGGCGGGGAGTGACGACGATCGATGACACCAAACATATCGCCCCGCCGCAGACGAGCGAGGACGCCGACCAGACAATTTCCGACAACGATGACGCCATCGACGCAGCGGCAGCGGCTCGGCGGCGAGCTCCAACTAAGCGCGCCTTCGGCTTCGGGTCTGTCCTGATCCTCGCACTGACATGCCTTGTCGGGTGGCAAGGTATTCAGTTCCACCAGACGAGCCGACATCAAGCACAGCGCAACCTGTTTCTGGAGTCGGCGCGCCAGACTGCTGTGAACCTCACGACCATCGACTGGCGACAGGCCGACACAGATGTTCAGCGCATCACCGACGGCGCCACTGGCACGTTCTACGACGACTTCAGCGAGCGGTCACAACCATTCATCCAAGTTGTCAAACAGGCTCAATCCCAATCGAAGGGCACCGTCACTGAGGCTGGAATCGAATCAGACAACGGCGACCAGGCAAATGTGTTGGTGGCGGTCACCGTCAAGACCACGACGCCAGCATCACCGGATGACCCCCCGCGCGCCTGGCGCATGCGCCTATCGGTACAAAGAGTCGGTGATTCGATGAAGGTGTCGAACGTGGAGTTCGTCCCGTGAGGTTCGGGCGCCTTTCCTGGGGAACAAAGAGCACCAAGTCAAAGAGTGTGGACGCTGAGCAGTTGGATACCCCCGAGCCTGAGGCGTCTAAGTCCCCCGCGATCGCCAACGGCGACAATGAATCGACACCGGCGGTCCCTGACAGGGCTCGCATCTCCGAAGACAGTGCTGATGAAGGCGCTGACGAAACGTCAGCCGTCGACTTCGACACCAGCTCAACCCTGCCAGCCGATCCGGTCGCACAGCCCGATCAGCGGTGCCGTGCGAGCCGACTCATCGTGTTCGCTGTCATGCCCGCGATAGCGATCGCGCTTGCCGCAGGGGCTGGCACGCTGAAATGGATGAATTGGACTGCACAGCAACAGCTTCATTCGCAATCCGACTCGATAGAGGCTGCGCAGAGCGCTACGATTTCACTACTGTCCTACGCACCGGACACAATCGAAGAACAGCTGCACTATGCCCAAAGCCTTCTTACGGGCAGCTTTCGAGACTCCTACACGTCTCTCACCAACGACGTTGTGATTCCTGGGGCCAAGCAAAAACAAATATCAACGGTGGCGACCGTTCCGGCCGCCGCGTCAATCTCGGCGAACGACAGGCGCGCCGTGGTCCTGCTATTCGTCAACCAGCAGGTCACCATCAACGGCAGCCCGCCGACCGCGACACAATCGACCATCAAGGTCACGCTCGACAAAATCGGTGACCGCTGGCTGGTCTCGGCGTTCGACCCGGTCTAGCCCAGGTCGATACTTCACAACCTCACGCATCCAAGCCGGATCCCCGAGGCGACATTGTCGGGGATTGCGAGGCGGCGCTGTCGTAAGCTCTTTAGCGCCAGCGCCACCGTGGCGAACGCTTTTCGAGGAACGCTGACCTGGCTTCGGTGCTGTCTTCGAAAGTGAGCAGCCGATTCGTGTAATCCTGTTCGGTGCGATATGCATCCTTGAGCGCCATGAACTCGACGCGGTTCATCGCTTCTTTTGCCAGCCGCAGCGCGATCGGACTCTTCGCCGCTAGTTGATGTGCCAGATCCATTGCGGCGGGCATCAGTTCGTCCTCAGGCACTACGGCACGGATAGCGCCGAGTCGATAGAGCTCAGCGGCGGGAACCTTTTCGCCAAGGAAGTACATCTCGCGAGCTTTGTGTCTGCCGACCATCAGAGACAGCTGGGAACTGGCCCCCAACAGACCGACGTTGATCTCCAAGGCCCCAAAGACGGCCCCTTCGGCGGCCACGATCATGTCGCAGCATGCGGCAAAGGCCACTCCGGCGCCCACCGCGGCACCGTTAATGGCGCCGATGACCGGTACCGGGCAATCGGTTACCGACCAGAGTGCTTCACGGGCAACGGTGCCAGGATCAATAATCTCCCCAGCCGGCAAGGTGTTGTCAACGACATTCATTGCGTTGAGGTCCGCACCGCCCATGAAGGCACGCGTTCCTGCGGCGGTGAATATCACTACCCGCACGTCTTGCCGATCGGTTAGGGACCTGAACGCATCTCTGATTTCGATGAGCGTGGATCGGTCGACCGCGTTAACGGGTGGACGATCCAACGTTATCGTCGCAGCGAAGTCATGCACCTCGACGGAGACCGCGCGTTCAGACATGGGTTTCCCTTCCGTGACTCTCGAAATGACAAGTAGCCCAACGACTGCTCACCGGCGGTCCGGAAATTCCATGACACCACCGCGCCGGCGGCCGGTCACGGGGATTTACTGCTCGATCGACAATGCCGCCGTCGGACACGAGTCGACTGCGTCGCGCACTGCGTCGGTCATCGCCGAAATATCGGCGATGTGTAACTTGCCGTCGTCATCGACCTGAAAGACGTCAGGAGCTGTCATCTCGCAGAGGCCGATCGCAGAACATTTGGTTCGATCGACGGTGATCTTCACGATCCGCGCCCTTCTCATCGGCTGACTCGGCGCTCACCGCCATCTCACGCCGGTCGCTTGCTGTCCGTGTCAGCCGTTCGTTTGAATACTATTGCGAATCTAGCGTTCGTGAGTTGCCCTGTCAAACCTCCCCCTCGAAATTCGGATTTCGCGCGTCGCGGTCGGATTCAAAAAGGTGTGACGTCCACCCCGACAGCGCCTGTCCGCGCATCGGTTAGGTGCCCAGTGTCATCGAGATCGCCGCGAACGGCCAGCATACCGCCGGTTCGGCTACGTACACGCTTGGCGATTCCAGCGGTGCAGCATACTGGCCGATCGGCGATCGATTGTGTGACGAAACCACGCCGGGACGGCCTGTCGTAGATGGCCGCCGTAGCTCTCCAGTCCACACCTGAGTCCGCGTTGGTGTTTGTGGAAAGTCTGACGTGGCCACTGATCTCAAACGATCAGATGATCTTTCACTAACAGCGTAGCTCGGTACGCTTACCGTGCGCAGCAGCGACGGCGGTGTGTGGCAATGCGTCGCTGTGACGGTGCACCCGATCTGACTCGGCCTTTAGCCTCGCGGGCGGTCGCTTCGACGTGCCGGTGTCGTCGATGGCGCACGACCGTGACGACGGGGTGGCGCCGAATCGCCACCTGGTCACAGTGGTGCAGCGCTGTTCGCTCGCGCAGATGGAGGGAGTGCGGGCAAGTCGCATTTCAGTGCGCGTTGCCAGCCCCGACCCGCGCGTAGGTCGGGATCGCATGCCGGCAGCCGCGTTCAGCGGGTAGGCAAGCTCAAGCAGAGATCGCTCTTTCATTCAGTCGATCGGTTGAGGTAAAGTGCCAAGATGACAGAGCCAGAGAGACGTATGGTGCACTGGAATTCAACCAAAGCGCCAGATGCGCGAAGAGGCGTGACAGCAGATCGCGGAGGGACGACGATGTTAGTCCGAAAAGTTGAGCTCGACTTCAGTGACGCTAAGATCGTGTGGGCCGACGACCAACCCGAGTTCTGTCACATTCTCAACGGCATCTCGAGTTTCTTGCACCATCTTGAACCCTTCTTGATCAGAACAGTTCGGCGATCACGCAAAGCTCTCGACGTCGAGATTCACCCAGCGTTGGCCCAAGACGTGTCGACCTTCTGTGCGCAGGAAGGATGGCACTCCAAACTTCACACCACTTTCAACGACAAACTTGCTGATTCGTATGGCCCATGGATCCGCCAGGTCACCGACAAGATGCGCGACGACTTCGAGCGCTTCACAAGCACCAAGAGCCCGAGGTGGTGTATGGCCTATGCAGAAGGTTTCGAAACCTTCGGGCCGATTGTCTCGCAGTTTTTCTTCGAGGAAGCCGGTGACGTTCTCTATGACTGGGACGAACCGACTGTTTATCTGTGGTTGTGGCACTTCGCCGAAGAGTACGAGCATCGAAGTGTGTGCAACCACATCTTCAAGGCGGTCTATGACGACAATTATTTCGCCCGCATATATGGGATGTGGTACGCCACGGTCCACCTGTTCTCCCACGCGGTGATGATCGCCAACCGGATGATCAACGACGACCTTGCTGCTGGCCGAATCAAAGGCTCTAAACTCAGAAGTAAGCTGCGTTTCGCCAACGCGCTACGCCGGTTCTTCGCCTACATCTTGCCCAAAGTGATATTTCGCTGCATGCGGCCGAGTTACGACCCCGCTACTATCCCCGCACCGACCAACTGTCTGGAGTTCCTCGCCAACGCGGAGCAGCGCTACGACGTGAAAAGGCCGCCGGGCATCACTGGTTCGACCTCTGCCTGAGTCGGTCGCAGTGCGCGCGCTCGCCGAAGCCGCGCTGTCATGTCATTTTGGCGATTGGAAGCGTTGCCCCCCCAACTATCTGAGGCCAAGGAGTCCAGGTGAGCACTGATACACAGACCACGAGCAAGCCGACGAACGGTGTGGCGCCAGGCGTAGCGCGCGGTGCTGCGACGTGGCCGGTCAAGGTCTGGGCCGCGATCGGTGGAACGGCCCTGGTCCTGCAATCGATTATCTGGATTCGCTACCTCGCATCCAGCCCGCACAGCCTCACCAGGTTTCGGGACACCGATTCCTCAGCCTACTTGTCCGCCAAAGCGTTTGAGATCGCATTGATGGTGCTCTTGGTATGCACAGTGGGACTGACCATCCGTGGCGCACTCAAGCGCCGGAGGATGACGACGAGCGCGATGCTTCTCATCGCGTTCGTCACCATGCTGTGGATCGACCCGATGCTCAACTACCTACGGCCGGGCTTCTACTTCAGCCAGAACCTGCTCAACGTCGAGTCGTGGGTCCAGTTCATCCCGGGCCAACTTGCACCCCACGCGAACCTCACTCCGGTGCCCTACGTGTGGGTGACCGGAGCATACGTCGGCTTCTTCCTACCCGTGATCCTGGCCAACGTCGCCATTCTCCGGAAAATACGGCGCCGATGGCCCACGGTGAACGTCCTCGTCCTGTTCACGGTGACGATGCTCATCTCGATGCCAGTCGATATCGCGTTGGAAACGGTTGCTATCCGCAGCGGCGTGATGGCCTATCCCGCCGCCAGCCACACCTGGTCGCTCTGGGGCGGCACCATGCATCAACTACCGATCATCGAAATCCTTGCCGCAGGAGCCTTCTGGGCAGTGTTGTCCACACTCGTCTTCCTCAGCGACGAGCGAGGTTGGACCCCCGCCGAGCGCGGGGCAGAAGTATTTCGCAACCGACGCGTACAGACGCTGATGCGTCAAATGGCACTGATCGGTGTGTGCAATGTCCTGTTCCTCACGCTGCCGCTAGGCATCGTGCAGATGAGCGTTGCCTATACCGATAAGTTCCCGACCGGCTACCCCCAGCACCTGACTGGCGAATGGTGCGGGGATCAAGGGCAGCCCTACGGCCCGTGCCCAGGACCCGGCGTTTCCTGGAAGGTACGCGTCCCCGGCCAGATCGACCCCTCACCGGCGGGTCTGCAGCAGCCACGATGACTGCACCACACCCGTCGACCTGGTCCTGAACACCCAACCCAACCGCGACAGGAGACAAACCCGTGCGTGCTGCCGTGCTGTGGAATACCGGAGACGACGAAGTCGACGTCACCAGTGATGTCACGCTGACATCGCTGGGACCCAACGATGTCCGCGTCCGACTGGCCGCATCAGGCCTGTGTCAAACCGACATCAGCGCAATGAGCGGAGCGATGCCCACGACTACTCCCGCCATACTCGGCCACGAAGGCGCTGGAGAAATCGTCGCGGTCGGCGATCGGGTCGAGCATCTGTCACCGCGCGATCATGTCATCCTCAGCTTCGTACCAGCATGCGGACGGTGCCGTTTTTGCTTAGGGCAACAAGCCAATCTGTGTGTTGAGGTCATCGACCCGTTCGCGATAGCGCCCCGCTTCGACATCCATGGCACGCCCGGCACCGGTTTCTCGGGTCTGGGTACCTGGGCAGAAGAGATCGTCGTTCCCCATCAAGCTGCGATACCGATTCCTGATGACATACCACTGGACATCGCGGCTTTGCTCGGATGCGCAGTCATGACCGGTGTCGGAGCTGCGATCAAAACCGCCGCCGTGCGACCGGGGTCGCTAGTCGTGGTTGTGGGCTGTGGGGGAATCGGGCTCAGCGTCATCCAGGGGGCGCGCGCGGCCGGCGCGGCGCACATCATCGGCGTAGACCCATCCGGTGAAAGACGAGAAGCGGCCAAGGCATTGGGTGCGCACACAGCGGTGGCTCCCGAAGAACTGTCACCAGCATTGGCCGGCATTCACGATGGAGTGGGGGCCGACTATGCGTTTGAAGCCGTCGGGCGGGCCGAGACCATCCGTTCGGCCTTCGACATCACCCGCAAGGGCGGCACCACGATCGTCGTTGGCGCCGGAAAACTCGATGAGCAAGTCGTGTTCTCAGCGTTCGAGCTGTTCTACTTCGAAAAGACACTCAAAGGTAGCTTGTACGGCTCAGCCGACGCGCGCACCGATTTTGGCCGATTACTTGAGATGTGGAGGGGACACCAGCTCGACCTCGAGGCGCTGGTATCGCACCGCATCAAACTCGACGACATCAACGCCGGTATTGATCGGATGAGACGCGCGGAAGGGCTTCGACAATTACTCGTGTACGGCACTTGAGTGGCCAGACCTTACGGAGTCAGCACCGTGATCAGCGACTTTCGTCAACCGTCGACGTAGAGAACGGCCAACAGTTTGAAGGATAAACAACGCGACTGATGGACGACTTGTCTGAATTGCTGACCGCACGGGACGGACACACCCTGCGGCTGACACTGAACAGGCACAATCCGTGAATGCCGTACGCACAGAGATGCTGCAAGCGGCGACAACGCATTAGACGCCGCAGTAAGCGATGCTGACATCCGGGCGATCGTCATTGCCGGGCGCCGGGCGCCGGGCGCCGGGCGCGCTTCCTGCGCAGGCGCCGACCTTGGCGCCCAAGACGACGGCAACGCCCTGCTTGCCGCCGCCAACCAGCTTGCGCTGACCATTCGCACGGTCGATAAACCGATCACCGCCGTCGTCAAGGGTCAGGCGGAAGGAATGGACGCCTCCCTGGCGCTGGAGTGCGACGTGACAATGGCGGCTAAATCGGCGTACTTCCTGCTCGCGTTCACCGGGATCGGACTCATGCCGGACGGTGGCGCCACGCACGTACGCTCACACGCTCACGGGTCTCTGGGTCGAACTTCCTCGGCGCAGCAACAACCGCATCCTCCTGGTGCGATCACCGTCTCCACCAGACCCAGTACGGTTCATCCTCGAGTGCGGCCGTCAACCCCTAAGCGCTCGTGCTGTCACCCGAATGCGGACCCGTTTCAAAGCCTTTCATTATCCGGCTGAACCCACTGCCGGGGTCCCCGACCAGGATCGCTGTGCAGGGCACCCGGTAGTTCGTTGAAACTGAGTTTGCAGGATTCCACGCCCTTATTGCCTGAGTTCGGCAAGCCACACGACACTGCTCAGGCCCGTTCTCAACCAGAACGATCGATATACCCTTGCGGCGAACGTCCGTGGGGGCCGCCTCGCACAGCCCGATGACCTGTGAATGTCTGGCGTTGCTGATCTACGTCTTCATCTGTTGATCACCAGCGCACGGCTCTGAGCTGTCGAGACGGTCACCACTTGCGGCAGGTTCTTTTGCTTTTGGGCCTCGGTGCTGAACGGGGGCATCAACTCGGCGACCAAGGTGTGACCGGACATCGCGTCAGCCAGACTCGTCCATGCCCGAGACAGCTCCTCAGTGACCTCGGCGTAACACAGCGCGCACACCGGTGAGTCACCACAAGCTTCGGGAATCGCCCCGAAGATTCCGATCTGCTTTATCTGCTCAATCCGCGCGCTGGATACTCTTTGGCGTGCTCGACTTTGCGGACCGGTGGCTTCGCCATGCTGTCGTTTGCCAGGAGAAAGGGACCAGTTTGGAGCCGGTTTTGCCATGAGCATGGGACCACCTGTTTGCCACTGATGGGACCACCTGGCTAGTTGTTTTGCCAGTTATGGGACCACCCCCTCGGCGTGGCTTCGGGGCTTCCGGTTGCTCGGCCGCTGTATTGGCCGAATGAGCTACCGGGAGGTGTCGGTGATCGAGATCAGGGAGATGTTGCGACTGTGGTTGGAGGGTCGCGGGTTGCGGGAGGTGGCCCGGTTGTCGGGCACGGACCGCAAGACGGTGCGCCGCTATGTGGACAGGGCCCGCGCGTGCGGCCTGGACCGTGACGGCGATGCTTGTCAGTTGACTGATGAGCTGTTGGCGGCGGTGATTGCTGGGGTGCGCCCGAGCCGGCCCAACGGCAAGAGCGAGCCGTGGGAAATCATCGCCGCCCAGCACGGCCAGATCAAGGAGTGGCTGGATGCGGACCTGACGCTGACCAAGGTGCACACACTGCTGGGGCGCCGAGGTGTGATGGTGTCGTATCGGACGTTGCATCGGTATGCCGTAACGGAATTGGACTTTGGTCGGCGGAAGACCACGGTGCGAGTGGCCGATTGTGACCCCGGTGCGGAGGTGCAGGTCGACTTCGGCCGGCTCGGGATGCTCACCGATGCTGCCGATGGTCGGCGTCGTGTGGTGCAGGGGTTGATTTTCACCGCGGTGTATTCGCGGCACATGTTCGTCTGGCCGACGTATCGGCAGACGCTCAATGATGTGATCGCGGGGTTCGAAGCCGCGTGGGCGTTCTTTGGAGGGGTGTTCGCCGCGGTGATTCCCGACAATCTGAAGGCCATCGTCAACCGCGCGGACGCGACCGATCCGAAGCTCAATGACGCCTTCCGCGAGTATGCCCAGGCCCGGGGATTCGCGATAGACCCGACCCGTATCCGCAGCCCAAAAGACAAACCCAGGGTGGAGCGGATGGTGCAGTACGTGCGCGGCAATTTCTTTGCCGGAGAAGACTTTCGGGATCTCGCCGACTGCCGCGCTCGCGCCGAGCACTGGTGCGCGCAGGTGGCGGGCATGCGGGTGCAC
The DNA here is from genome assembly GCF_053483675.1 of Mycolicibacterium sp. XJ1819. Classification (NCBI taxonomy): domain Bacteria; kingdom Bacillati; phylum Actinomycetota; class Actinomycetes; order Mycobacteriales; family Mycobacteriaceae; genus Mycobacterium; species Mycolicibacterium sp. XJ1819. The sequence goes on along the minus strand of NZ_JBEFST010000001.1, from coordinate 12,295 downwards.
GGCACCACGCGCATGCGTCCCGCCGAGGTGTTCGTCGCCGAGGAGGCGCCCGAACTCAAGCCGGTGCCCGATGAGGTGTTCGACATTCCGACCTGGACTCACCCGAAGGTGGCCCCGGATCGGCACGTACAGGTCGCCAAGGCGCTCTACAGCGTTCCCGGTGAGTTGGTCGGGCGGCGGCTGGATGCCCGCGCCGATACCCGCACGGTGAAGCTGTATTGGCGCGGTGAGCTGATCAAAGTCCACCCGGTCATGGCACCCGGGCGCCGTCACACTGACCCCGCTGATATGCCGGCCGAGGTGTCGGTCTATGCGACGCGGGATCTGAATACGTTGCAGCGCAAGGCATCAGCATGTGGTGAGCATGTTGGTGTTTACGCGGCGGCGGTGTTGGAGCATCCGTTGCCGTGGACCAAGATGCGCCAGGTGTACCGGCTGCTGGGTTTGGTGCGCCGCCACGGCGCCGACGCGGTCGATGACGCCTGTCGCCGCGCTCTGGATGCCGAGGTCATCGACGTCGGGCTGATCGAGCGGATGCTGACCCGCGGCGCGGGCGAACAATTGCCGCTGCTGCCAGCCCCGCCGACAGCGTCGCGGTTCGTGCGTGAGGCGACTGATTTCGCGGTGCGGAGGCCCTCATGAGCGGCGCCCGACGTCCCGACGCCAGCCCGGCGGTCAAGCCGATCGAGGTCTCGGCGGACCTCAAAGCGCTGATGCGCCGCCTCAAGCTCGGCCAGCTGCTCGACACCCTGCCCGAGCGGTTAGCGCTGGCCCGATCCAATCGGCTACCGCATCACGACTTTCTGGAGATGCTGCTGGCCGACGAGGTCACCCGGCGTGACCGAAAATCCGCACAACTGCGCGCCAAGGCCGCCCATCTGGATCCGCAGATGCAGCTACAGGCCTGGGACGACACCGCCGCAGTCACCTACGACCAGCAGCTGTGGGCCGAGCTGACCTCGCTGCGGTTCCTCGCCGACGCCTACAACGTGCTCATCATGGGACCCGTCGGTGTCGGAAAAACATTCCTGGCCAACGCATTAGGGCACATCGCTGTTCGCCGTCACCACAGCGTGCACCGAACGCGCCGACAAACTGTTCAAACGCCTGCGCGGAGCGCGGCTGGACAGCAGCTACGAAGACGAGATGCGCAAACTGCACCGCGTCGAGTTACTCATCATCGACGACCTCGCGCTGCACCGGCTGGAGGCCACCGAGACTAGCGACTTCTACGAGTTGATCGTCGAACGCCACCGCACCGCGTCCACCATCATCACCAGCAACCGAGAACCCCCCGAGATCCTGACCATGATGGCCGATCCACTGCTGGCCCAATCCGCGATGGACCGACTGCAATCTGCCGCCTACGAACTCGTCATCGAAGGCGAGTCCTACCGGCAGCGCCAGAAACCCCGACCCGGCAAGCCGGCCCATCCGACTCCGTCGGATTGACCGGCAGGCCCCTCATCGGCCACCATCACATCACGGCCCGCGACCGGAGAAACCCGGTCCCATACTCATGGCAAAACGGTGGTCCCATCACCCTGGCAGGCGACAACCATGCGATTGATGAGGGATCGCGATGCCGCGGCAAGCATGGCTTCCTCGTCGGAAATCGCAGCCGGCGATGCGCCGCAGCCGTCGAAAGCGTCAGTCGATCGGGTGGCTGCATTCACGTAACAGAGGTCTCGCGGCCGGCGCAGTTGTGTGATGAAATCAAGGACATCAAGTAGGGCAGGAACGCCTACCGTGGTAATGAGCCTGATGAGCTGACCTAAACAAGCTGCGGACCAACTTCTAATGGTCGGTTGAAGTACCAGTCGAGCGGTTCACCGCAGTCGGGCGTCCAGCCTTATGGGGTGGGCAGGTGTGTCGAAGCTGTAATCCCGGGACACTGGCGGCTCGTCGGACGGGGCGCGTCGCATGTTGTGCGCTGCCATACAATGTGAAGCATTACTAGTGCCTATTCAGCAGGCGCGCTGTTCGCACTGCGCTGCACAACGGAATCTGAAGACGAATGACGAGAGGTGCCAGAGGCCGCATCTACCCGAGGCGGTGTCAGCGCCAGCGAGCCTGCGCCAGCGCCCCACCGGGGCAGGCGAGCCGCGTGGCTTCCGCGAGAGGAGGACGAGGCGATGACGGGGTTCAGCCACGAGCTGGACACACCGCCGTGGCGGCGGGTCGACGGAACGATCATGTCGACGGCCAGGGCAGTGCGCAAGGTCTACGACCGCGCGTTGAGTGATCTTGGTCTGACTCTGCCCGAGGCCAGCCTGCTCGCCTATATCGCCGAGAGCGAACCGTCCACGCAGACCCAGCTCGCGGAGCGGCTAGGTGGCGGTAAAGCTGCGCTTGGCAGCCGCGTCGATCGGCTGGAACGGATGGGCGCCATCCAGCGGCGGGCCCACGACACCGATCGTCGAGTGTGGCTGATTCACTTGACGGATAAGGGTCAGGAGTATGTGGATGCGATCACTAAGATCGACCGACGCCTACGAGAACGGCTTCGCCATGGGATCGGTCGTGAAGATCGCCAACAATTGGCCCAGACCTTGACGCGGTTGCAGGCCAATCTCGAATCGATGCTGGCCACCTAAGGCGCACCCTTCATTGCTCGCCAGCACTTTGACTGTCAGCAGCGTTGTCACCGACGCCGTTCGGTCGTGTCGATGCTGAGACCGAGCAGCTCGAAATCCCACGCCGCCGAGTTGTCCTTGGTGCGCAGAACGTGTTTCTGGACCCGTCCTGTCGGACTCATCGGGAGTGCCTCAACGAATTCGACGTAGCGCGGCACTGCGAAATACGGCAGCGTGGAACGGAAAAACTGATGAAGCTCGGCTGGCTCGAACGCGGCCCCAGATTCACACACAATGACCGCCTTCACATCGTCTTCTCCCAGTGGTGAGGGGACGGCATGCACGGCAATCGCAGCGATCTTAGGGTGACGCACCAGCGCGGCTTCGACCTCTGCCGAGGAAATGTTCTCGCCGCGACGGCGCATTGCGTCTTTTTTCCGATCAACGAAGTACAGATACCCATCCTCATCAGCACGAGCAAGATCGCCCGTGTGATGCCACAGATCTCGGGATGCATCAACGGTGGCTTGGGGGTTGTTCCAGTATCCCTGAAACATTACATCGCGCTCACGAGGTCGAATGACGATCTCCCCAACGTCACCCACCGGTACTTCTCTGCCATTGTCATCGTGCAGCTGAACGTCGAGCACCCCGACGGGTTTGCCTATGCTCCCCAGCTTCGCCGGTGTCCGGGACATGGGTGAACCGGTGATCGGTTGGCATTCGGTTTGCCCATACATCTCGCTGATGACTTCGACTCCAAACCTCGCGGCCATCCGATGCTGGGCTTCGATCGCCATCGGCACGAATACAGCCAGGCGCAGTGAGTGATTTCGGTCCGCATCAGACTCAGGCGTCGCCAACAAAGCCGTGCCCATCGGCCCGACCCCAAACGCCACTGAGGCGCGGGTTCGCCGCGCGGCCTGAAGGAACCCACTGGCGCTGTAGCGCTCAAGGTAGGCAATCGAATTGCCGGCCATTAACACAGGCATCAAAGCAATGCCTTGACCACCGAGGTGAAAAAGGGGCATGGCGCTCAGCGTGCGATCACCTTCGCGTAACCAGTCGTTCTCGTACCACGGCCACAGCATCGCGGTGTAGTACCCGTGACTAAGGCAGCATCCCTTCGGCATCCCCGTCGTTCCCGAGGTGTACATGACTGCCAACAGATCAGACTGATCGATCGAAGCCGTCGGCGCGCGATGGCCGCCAGCCAGAAGCTCCCTAAAGGCCGGGGCTGTCGAAGTTGTGGCGGGATCGTCATCGACGGAGATAATGACGCGGAGATCCGGCAGCCGGTCAAGGATCGCCTCAGTGTGCATCATCGCCGGCGTGTCGCCGATAAGCGCTTTAGCCCCGGAATCTGCGAGTTGGTGAAGGAGAAAATCACCCTTGAGGTAGGGATTGATAGGCACCTGAATCGCACCCAGTTTCGCCAACGCAAAGAACGTCAGCAGGTACTCGATGCGGTTGGGAAGGACGATCGCGACCCGATCTCCCTTGGCGATGCCCAGTTCGGCCAGCGCCCCGGCCAGCGCATCGGACTGCACGTGGACATCGGCGTAGGTGAGCCAACTGGAGTCGTCGACGTCCTGGGCGCATTGCAGGAAAGGCCGTTGGGGGTCCTTCTCCGCCCAGAACTCAAGTCGTGACGCGACGGTCCGCCATGCTTTCCACTCCTCGTGAAGTGCCACTCGTCCCCTCATCAACCGATCGTTCTAATAGCGAGGGGACTGTAGATAACCGACTGGGCATCCGTCAAGCCCAAGGCCGTCGCAATACGCCACGACAGCGACGCCACCCAGGTCAAATGCACCCACCGTGTACCGGTCGCAATTGTGTATCTTGCCGCGGCAATAAGCGCGCCCGGCGACTGGATGACGGGTGCGCACCGCATCAAATTCCGGGTAGTGGGGTCATCTCTGGAAGCCTCACAGCAGCAGGTCACTGACGAATCAGCCGCACGTATGGACTTCCCGTCACGGAGCCGCCAGAATGGCAGCACCATCTCGTACAATGCTAGGGACGGTGGCGAGGGATCAGTTGGGTGATCGCCGTGCCGACGGCTAGAGGGTTAGGGCTTGTGCGCAACACTGCGCGACGTAGGCGACGGGAGACGGTTCGTGCCATCTGTGTCGAGAGAGGTGCGGGCCAGCAGTGGTAAACGACGCCCGTCCCTGGTGCTAGAGATCGCGCGCCTTTTCCGGCGCCGAGGTTTTCACGGATCGGCGATGAGCGACATCGGTGACCACGTCGGTCTCAATAAGGGCACTCTGTACTACTACTTTCCGTCCAAGTCGGACATGCTCTACGCCATCTACCAGGAAGCCTACGGTCGACTCGACGACAATATTGCCGAGGTTCCAGAAGGATTGCCCCCTGAGGAAGAACTTGTCGCCACTCTCAAGGCGATCATGCGGACGGTGGGCGCGATTCCCGACGTCATCGCAGTTTATTTCCAGGAGCACCCTTGGCTTGAGACCGCGCTCACCGAGGAGCAGGCGCGGGTCATCAGGGCCAAGGAGGCCGCATTCACCGATCGACTGCGCTCTATCATCAATCGCGGTGTTAGGGCCGGATCTTTTCGCCGGGTCAACGACCAACTCCTCACGGTTCAACTGTTATCTATGATGTCCTCGCTGCACCGCTGGCGTCTGGCCGAGAACGAGGCTTCCGCTGAGTTGGTTACCGACACCATCGTCAGCTATCTCTATGAGGGCATCCGTCCGAACCGCTAGAGTTGGATCGCAGCGCTGCTCGCGCGATCGCACGCGCCCGTCGTGGCGCATCAGTGTCCCAATGTGTTCCGTGGTCAACTGCGCCCACCGGTTCTAGTGCAATTCGCTGGGCCCCAGCTGTCTTGTTGCTCATTGCGAATCGCCTGCAGACTTTGCTCTACCCAATATGGTACGGCACTATATGATCAAGTAGCATACTGTATGACTCTTGTCGGATCCGCGCGCAGCGTGTTTCATCGTCATCACTGATCAAGGGATAACGCCGCGGTCAGAATGCTGAGGAGGCCCGATGTTGCAATGGACAGAAGAGCAGATGATGTACCGGCAAGCAGTTCGCCGCTTCGTCGACACCGTGATAGTGCCCCAACGCGAGGCGCTGGAGTTCGAAAACCATCCGCCCTATGAGATTCTGAGGCAGTTCTACAAAGAGTTCGGTGTCGGGCAAGCGGCGCTGGAACGCTTCGAAGCGGCGATGGCGGGGGGTCCGCGCCCACCGCGGCATGCCGCCGAAAAACTTGTTCCGCTCGTGGAATTCGCGCGGTGCAGCCCCGGTCTTTCGGTAGCGCTAGGAACGAGTATCGACCTGACAGCCGGTGCCATCTTGCGCGGCGGCTCGGCAGAGCAAAAGCGTCGATGGGTGCCCGACCTCCTCACCCTGGAGAAGATCGGCGCCTGGGCGATCACCGAGCCCGATTCAGGCTCAGACGCATTCGGTGGCATGCGCTCGACCGCGAGGCCGGTCGACGGTGGGTGGCTACTCAACGGCAGTAAGACCTTCATCAGCAACGGCCCGTACGCAGATACATTGGTCTTCATCTGCAAACTGGACGATGGGTCGGGCATTCCCCACAGGCAGCGCCCGATCTTGACCTTCGTGCTCGAGAGCGGCACCCCCGGTCTGATCCAAAGCAAGCCATTACGCAAAATGGGCCAGCATTCGTCGCCCACCGGGGAGCTTCAGCTTGAAGATGTCTTTGCCGAGCCCGACCGCCTCCTGGCCGGCCGCAGGGAAAGCCCCAAGAAGGAGGCTGGGCGAGAGCGTAACTCCGGTGCCAACGCAACCTTTGCCATGGAGCGCGCGAGCGTCGCAGCGATGGCATTGGGAATCATCGAACGGTGCCTTGAGCTGTCGACAGACTACGCGCGAACACGTGTCCAGTTCGGTCGCACCATCGGTGAATATCAATTGATCCAGCTCAAGTTGGCGAAGATGGAAGTCGCTCGTCTGAACGTGGAAAACTTGCTGCTGCAATACATGGCCATGGCCGATGCTGGAGTGAAACCCTCACTGGCCGAAGCCTCGGCAGTCAAACTCTATGCGGCACAGGCGGCTATGGAGGTCAGCCTGGAGGCCGTCCAGGTGTTCGGGGGCAACGGCTACATGTCTGAATACCACGTCGAGCAGCTTTGTCGTGATGCGAAGGTCCTTCAGATCTACGGTGGTACCGACGAAATTCAGGTTCGAGCCATCGCTAGGGATCTAATCTCCCGCGGTGTGTAACCGATGCCGCCAACGCTGTTGTGCCGCAAGCGAGAACTGCAAATAGGTGCAGGTCAGGCGGGCATTGTCGTAGGGCGTCGACATCGATATCAGGAATTGTGCTGTGCAGTCGACGCTTCTTCTAGGCCAATCAAGTTTCGACGGTATCGGCGGCGCCCGCCTTGGCCGCTTGCTCAACATGCCCGCGCCAGATAGTATGGATACGTATAGTATGTAGACATCAAGTAGTTGGGTGAACAGTCGTGAAAGTCGTAATAGCGGAAGCGGTGCGCAGTCCGTTCGGCAAGCGCAACGGTGGGCTGGCCGGTGTCCATGCGATTGATCTACTCGGTGCAGTCCAACGCGCCGTGATCGATCGCGCGGAAATCGATCCCGGGTTCGTGGATCAAGTCATCACCGGGTGCGTGGCCCAGGTCGGTATGCAGGCACTTAACGTCGGCAGGAACAGCTGGCTTGCGGCGGGTCTGCCGTCGCACGTGCCAGCCATTACGCTGGATGCACAGTGCGGCTCGTCGCAGCAGGCAGCCACGCTCGGATACGCCGCCATCGCATCCGGGACCGCCGACGTGGTGCTTGCGTGCGGTGTGGAGGTGATGAGCCAGGTCAAGATGGGCTCCACCGTGCCGAAAGATCCTGATTGCGGCAAGCCCATCAATCGAAGCTACTGGGCGCACCATGAATACACCTCCCAGTTCGAGGCTGCCGAAAGGATGGCCGAAAAGTGGGGCATCACTAGGGAAGTGGCCGATAAGTTCGGTAAACTGTCCCAAGATCGCGCCGCCGCTGCGCAGCAGTCCGGCGCGTTTGACTCCCAAATCGTCGGAGTTACAGCGCCCGTGCTGGGCGACGACGGCCAACCCACCGGCCAGACGGTCACGATCACTCAAGACGAAGGCATTCGCGAAACCAAGTTGGAGACCCTGGCGACTCTGAAGCCGACCGGCCGAAAGGATGGCGTCCACACCGCGGCAACTTCGTCGCAAATCTCCGACGGAGCGTCGGCGGTGCTGATGATGTCTGAACAGCGCGCCGCTGAGCTGGGAGTGCAGCCAGTCGCTGAGCTCGTGGATGCATTGCTGGTGGGCACTGACCCGGTCCTTATGCTCACCGGCCCTATCGACGCCACGCGCCGTATCTTGGACCGCAACCACATCGCGATGAGCAACATCGACCTCGTCGAGGTCAACGAGGCTTTCGCATCGGTGGTTTTGGCCTGGGAGCGCGAAACCAAAGCCGACATGGCACTGGTCAACCCCCACGGCGGAGCAATCGCTCTGGGACATCCGCTGGGCGCCACAGGAACTGCCCTCATCGCAAAGGCTGTTCACGGTCTACGCAATACCGACGGCGAACAGGCGCTCATTACCATGTGCTGTGGCGGCGGTCTGGGAACCGCCACGCTGGTCAAGCGTCGATGAGTTCGTTCGTGTTGGAGGTGTATCTCCCATCCCGATCGCGCCTGCCGTCCCGGTCCCAGCTGTTGCAGTGCATCCACGGTCTGTGGCGCGGCGGTGCGGCGGACCCAAGGTCGTTCGTTACCACCTCTGTAAAACCGCAAAGGCAAGAATGAGCGGTGGTCACTGGTCAGCACGGCGGCCGTGCCACTTGAAACGTGCACCTGCACAATTGAACTCGGAGGATTTATGCTAGATCTGAGATCGGCCTCGACCATCGTCACCGGTGGCGCTTCTGGCCTCGGCGAGGCAACTGCGCGCGAGCTCGCCGCACTCGGTGCACACGTGGTTATCCTCGACCGCAATGAGGAGGCTGGCACGGAGTTGGCCAAGGAACTCGCTGGTTCCTTCGTAGCCGCAGATGTCGCCGACACCGAGGCGGTTCAATCTGCGGTCGCCGTTGCCGCCCAGGCCGCGCCCCTGCGCGGCCTGGTCAACTGCGCGGGTCTGAGCAGAGCCATGCGGACCGTTGACCGCAACGGTGAGCCGTTCGACTTCAAGCGATTCGAATTCGTGATCCGAGTTAACCTGCTAGGCACCTTCAACTGCATCCGCCTGGCCGCTGCCGAGATGGCCAAGCAGGAGCCGCTCGAAGACGGCGAGCGGGGGGCCATCGTGAATACCGCATCCGTGGCTGCCTTCGACGGCCAAGTGGGACAGGCTGCGTATTCGGCGTCCAAAGGCGGAATTGTCGGAATGACACTGCCCGTGGCCAGAGATCTGGCAGCACTCGGGATTCGGGTAAACACCATCGCCCCTGGACTCTTCGACACCCCCATCTATGGCAAGGGCGAGCAGGCCGACGCGATGAAGAAAGGTCTGAGCAAGGACGTCATCTTTCCAAGACGGCTCGGCCACCCTGCCGAGTTCGCCTCACTTGCCAAGGAGCTTCTCTCCAATAGCTACATCAACGGTGAAACGATCAGAATCGACGCCGCGACCCGCCTCGGGCCACGATGAGCGACACTCAAGATCCTGAGGCTCTCGTTGAGCGCCGAGATCGAACACTGGTAATACAGCTCAACAGACCGGGCGCCCGCAACGCCATCAACAGCGCGATGACATCAATTCTCATCGACTCTATCCATGAACTCGATGAAGATCCCGGCCTATCAGTCGGTGTTATCACCGGCTCCGGCAAGGGGTTCTCCTCGGGGATGGACCTTAAGGAGTTTGCTACGCAGGGCACGCCGAAGGGCCTGTACTCACTACTTCGAGAGGGCAGCCGTAAACCGCTGATCGCTGCCGTCGACGGCTTCTGCCTGGCCGGCGGCCTCGAACTAGCGCTCATCTGCGACATCATCCTGGCATCCGAGCGGTCGCGGTTCGGCATTCCCGAGACCCAGGTGGGTTTGTTTGCCGCGGGCGGGGCAGTTATTCGGTTGCCTCGCCGCATGCCCTACGGCGCCGCGGCGCAATTGGCTTTCACCGCGCAACCTATCACCGCTGAAGAGGCCTTCCGGCTGGGGTTGATCACTCACCTCGTCTCCGACGACGAGGTCCTCGACGAGGCATTGCGGCTGGCAAATCAGATCGCTGGTAATGCACCCCTGGCGCTGGCGGCATCCAAGACCATCTTGCAGGCCGCCGCCGGGGGGCGCATCGAGGAAGAGTTGTGGGCCATGCAAGTCCCACTGATCAAGCAGGTTTTCAAATCAGAGGACGCGAAGGAAGGCCCGCGCTCCTTCGCGCAGAAGCGCTCACCGGTCTGGCAGGGCAGCTGACAGCACCGCGGAGGGACCCCCACACCCCCTAGCACTTCTGTCTAAGAACCGACCCGTTACCGGGGCATCGACGCCAAATCATCCTGCAAGCTAACTGTTTCCACCGGTTACGCAGCACTGTGCGCGGCTTCGGCTCCTCGGTTCAGCTTCGACGGCGAACCGGTTCTCGCTTGGTATCCGCGCGTAGCAGCAACCGTCGCAGCCCGTTCTATAGAGATTCAAGCCCACGCTTTGGCGTTGGCGACCGCCGCGACCCTTCGGCGCGCCCATCCGCACTGTGTGCGGCAGCCGCGCACGTGGGTCCGTTGATCTTCAAGGCATCACGTCGTGGGCGTGCTGCGCAGCCAATCTCGCACCACGGCGTCGGTGTCGGACCCGACTTCGCGAGGGGGACGGACTGGATCAGGCGAGCTACGCGAAAAGCGCGGTGCGGGTGCGGGATACCAGGCGTTGTTGATGCTGATGAGTGTGCCGCGTTCGGCTATGTGCTGGTCGGTGGGCGCTTCGGCGAAGGACAGCACCGGTGTCACGCACGCATCGCTGCCGGCGAACACATCGGCCCAATGGTCCCGATCGTGTGCAGCGAAAGTGGCCCCAATCCGTGCCCGCAGCTCGGGCCATGTAGAGCGGTCGGTTTGAGCGGGCAGCTCGTCGGCGGTGAGTCCAAGGCCTTCAACCAGTGCGGCGAAGAATTGCGGTTCGATTGCCCCGACCGCGACGTATCGTCCGTCAGCACATTCGTAGGTGTCGTAGAAGGGAGCGCCGGTATCAAGCAGATTCGTGCCGCGCTCATCTGACCACAGCTCGTTGGCCCGCATCGACCACATCATCTGGGCCAACAGAGTGGAACCGTCGACCATCGCCGCGTCCACCGTCTGACCCTTACCTGATGTGCGGCGCTCCCAAAGCGCCGTCAGGATGCCAATCAGGAGCAGCATGGAGCCGCCCCCGAAGTCGCCAACCAGATTCAACGGCGGTAGGGGACGTCCTCCCGCACGGCCGATCGCATGCAGCACGCCATTGAGTGAAATGTAATTAATATCGTGCCCGGCTTGCTGCGCCCGCGGCCCGGTCTGACCCCACCCGGTCATCCTCGCATAGATCAATCCGGGGTTTACATCGCCACAGTCGCTAGGGCCTAAGCCGAGTCGCTCAGTGACTCCAGGGCGGAAACCCTCAATCAAGACGTCGGCCTTCGCGATGAGCTTAAGGACCAGCGTGCGGCCCTCATCAGATTTCAAGTCGGCACATATCGACCGTCGGTTGCGCAACGTGGCGTCAATGCGCCGGGCGCGCCCATTTTTACTCGTGGCCGGCGGGCGATCGACGCGCACGACATCTGCCCCGAGATCGCCAAGAATCATCGCGGCGTGCGGTCCCGGGCCAATGCTCGCGAGCTCGACGACGCGAAGTCCATTCAACGGTCCGGCCATGGCAACACCTCACTGTCAGCGTGGACATACACAGCCGCCACGGAAGGTCGATAGAGCCCTGTGTAGGCGGCACCTAGCAATCCCGACTCCTAACCCAGCCGGTTCAGCCACACCACCTGGCATAACCTGCGGCGGTGCACCAGCGATTTGATCAGACTTCATTCGATCGGTCAAATTGCATCCCCTGTCTCTGATTGTGATCCGTCTGCCATGCATTTGCACAGGCGCTCAACATGCTGCTTACCTGGGATTATGCTCGCCTCATAGAAATGATCATCGAACCAGCCGATCGTTTGATAGCAAGCAATGGACCTTATCCGCGCGTCCGCGCCGCCGTCCAACGTGACGATGGGCGCCCGGGGCCGTCTCCTGGCGTGCTCAGTGCTCTCGCGTGGCGGTGAGGGCGTGAATTGCGGGCTAAGGAGGACAACTACGGATCTGGGGTGCTGGTCGTTGGTGGTAGGCGATTCTCGGCGAGGAGCTCCTACCTCACAGCAGCTGTCGGTGGTGCGTCCACCAAGGTGGTGTACGAGTCGGGACCTGATTAGCGGTGCCGGCGTGTCGTAGCCGAATGAATGAAGGTCATCGCGCGATTCTTCGGTTCGACCTCGTGCATACGCTTCGGGCTATACAGGGGCAGCATTGCTTTCCGCATGACGGTGTTGTCGGGTTAGTCCAACTCAAGGGGCTACAACCGCCTTGGGATGAGTTTGTATGGCGTTGGGAAAGCCCGAGAACGTCGCCGGGTCGCGGAGGGCCGGGCCGTACAGACCAGCTCATAGCCGGTTAATAACCAAATCCGCCACGCGGGACTGTAGAGCACCGGGCCCTTCGACCGTAGTTCTCATACCGCCGCCTGGAAGGAATCG